>CAMKQK010000041.1:0-10647 GCA_946414915.1 uncultured Caryophanales bacterium
AATAGATAGATGTTAGCAGTTTTCTAAGAAAACTTTATCCAGATAAATTGCCAATTGCTAGTTAATTTACACCAATGTAAAATAACTACATATGGATTTACTGAACGATTTTGTAATTAAATACTTCTTCCAATTACTTATTAGCTTAGTGATGGTGTCAAACGCCATCTTACGTTTTAAGCAGCACCCAAGAATTAGTATTTACTCATTGGTTATCATTGGCGCAGCCCTTTTATTATCCATTTCCAAAGTAATTGAAATATACTCAAAAGAAGTGCTTTTGAACAAACCATTAACAACCGTATGTTCGTTCTTCAACTATGTTCTTAATCCGTTCTGCCTTCTTTTCTTTATCTTGATGAGTGGTGAGATTAAGAATAAAAAGCATTTATTTGTGCTTTTAGCACCTCTTATTGTTAATGCGATTATTTATTCTCTAATGCTATTCCCTAATGTCAATAAGGCTGTTGTCTATTTCGCTCCAGCTGAAGATCTTTCTTCTTTGCTTTTCGTTCCTGGGCCTTTAAGATTCACCTCCCATATCGTTTCAGCGTTATTCCTTGCCTATCTCGTTTATGTTTCTGTTATCAAGATTTCCTCTAAACACTTATGGCATGGTTTAACACTTATTATTTGTTCCCTCTTCGTAATTGTGGCAGTGGTGATTGAATCGTTCTTTAATCCAAATGGTGATATCTATATTCTTAGTACCACAATTGCGTTTAGCACAATTGTTTACTACCTATTCCTTTATATTGAAAGATCACAAATCGATGGTCTTACCGGATTATTCAACCGTGAAACCTATTACCATGATGTTAGTAGATTAGAAAAGAGTGTTACTGGAATCATTCAATTTGACGTGAATGGCCTTAAATACATCAATGATAACTATGGTCACTTAGAAGGTGACAAAGCGATTAGCACAATTGCGGGTTTAATTTACGCTAGTGCAAAACGTAACATGACCGCTTACCGAATGGGTGGTGATGAATTCCTCGTCTTGGTCATGAACGGTGATGAAGCTCAAATAAAAGACTTCATCGATGACTTCACTAAGAAGATTTCTGAAACCAATTATAACTGCTCTGTTGGCTACTCATATAGAGGCAAAAAGAGAACTGAAATTGTTAATCTTTTGAAAGAAGCAGAGAAGAAAATGTACGACAACAAAGCGGAGTTTTACAAGAATTCCTCAATCGAAAGAAGAAAAGTTTAAGATACGGTTAACCCGTGTCTTTTTTATCAATACGTAGTATAATGTTCTTATTGAACATATGTTTAAAGAATATTTGTCACAGAATTGGCCTTTAATTCTTATCTTGGCTGCTTTTACAATTTCTTTGATATCAACAGTCTTTATGGAAAAGAAAAGAGTGGTGCGTTTACATGCGATTAACGCTTCAATCTTTGTTCTTTCCATTATTGTTTTTATCGAGTTTTCAATTGCAAAAAATCCAGACTATCGTCATGTTAGAGCGGTTTTAACTGCGATAAGATATAGCGCCACTCCGTTTATCCTCGCCTTAATTACTTTCGCTTTGGTTAAGAAACAAAACTGGCTCATCTTTATTCCAGCGATGGTTTTAGCGGTTTTAGATTTCGTTTCTATTCCAACAGGCATCATCTTCTTAATTGACGAAACCAATAGCTTAGATCGCGCTCCTGTTATGGGCTATCTTCCATACATTGTTTCGGGATTATATGGTGCATTCCTAATCTATTTACTAATTGTGCGTAGCAATAAACGCTTTTTTGAAATTATCTCGATTGTCTTTATGGCTTTAGCCATTGGTTCTGGTTTGATCCTCCCATTTATCTTCGGCAGTGATTATTCTTCAATGTTCTGCGTTACAATCGCGATTGCTTTGTTCGCTTACTACGAACTCACCGTCCTTCAATTAACCAAAAAAGATTCATTAACTGAATTACTTAATCGTCACGCATATTATTCTGATTTAAAAAACTACGATGATGAAATTACCGCGATTGTGTCTATTGATATGAATGGACTTAAACGTATTAACGATAATTATGGTCACGCCGCAGGTGATGAAGCATTGGTGACTTTAGCGTTATGCTTCTCTCGCTCTTTAAGACGTAGACAATATGGCTATCGTGTCGGTGGCGATGAATTCATGATTATTTGTAATAAGAACAGCGAGGAAGAAGTCCTCGCCTTAGTGGACCGCATTCGTAAGTATGTTAGTGAAACTAAATATAGTTGTTCAGTGGGATATAGCTATCGTTCCAATAAAGAAAAAACCGTTAATGATTTAGTTAAAGAATCTGATGTGATGATGTATCAAGAAAAGAGTCTTTACTATCAACAATCGGGTATTGATAGACGTATTCTATAAAAAACGTATTCTTTCCTCTTTATATTTCTTTTATATAGTGATTAAAATATTAGTGACAATCACAATATTTTCGGGAGTTATTATGGAGAAGAAATTTTTTAATGTTTCAAGTAAAAAGCCATTTTTGCTTTTATCTTTAGCCGTCATTGCCGCTCTAGCGGCGTGTCAAAACGTTGATAAAAAGAGTCAGTCAAGCGAAGAACTAGAGTATAACATCGTGAGACCATCAATCACACCTGATTATGATACTTACGCTGTTGGAGCTGCTCCTGCTGGTTTCAACATGACTTACTATTCTGATATCTATTCACGTGGTTTTTCTTACTTAACCGATTTAACCGCAAGTGAAACTAAGCTCTACTTAGTGCAATCAGATAAAGGCGAACAAGCGGATTTTACAAATGCACAAGTCTTTGAAGGTACAGCCTTAGAAATTGAATATAACAAAGATGGTAACTTAACTACCAAAGATGGCTCTTTAGCCAAGAAAAAAGGTAGTAGTAATGATGTGACATTAAACCTCTATTCCCATAAAGTTCACATTGAAAATCTTGAAAAAGGCAAAGCCTACAGCTATAAAGTCGGCTCTGATGCAGGCTGGACATATGGGGCTTTTATCACCGAAAAAGAAAAGGCAAAAAGCATTACCGCAATCCATATGAGCGACGCTCAAACAAAGGATCAAAAGAAGCTTAATGTTTGGAGAAATACTTTCACCAAAGCCGTCGATACCGCGGGTAAGGGCCTTGATATGGCTTTATATAATGGTGACCAATTTGACCAAAACAATTCCACTGGTAGTGCGGGTAAACCAAGCAGAGTCTTAAGACACTTAAAAGCAATTGAAATTATTAATGATTACAAGTTTGATATCCCATATATGGCAAGTGCAGGTAACCATGAACCAAGCGTTCCATATATCAATTACTTTACTGGTGATATTAATTACGCTGATGTGTCAGATTCGGGCTGCTACTATTCATACGATTATGATTACGCTCATTTCGCAGTCTTAAATACCAACGATGTGAGCACAGCACAAGTTAATTGGTTAAAGGAAGACTTAGATAAAGCTAGTAACGCCAAGTGGAAAGTTGTGATGTTGCACATCTCTCCATATAGCACTGGTGACCACACCAACAATTCTGAAAATCAAAGAATCGTCGAAAAACTCACTCCAGTTTTCTCAGAAAAACACGTTGACTTAGTCCTACAAGCGCATGACCATACATACAATAGAACGCTCCCATACAAGTGGGATGCCGCGGGTTACACAACCGAATACAATAACGCGGAAGTAGTGAACCTTAACCCGGCTACAGAGACCATCGAAGATGTCGAATATGATAAGAATCCTCAAGGTACTTACTACGTAACTACTGGTGCTGCGGGTCATAGATGTGGTCAACCAGAGGCTGATGAAGGTATCTGGGCGGAGGCTGTTAAAGATGGAGATGAATGGAAAGGGCTAAATCCAAATCAAACATTCTTTAAAAACAAATACAAAATCGAATTAGGTAAGCTTAAATATGACAGTCAACTAGAGCCATTCAAATACAGCTCTTATGAGTTTGATGAAACCTATAACAAAGGCGACTTAGCGACAGGTTGCGTTAACGCTCAAATGTTTGGTGTTTTAGAACTCACTGAAACCACACTTCGCTATAAGGTTTATACCGCGAAAGAAGATCAAGTCCATTTATTCGATAGCCTAGATGTCTTAAAAGCGTAGAAACTAATGAGCAAAATATTAAAGGCACAGTCGAGAAAACTGTGCTTTTCTTATTAAAAACGCTAAAAATCGCACAGCAACATTGTCTCTTTCCTAAAACGCATTGATACACCTTCGTATTACACACATATATGCATATGCATTACACATTGGCACATTAGTAACATCAGTTACTGGTGTTTTCTTGATAATACGTTGTCTTTTTGATATATTTTTTGCAAATTTATATCCTAAAGAAAGAAAGAAGCTTATATGATCAAGATTCGGAAAACATTCATTGTAGGCGTGGCTGCTCTCCTTGGAGTAGTGAGCCTTTCCGCGTGCGATCTCCCTACTAGCGACGCACCCTCATCATTTACCGACGCATCATCACAAGTTAATGAAAAACTGCTTGTTGATATTGCCGCCACAAACAACAAAGCCAGCTACGAAGTTGGCGAAGCATTGGACATTACTGTTAAAGCACATTATTCCGATGGTTCTTATGAAGAAGTCACAGATTATCAAGTCAGTGGTTTCTATAGCGAAAATTCTGGCGTTCAATCCGTCACTATTAATTACAAAGGCAAAATTACCATTATTAACGTTTTTGTCAATCCAAAACCTGTCGTCTTGGAAAACATTACAGTTATTGATAACAAAGCCAATAGTGGTTATGAAATTGATGACGAATTAGATATTAAAGTTACCGCTAACTATTCCGATGGTACAACCGTTGAATTAACTGACTATACCATCACAACATTTGATAACCAAAACGCTGGTCAACAAGACTTAGTGGTTACTTATCAAGATAAAACCGCAAATATCACTGTGACCGTTAATCCAAAACCAATCGTATTAACTGGTATCACAGTTACTGATAACCAAGCAGCAAATGGTTACGAAATTGGCGATGAATTAGACATCGTCGTAACCGCTAACTATTCCGATGGTCATACTGAAGAACTTGAAGGCGGTACATATGCCGTTACTGGTTATAACAACTACACAAGTGGTGAACAAACCTTAGTAGTTACTTATAACGGTCAAGTTTATGAATTAGATGTTACTGTCAATCCTGCTAAATTAGTGAAAATTGAAGTCGTGGATAACAAGGCTGAAACCGGTTATGAATTCGAAGACGAATTAGATTTAACTGTTACTGCTTTCTACACCGATAATTCCCAAGTCGTCGTTAAGGACTATGAAGTTACTGGCTATGACGATGAAATAGCGGGTAATCAAGAACTCGAAGTTACTTTCGAAGAAAAGACCGCAAAAGTCACAGTCTTCATAAAGGCTAATGCTTTCCCAGTCGCTCCATTTGAAACATTCGTGAAAAATAAGGACGTTTGGGTTGAAGTTCCTATCCCATACGGTACAGGTACATGGACAAATGGTACTGCACAAGATACACAATTTGGTATGGGCTTCCATGCTGAAACACCAGACAATGGTGAAACTTCTATTGATATTAAGTACACCAAAGCTTTAGAAGAAGATGGTTGGAACGTTGAAAGAACCAATACTACATACAAAGCACGTAAGGGCAACGCGGTTATTCACTACCGTACTCGTCGTAAAGTCTTCTCCTTTAACTTATTCGTGACTGGTGAACCAAGACCTGTTTATCCAGAAAGCTTTGTTTTAAGAGGTCCAGATAAACTTGCCATTGGCAAAACCGCGACACTCACAATGAAGTGCACACCAAGCAATGCTAACCAAAAACCATATCTTTGGACATCTAGTGATGAAAGCGTTGCTTCCGTTGATGAAAATGGTTTAATTACCGCTCTTGCAGTTGGTAATACAACAATTACTGCATTCATTAAAAACGCTGCTCAAGAAGATGTCAGCGACACATTCGACTTAGAAGTTATCGAACAAGCTGGTGATGCTTGGACAATTATGCTTTATCTCTGCGGTTCTAACTTAGAAAGTGATTATGGTGCCGCAAGCGAAGACATCGAAGAAGTCTTAGCGGTTAATAATCAACCAGAAGACATCAACTTCCTTTTCCAAACAGGTGGTACAACACGCTGGTACAATTCACAAATCAGCGCTAATAAATTATGCCGCTTCCACGCTGATAACCATAACTTGGTCTTAGATGAAAAGATTGCTCAAAACAATATGGGTAGTGCTAGTACATTAGCCTCTTATATCAACTGGGGTATGGAAAACTATCCAGCGGATAAATATGGTGTCATTCTTTGGAACCACGGTGGTGCCCTTGATGGTGTTTGCTTCGATGATAACTACTACGGTGATGGCTTAACAGCTTCTGAAGTCAGTAGCGCAATGGAAAGAGTCTTCGCTAAAAACGGTAACACTAAATTAGAATTCATCGGTTACGATGCTTGCTTAATGGGATGCCAAGATATCGCTGAATTCAATGCCCCATATTTCAACTACATGGTTTCTTCTGAAGAAACAGAAGAAGGTGATGGTTGGGACTATGAAGGTTGGGTTGATGATTTATATGCTCATAAATCCACTGAAGATGTTTTAAAAGCTTGCTGTACTACTTTCGTCAGTCAATACGGTTCATATCAAAACGATCAAACACTTTCCGTCTTAGACTTGTCTAAGATGGATAACTACTTCACTAAGTTTGAAGCTTTCGCTGCGGCGATTAAGACAACTGCGAAAAACAATCTCAGTTCCTTCAAGAATCTTCTCACTTCTGCGAAGTGCTTCTATGGTGTTAGTTCATATGGCTTAATTGATGCTTATGACGCTTTGACAAAAATTAAAGCCAATAGCACATATGCACAATATAGCGCACAAATCCAAGAAGCTATGGATGCCTTTAATGATTTAGTCATTCATAGTTCAAAGGGCAATGCCGCTGGTAAAGCTTATGGCTTAGCTTTACACGCTTGTGTTGGCTACTGGGGTAGTGATTATCCACAAAGTGAAACACACTTCAATACTTGGAGAAGCATCTTCTTCTAATTGAAGAAAAATAAAATTAATAAAGACTCTACAATGACCTTGTAGAGTTTTTTATTGGCACATGATAATATATTCGTAGAATAGATTATAGTAACAGGAGTATTATATGGATATTTTTGAGATTGCTTTACCAAGCGGTGAAATAGTTAAAGGTGCTAAATGGCTAGTTGAAAACGGCAAAGCCAATTACGTATTTATTACAGGCATGCAAGAGTATGCCACTAGATATGCCCGCTTAGCGGAATATCTTAATAAGCAAGGCATTAACGTTTGGATATTAGATCACTTCGGTCAAGGACTTAATGCCCCAACAGAAGATGATTTACAAAAATGGCCAAAGGATGCCTTTGATAAAATTGTCGATGCTTTATATCTCACCATCTTAGAAGCAAAGAAAAACGGACTACCAACAATTCAAGGTGGTCACTCCATGGGTTCATTTACCACACAAGCGCGTTTAGAAAAATATCCATTAGCCGCGGATAGAACCTTAATCATTGGTAGTAATGGTGGTCAAGCTGGCTTAATGTCCATCGCCGCTTTCTTAGCAAAGCTACTCATCCATAAATCTAACTGGGATAAACCAAATAAGTTCTTCACAAACCTTGGTTTAGGCCCATATAATAAGCAAATCAAAAACCCAAGAACCGCAGTTGACTGGCTATCCTACAATGAGGCAAATGTCGATGCTTATGTTGCCGACCCATATCTCGGTCATATGAATACCGGTGGTTTCTGGAAGGAATTCTTAAAAGGCATGGCTAAAATCTGGAAAAAGAAAAACATGAAGAAAGTGAATAAGAATGAAGTTATTTACATTACTTCTGGTGAAGATGATCCAGTTGGTCAAAACGGCAAAGGCGTAAAATGGTTAGAATCCGCCTATAAAAAATTAGGAATTAATAATGTTAGCTTAAAACTCTATCCTCATATGCGTCATGAGATTCATAACGAAGATGATTATCTCAAGGTTTATGAAGACTGGGCTCATTACATCTTAGGCAAATAGTCTCGCTTTCTTTAAAATAAAATGCTTTTTAGTATACCCTGTGGTAGACTAATGGCACTGTTATGGAAGAACAAGCTAAATTAAGTGCATTTGAAAAACGTATTCATGAGATTGACTTCGTTCGTGGCATTCTCATGCTTTTAGTGGTGATGGACCACATTTTCAATTTGCTGATGTCCTTTAATGGTAGTTGGGCAGGTGAAGCCCATACTCAACCATTCTATGGGATTTATCAAGTTGCTAATTTCTATTGGCATAATCCCGCAAGAGACGTTGTCCGTTGGATTTGCTTAATTTGCTTCTGCTTTGTGAGTGGTATCTCTTGTGCTTTCTCACGTAATAACTGGAAAAGAGCCGGTCAAATGATTGCCCTTTGGGCTATCATTATGGTGGGTTCTCATATCCTTGAAAGTTTAAGAATCACATATAACTTAAATTTAGGTGTTAAGTCATTTATTGTCGACATTAATATCATCGGCGTTTTAGCCTGGTCGACATTAATATATTGTTTTGTACAAGAAAAGAGCTGGAAATGGCTCATGGTCATTGGCATTATTGGTCTATTAATCCATCCAGTCTGTGTCTTACTCAGTCAAACTGAATGGGGCAAAAATGCTTGGGTTCCAATGCTTTGGGAACCAAACCCAGCGCTATATTTACACGCTGACTATATGCCATTATTCCCGTATTTTGGTTTCTTCTTTGGTGGGGCTCTTCTTTCTAAATTCACTTATAGTGTCCAAAGAAAGTCCTACTTTAAACGCTTTGAGTTTGAAAGACCAATTTGTTTTGTTGGTCGTCACTCATTAATTATCTATATCAGTCACTTCCTTGTATTGATTGGTATCTTTTCACTAGTGGGGTTATTTATCAAATGATGACAGATTATACAATGTATGGAGCTTTAAAAGAGGCCGCTAATAGGTGTCCTCATGATCTTGCTCTTTATTATGAAGGTAAAAGAATTTCCTTTAAAACACTCTTAAAGCGTGTCGATATGACCGCTGATATTTTATATAACAGACTTGGTATTAGAGAAAAGGATGTTATTGTGATTGCACAACCTAACATCCCTGAAACTATCGTCCTTTTTTATGCGATTAACAAAATCGGTGCCACAAGTAACTTAATCCACCCATTCACTCCATTTAACCAAGTGAAGCAAATTATGGATAAAACAAACACTAAAGTGGCTTTCTTATTTGAACAAAGAATCGCTAAAGAAGTGAAACAGTACCGTGAAATTGCGGATAAAGTATACGTTGCACGTATCGAAGATGATTTACCTCTAGTTTCTAAATTCATCTATCACAATTTCATGAACTTTAGAATCCGTCGTAAATTAGGCAAAATGCCTCCTAGATTTAAGTTCCAAGGTTTTAAATACACCTATCAATTAAAACCAACAGGAAAAGAAGTCCCTGTTGCTAAAGTCGATAAGAATAGATGTTCTGTTCTTTTACATAGTGGTTCCACAACTGGTAAACCAAAAACTATTTGTTTAAGCGACTATGCTTTTAACTTTATTTCTCAATACGCTTATTCGTTCTTAGCGGTTAAGCCTGAAGAAATGCGTGGACATAAAATGCTCAGTGTTTTACCAAGCTTCCATGGCTTTGGTTTATGCATGACCATGCACGCTCCATTAGCAAACGGTTTCTCTTCCATCTTAGTTCCTAAGTTTAAAGCGGATAAAGTGGTGAAAGCGATGAACGCCACGAAACTTACATGTATGTGTGGTGTTCCAACAATCTACGAAAAGTTGTTACAAGAACCAAAATTCGTTAAATCTAAAAACTTAAAATATTTGCATTGCTGCTTCTGCGGTGGTGATTCTATGCCTGCTGATTTAGAAGACAGATTTAATAAAACAATGGCTGAAGCGGGCTCTAAATGCCGTTTATTCCAAGGATACGGTTTAACTGAAGCTATTGCGGTTAACTGCGTTAATACCTTTAACGCTAATCGTAAAGGCTCTTTAGGTAAAGCTATGCCAGAAGCCACATTCAAAATCGTGGATGAAAAAGGCAACGAAGTTCCACGTGGCGAATTAGGCGAAATCATCATTAATAGTGGTGCGATTATGCTCGGCTACTATCAAGATGAAGAAGCCACTAAAGCATGTTTAAAAGATGGCTACCTTTATACTGGTGACCTTGGTTATATGGATGAAGATGATTTCATCTTCTTCAAACAACGTAAAAAGAGAGTGGTCAAAGTCTCTGGTGTTGCGGTCTTCCCAAGTGAAGTCGAACAATTAATTGAATCAATGCCAGAAGTCACTTCATGCGCCGCAATTCGTATTCCTGACGCTAAACTTCAAAACTCCTTAAAGGTTTTTGTTGTGGCTAAAGTATTTGATGAAACCGCAATGAAAGAAAAAATACTTGAGACGTGCCGTAAATATCTCATTAGATGGTCCGTTCCTACTGAGATTGAATTTAGAGACGAATTGCCTTTAACCATGCTTGGTAAAGTAAACTTTAGATTGCTCCAAGAAGAAGAAGATAAAAAACGCGGACTGCTGTGATATAATCATGTCACATGTGGTCATGGCGGAATTGGTAGACGCGCTGGTCTCAGAAGCCAGTGAGGAAACTCATGGA
>CAMKQK010000042.1:0-10615 GCA_946414915.1 uncultured Caryophanales bacterium
CGAATACGTTTCGCGCTTAATTCACCGTTCATCGCTTCAGATATTTCTTCGGCTGTTGGTTCACGGCCATAGTCTTGGATGAGTTGTCTTTGAATACGTGTCATCTTATTGATGGTTTCAACCATATGGACTGGAATACGAATGGTTCTGGCTTGGTCAGCAATCGCACGTGTGATAGCTTGACGAATCCACCATGTCGCATATGTTGAGAATTTATAACCCTTTGTGTAGTCGAATTTATCAACGGCTTTCATCAAACCGAGGTTACCTTCTTGGATTAAATCCAAGAATAACATACCACGACCCACATAGTGTTTAGCGATGTTAACAACTAAACGTAAGTTAGCGTTGATTAAAGTTTGTTTAGCTTCTTCATCGCCGTTTAAGATCTTCTTAGCTAAGATTGGTTCATCTTCCGCTTTTAAAAGATCATATTTACCAATTTCTTTAAGATACATCTTAACGGAGTCGTTGATACGGACTTCACTACCTAAATAGTCTATGTCGATATCTTCTTCGGTTTCTTCGGTTTCTTCCGCAAAGAAATCATCATCTGGCTCTTCGTCAAGATTCATTTTGCTTTCGTCAAAGTCTTCAAAGTCTTCATCTTCATCATCTTCATCAGAGATAACTTCGATGCCGTTCTCTTTAAAGAAATTGATCAAGTCAGCAATTGTATCATCGTCTAAATCGAATTGATTTAAAGCATCATAAATATCGCTTTGGTCAATAATACCGGATGATTTAGCTTTCTTTAAAAGACTGTTCTTGATGTCATCTAAAGAAAGGATTTCACCATCGTCATCATAGATGCTTTTGACTTTCTTTTTCTTTTCGAGTTTTGGTGAACTTGGTGCACCTTCACTCACTTTTGGGCGGCCTCTCTTTTTTGGCTTGTCTTCTAAGACCGCTTCTGTTGTTTCTAATTTTTTTCTACCCATAAATCAATGCCCCTTTCATTGGTTTAATTAAAATTAATGTTTAGCGTTTATTACGCAGACGACGTCTATTGTAGTCGGAGATAATACGCGCTTTCTCCTTTGGATCTTTGCCTTCTAACGATTGTTCTAAGGTATCAGATTCAAAGATTTTTTCTTTTTCAGTATCGATGACTTGCTGCAAGTTATTCAATAACTCTTCGTTGCAGACATCAGGATGGTTTCTTTCAAGATAGAGCTCACTTATCTTGTTAATTAGTTCATCCTTTTCTGGTAAGTCACTATTTTCCAGGGAGGAGATTAGATCCACTGGAACGAAATCTTTTTGCTCTTTGGCATATTCGATAAGGTAATTTGCAATGATGCGATACGTTTCATCATAGAAACCACCGATTTTTTGCTCATAAAAGGCCACTGCTTCGCGATTTTGGAGCATTTGGTATAAAAGTTCACGCTCGGCAAATTCGAGTCTCCTGAGGACCTTTCTTTCAGGATGATATTCTCTAATCATGCTACGGAAATCAGTATTGGCTGGTTTCTTTCTCGCGGTTTTAAGAATATTTCTGATGGCCTCAGGCGCAAAGCCGGTAATATTCGCAAGTTTGTTAATATAGCTATCAAGTTCAATTTGGGAACGGATAGCGAGTAAAACAGGAATAAATTCCTGGATTAACTGAGTTTTCTGTTCGGTTGTTTGAAGTGGATTGGTGTTCTTATAGTAATTGAGAATGAAATCCACTCTTGAGATGAGTTTATTCAAATAAGCATTAAGCGCTACTGCACCATCTTGATTTAAAATCTCGTCTGGGTCTTTAGTGCTATTTTGGTTATCAACGATACGAACAGATAAACCATTGCTCACCAAATTATTAGCGATTTCCATCGTGGCTTTTTGGCCAGGAAGGTCACCATCAAGACAAAGTCTTATTTCAACATTTAATGATCTAAGTAAGCGAATGTGTTCTGCGGTTAAGGCAGTGCCCATTGTCGCTACGCATGATTCCATACCAATGCGATATAAGGCGTAGACATCCATAAAACCTTCTAAAACATAGATATAACCAGCGATACGCGCTTTTTCTTTGGCGTTGTTGTAGTTATAAAGAATGTTTGATTTATGAAATAAATATGTTTCAGGAGAGTTTACGTATTTGGCTTCTGGACCATTACCTAAACGTCTAGCGCTATAGCCAACGACTTCACCGTTAGCGTCCATAATTGGGAAAATGACTCTACCAGCATTACGGTCACTATAGTTACCATTCATAGATGAAGCGATACCGACATCTTCGATGGTTTTTAAGGAATGGCCTTTCTCTTCAAGGAAACGGCATGTGGCTTTTCCGTCTTTAAATGCATAACCAAGAAGGAACTTACTTCTTAAGTCAGCATCAAGATGACGTTCGTTAAAGTAATCTAAGCCCGCTTTCCCTTCAGGAGAGTTCAAAGCGTATTGATAATAAACAGTTAAATCATGAAGACACTTAATAAGTGGCGTTCTTCTTGGGTCAACGACCTTAGCTTCATGGATGTCTTCTAATCGAGGATCATGATAATCACAGATTTCTGCGACTTTCTTGACCGCTTCTCTAAAAGAGAGTTTCTCGTATTTTCTGACAAAGCCAATCGCGTTACCACTAGTACCACACACGAAGCACTTGAAGATTTGTAGCTCAGGTGAGATGTGCATGGATGGGTTAGTATCATCATGGAATGGGCACTTGGCGAGATAATCTTTACCTTTTCTAATCACAGGTAAATACGCGGATACCACTTTGACGATATCAGCGTGCTTTAACACGTCATTAACTAAGGTTTCATCAAATGCCATATAATAAATTATACTTTTCCTAACTTTTTACTAATTTTCTACTTGTTTAGAAGAAGACTTTTTCCTCTAAGTAAGCCTTTAATTCACCGATTGGTAAACGGACTTGTTGCATGGAATCACGTTCACGAATAGTGACTGCACCATCATTTTCTGTATCAAAGTCAATGGTAATGCAGAATGGAGTGCCGATCGCGTCTTGACGTCTATAACGTTTACCGATAGAACCGGTATCATCATAGATGACGTTGAAGTATTTGGCTAAAGATTGTTCCACTTCACGAGCCTTTTCTTCGAGCTTCTTGCTTAATGGAAGAATCGCAGCTTTATAAGGCGCAACAGCTGGAGAAAGGTGCATAACGATACGAGTATCGTTGTCACCAACTTGTTCTTCATCGTATGCATCGCATAATGTCATTAAAACCAAACGGTCTAAACCAACTGATGGTTCAATACAATATGGAATGTATTTTTCATTTGTTTCTGGATCTAAGTAATCCAAAGCTTCACCACTGAATTTGGTATGACGACCTAAGTCGTAATCGGTTCTATCAGCAATACCCCAGATTTCGCCCCAACCGAATGGGAAGAGGTATTCAATATCTGTTGTGGCTTTGCTATAGAAGGCTAATTCTTCTTGTTCGTGGTCTCTATAACGGAGATGGTCTTTTCTGATTCCTAAGGAATCAACGAAGTCTAAGCAGTATTGTTTCCAATAGGCAAACCACTTTAAGTCTTCGCCTGGTTTGCAGAAGAATTCCATTTCCATTTGGTCGAATTCACGTGTACGGAATGTCATTTGTCCTGGAGTGATTTCGTTTCTGAAAGCACGGCCAACATTACAAATACCAATAGGTAATTTGCGACGTGTTGCTCTCATGACGTTCTTGAAGTTAACAAACATACCTTGTGCGGTTTCTGGTCTTAAATAGACGACTGATTTGCTATCTTCAGTGACACCAATATGTGTTTTAAACATCATATTGAATTGACGAATGTCGGTGAAGTTTTCACTACCACAGTTTGGACATTTAACGTGATTGTTTCTAATGAATTCCATCATTTGTTCATTAGTCATACCGTTAACATCGGCATCTGGGAATTCGCTTTCAATTAATTGGTCAGCTCTAAAGCGTTGTTTACAATGCTTACAGTCAATAAGTGGATCGTTGAATGTTGCCACGTGACCTGTTGCTTCCCAAACCTTTGGGTTCATCATAATCGCCGCATCAATACCAACGTTTGTGGTACTTTCTTGGACGAATTTCTTCCACCACATCTTGCGGATGTTTTGTTTGATTTCACTACCAATTGGGCCATAGTCCCAAGTGTTGCTTAAACCACCATAAATCTCTGAGCCTTGGAAGTAGAAACCAGAGACAATGAAATGGTTACATAGTTTATCGAATTCAAATTTACTCATAATATGCTCCCTCAATAATATGCATGCATGAAGAATGCTATTATTTCCGTGAATTGTTGTCAACCTATTATGAGTGTTATTATGGACTTTTATTATTCAATAAGCAAGCGGATGTTCTTAAAGCGATAGCCAAAAGCTTCCTCGATGTATTGGTAAAACTTGGTAAATAAGACCATCGCATCTTCTTGGTTATATTCTTTTTCAATTAAGCTAAAGTCAGGACAATTAACGATTTCTCTTAGGAGAAGCATTTGTGTTTTGTTTAAGTCACGGTCCACATCTGTGTCGTAGCAGTCTTTACAAATAAAACCACCATCATTGAACGAAAAGGCAACGATACCGTTTCTATGACCGCAGATAACGCATTTGTTCACCTCAAGTTGGAATCCGCCTAAACGAATGACATGGCTCATTAATAAAAGCAATGTCATTAACCAATCGTTTTTATCTTTAAGTGTTTCCACGGCTTTTTCCACAAATGGAAACATGATGTATTGTTCTTCACTAGGAAAGAGATTAAGCATCATTTCATCCATCAAGATGAGACTCGCTAAGTACTTCTCATCCATCTCCATCTTCAAAGAAGAGAATAAAGGTTTTGAACTTTTTAAGATTGGATACTTAAAGTCTCCATCCATTAGTTCAATGTCAGCGACGGTTAAAAGATTGTTTAAAGCGGAGTTCTTGCTTTTAGGATCTTTGATTCCACGTGCTAAAAAGGTGATTGTTTCCTTTTCGCTAATTGCCGTCACTATCGCATCTTTTTCTTTATAGGGGTTAATTGATAAAACAATTATCTTCATTTTTATTTTTCGTATTTATATCCGTATTCTTTTAAAGAAGATGGAGCATTTCTCCAGTCTTCATCCACTTTTACTTTAAGTTCTAAGTAAACGTGTTGATTTAAAAGTCTTTCAATGCTTTGTCTAGCTTTGCTACCGATTTCTTTAATGCGTTGTCCGCCTTTACCGATAACAATGCCTTTTTGGCTTTCTTTTTCCACAATGATAGAAGCTAAAATCGTGAGAGGCTTTTTCTCCCATTCAATGTGTTCCATATATATGGCCACTGAATGCGGAACTTCTTCTCTTAAGGATTTTAAGACCTTCTCACGGATGATTTCTTTGATACGGAAGATTTCATCTTTATCGGTAATCATTTCTGGTGGGTAATACGCTGGTCCTTCTGGTAATAAGGAAGAAACCTTTTTGATGATTTCATCAATATTGAATCCTTCTTTAGCAACGGTATCAATAAAGATAGCGTCTTTAAAGAAAGCACGATAAGTCTTCTTTAATTCTTCAGCTTTGTCTAATCTCGCTAAATCGATTTTGTTAAAAACAATAATGAGTGGGCAGTGATGAATATCTAAGTGTTCGATAATATAATTATCACCTTCACCAAATGGTTTAGAAGCGTCCACTACTAAAATCGCTACATCAACATCATGAGCAGCACTATAAGCCATGTTGTTCATTTCTTGGCCTAATTGAGCTTTTGGTTTATGGATACCTGGAGTATCAAGAAAAACGATTTGTGTATTCTCATCGTTATAGATGCCGATGATATTGTTTCTTGTTGTTTGTGATTTATCGGTCACAATTGAAACATTATGGTTAATTAAACCATTCAACAAAGTTGACTTGCCCACATTTGGGCGGCCTAAGATGGCAACAAAACCTGATTTCATTACTTTAAATCGTCTCCAGAAAAGGCAAATGGAAGGAGCTCTTCAATATTGGTCTCTTTCACGTCACCTTTTAAATTTGCAAGAACGATCACACCATCTCTTGGGAAGAGTTCACTAATAACTTGACGGCAGGCGCCACAAGGTGAACATGGTTCATCAGTATCAGCGGAAATGGCTAAAGCGGCAAAGTCTTCTTTTTTATAGCCGTTCATCATCGCATTATAGAGCGCGTTTCTTTCAGCGCACATACATAACGGGTAAGAAGAGTTTTCGATGTTCGCACCCTTAAAAACCTTACCATCTTTACAAAGTAAAGCAGCACCCACTTTGAATTTAGAATATGGGCTATAAGATAAGTTTCTCGCTTCAGTAGCGGCTTTCACTAATTCATTATTTTTCATATGCACCTCACGCCAAGATTTCATCTTGCAAAGCAAACATTATTTTCTCATCTTCCTTAGTCATATGGTCATAGCCAAGAAGATGCAATAAGCCATGGACAAAAAGGAACTTTAATTCTCTGTCGAGGCTATGGCCATAAGCTAAAGCTTGTTCTCTAGCTTTATCAAAGGAAATATAGATTTCACCAAGAACCACCATTGCGTTTGACTGAAAGATTTTATCTTTATTTTCATCTCCATCGAGAAAAGCAAAAGAGATGACATCAGTTGGACGGTCAATATGACGATAATCGCGGTTAATATTATGAATAAATTCATTGTCCACAAAAGTCACACTAATATATGGATCAAAATGGAGACCCAAATGATTTAGTGTCTTTGTGATTAACTCTTCGTATACGGATTGGTAGTCATTCAATGACTCGTCAAAAGAATTAAAATCTAGTTCCATGATAAAATCATAGCATTATTCAACACTATTTACTATTAATTTCATCTAGATGAACGACATTATTAATTCTCGCTTTGCAAAGCAAGTTCTCCTCCACTCTACTGTCATAGCCGAATATTGGGGCTAACGATTGATAGAGTAAAACGCTCAAGCACATATAAAAGATGACATTAGTGATGCTAAAGCTCTTCTCAATTAAACATAGAATCACACTCGCGGCTAACATGAAGAAGCCCACCACGGCTTTTTTAGCAAATTCCAGATATGCATATCGGTAGGACTTCAACTCCATTGTTTTAACCTTCATTTCCACTCCAAGCGCATCTTTGGTCTCTCTGAGCTCGTTTTCCTCCATCATGACGTCCTTAGCGATCGCGTTTTTGTAAGGGGAAAAGAAAAACGCATCGAGATAGGCGCCTAAAAGAGAAGCAATTATCAAAATGAGATAATCCAAAGAATTGATGAGTGAAATTGTACAGATGAGTATGACTATGAGTACCGAGAAGACTAAATTAAGACCTATGCTCATAGAGCATTTCTTGTATTCTTGACTGCGCTTATAAAACTCAAAGAAATCACGATTACGGACATAAGGTAAAAATCTCCTAATATACCTGTCGTATCGTTGCATGCGCTTGAGTAATATGTAACGCAGTAGAATCTCACTTACCAAACTGCCAGCGATAAATAGGATTGGGTAGAGATATCCACCATCTGGCTTCATAAAGAAAGTCGCTAGACCAATAAGAAGCGCAGTCACAGTTTGGAAAAGCGCTGAAACAAGAGTACCTTTATGATCTTTGGTGTCAATCACCATGTGAGGATAGGGTTTCCTCTCCACGTTATTAACGGCTAGTAAGGTTCCGTCCCATAAAGGAATGAGCTGGCTGAGCTTTTGCCAGTAGATGCCTTTAGCGGGATCATGAACTTTCACGCGATTACCTTTTCTTTTACTAACTAAAAGGGCGTGTACAGTCTCGTTTGGATTGACAACGGTTAAAATCACAGGAAACTTATCAAGATGTCTCAAATCGTCTTTATCATCGTATTTTGCCCCGATAAGTGTCACATCGTATCTCTGTGCTTCGATAACGAGGTCTTGATAAGAGTATTGTCCATGGTTTTCGTCTTCATTTAGATAAAGATAGCCTTCATCTTTGTGAACAATGGCAAGGAGCATTTTTAGACATGCCATGCCACAGCTTGAATTACTTAATTGTGGGATATAGTACATTTAACACCTCCTACTTAACTAATAGGAGGCGAAACAAAGATTTTTCCTAAAAAAGTGAAAAATATTTTTTTAGAAAAGAAAAAACCGGATAAATCCGGTTTATTTTTTGAAGATTTTTTTGAATTTCGCTAGTAAGGAATCGTCTTTACCGATTTCATTACGATATTGCGTTAATAAATCTTTTTGTTTTCTATTTAAGGAAGTTGGCATCTTGATGTCTAAATGCACATATTGATCGCCTGGTTTTCCACTTCTTAAATCTTTCACACCTTGACCACGCATTCTGAAGATTTGTCCAGGTTGCGTACCGGCTGGAATATTAAGAGTGGCTTCTCCATAGACAGTTGGGACATCCACGCTTGTGCCAAGGATAGCGTCGATAAAATCGACAGGAACGGTTAAGTGGATATCATTGCCATCTCTTTTAAAGAATTGATGTGGCTTGACGTTCACTTCGACAAATAAGTCACCATTAGGACCACCGTTAGCGCCTCTTTCACCTAAGCCTTGGACACGAATTTGTTGTCCATTATTGATACCGGCGATAATGTGAACTTTAACGTTCTTCTTAACGCGGTTATAGCCTTTGCCACCGCAGTTAGGACATGGATTAGTAATAATCTTACCTGACCCATTACAGCGGGAACATGTTTCTTGTTGTTCGATGACACCAAAGAGGCTTCTTCTTTGCACTCTGACATAGCCGTGTCCGCCACAGTTAGGACAGGTTTGGATATCGTTAGGTGTTTTAGCGCCTGTGCCATGGCAAGATGAACATTGTTCATCAACAGTCAAAGGAATTTCAATATCACGGCCTAAGATGGTATCCATGAAGTCGACTTTTACACGCACAATAGCGTCGTTGCCTCTTCTTGGACCGGTGCTCGTTCTTTGTGAACGACGACCACCACCGAAGAATGATGAGAAGATATCGCCTAAGTCTACGCCATCGGCACCACCAAAGCCACCGAATCCACCTTCAAATGGATTAGAACCTGGTTGGCCAGCCCCTTGTTCAAAAGCGGCGAAACCGAATTGGTCGTAGGCACTTCTTTTTTGGTCATCGAAAAGAATGTCATAAGCTTCTTGTACTTCTTTAAACTTTTCTGCATCACCAGTTTCGTGGTTATCAGGATGGTATTTTTTAGCAAGTTTACGATAAGCACTTTTGATTTCATCTTTAGATGCACTTTTAGAAACACCTAAGACTTCGTAAAGATCTCTTTTGTTTGCCATGATATTCCTTTCTATTCACGCATAGAGGGGCCGAAGCCCCTACATATGCTTGAAAATATTCTTAATAATTAGTTGTTTTTACTTGTGAAGTCAGCATCGACGACATCGTCTGGATTACTACCAGCGGTTTGTTGTTCATTTGCTTGACCGTTTGGTTGTGCACCTTGGTTAGCTTGTGCTTGTTGCATATAAGCGGCAGCTTGTTCAAGTTCACTAATACGTTTTCTTAAAGTTTCCATATCGTTATTATCTAACGCGGTCTTTAATTCATCGCGTAATTTTTGTGTTTGTTCTTTTTGAGCTGGATCCATGCTGGCGCCTTTTTCTTGCATAGCGATGTCGATATCGTTAATTAAGCTTTCAGCTTTATTACGGAGTTCGATTTCTTCTTTACGTTTGGCGTCTTCTTCAGCGTGAGCTTCCGCTTCTCTCACCATTCTATCAATGTCTTCTTTAGAAAGACCATTGCTACCAGAGATGGTGATATTTTGCTCTTTTTGTGTATCTAAGTCTTTAGCGTTAACTTTAACGATGCCGTTAACGTCGATAGAGAAGGTAACTTCAATTCTTGGTTCACCACGTCTTGCTGGTTTAATACCATTGAGTTGGAAGTGACCTAATAATTTATTATCATGGGCCATTGGTCTTTCACCTTGGTAAACCATGATGTCAACGGCTGGTTGGTTATCCGCAGCGGTTGAGAAGATTTGACTCTTTGTGGTTGGGATTGTGGTATTTCTTGTGATTAATGGAGTCATGACACCACCTAAGGTTTCAATACCTAAGGTTAATGGAGTAACGTCAAGTAAGACAACGTCTTTAACATCACCAGAGACAACACCACCTTGGTAAGCCGCACCGATAGAAACAGCTTCATCTGGGTTAACGGATAAGTTTGGTTTCTTGCCTGTTAATCTAGCGACTAATTCTTGGACAGCTGGCATACGGATGGAACCACCAATCAATAAGACTTGGTTGAGTTCGCTTGCGGACATATGAGCGTCGCTTAAGGCACGTCTGACTGGTTCTTCACATCTACTTAATAGATGTCTTGTTAAATCTTGGAATTTAGCACGGGTTAATGTGACTTCAAAGTTAACTGGGCCAGCAGATGTCATGCTAATGAATGGTAAGGAGATGACTGTTTCCATAGAAGCGGAGAGTTCGATCTTCGCTTTTTCAGCAGCTTCTCTAATTCTTTGTAAGGAACCCTTATCAGTGATATCAACGTTAGATTGAATCTTGATTTGGGCTTTAATCCAATCCGCAACGACTTGGTCCCAGTCATCACCACCGAGGTGGTTATCACCAGCGGTACTAACGACTTCGAATGTACCATCACCGATATCAAGAATACTGACATCGAATGTACCACCACCTAAGTCGAAGACTAAGATCTTTTCAGATTTATCGT
>CAMKQK010000043.1:0-10324 GCA_946414915.1 uncultured Caryophanales bacterium
CGAACACAGAAGTTAAGCACCGTAGTGGCGAAGATATCCGAAAGGACAAAATAGCGAGCCGCCGGGCTTTTTATTTTATAGCGACTATATTAAAATATAGCTAAGTAATATGAACATTAATTTAAAACCAATATATAGCATCCTCCATAAAAAGAACAAAGATCTAGTTAACGAAGACTTACTCTTTATTGATGAAATCAATAATTTCCTCGTTCAAGAAGATCTCTTACTTTTAGAGAACGCTAGAGACGCTTTATTTGACGTCATCCTTATTGGTTCAGGTGGTACTGAGAATCTCTTTTTAAAACAAATGAAAGAAGATGATGAACCAATCGTCATCTTATCAACTTCTCGTAATAATTCTCTTCCAGCCTGTTTAGAAATCAAAACTTATCTAGAGAATCATAACAAACTATGCTTTTTGCTCACTGGAGACGAGAATCATATCGCTAACATGATAAAACACATTGCCACGATTATCAGCGCTTATAAGAGCGTTAAAGACAATCGTTTAGGTTTAATCGGTGGTGCATCATCTTGGCTTATTGCTTCTCCAGTCGAACCAAAAGTCATTTACACAAACTACAAACAAAATATCATCAAGATCAAGATGAGTGAACTTGAAGAATTAATTGCTCAAGAAGAAAAAGAAATGATTGATTTAAAAGAGATTAATCACTCTTCTGAACTCATCGCTAAAGCGGAAAACCGAGATGATTTAGAAATGGCTCTTGTCATCTATAAAGCCCTTAAACGCTTAGTGGCTAAATATCAATTAAATGGGTTAACAATCCGTTGCTTTGATATTATTAAAAAATACAAAAATACCGCTTGTTTAGCCTTAGCTCTTCTCAATGAAGAAGGCATCACCGCGGGCTGTGAAGGCGACATCCATAGCTTAGTGACTATGCATATTGTTAATTCATTAACAAATCGTAGTTCTTTTATGGCAAATCCTTCTAAATTTAATTATGAAGATCAATCTTTGATGTTAGCGCACTGCACAGTGCCTCTTAACATGGTGACTTCATTTAAATTAATGACGCATTTTGAAAGTGGGTTAGGAATTGGCATTAAAGGTGAACTACCAGAAGGTCGTGTCACTCTTTGCAAAATTGCCCCTGATTACACATTAGAAAATACCTTATGTATACCCGCGACTATTAAAGAGAATCTATCCCTTGCAAATTACTGCAGAACGCAAATATCGGTTGCGCTCAATGAAGATGGTTTACTCGAATTATTAAAAGCCAGTTTTGGCAATCACATCATCATAGCGTATGGAGATGTCTATCAAGATTTCTTACCATTGCTCTCATTATTAAGACGATAATGTGTCAATCTACGTGACAATATTAGGATTTTATCGCACGAAGTTTGACAAGATAGCGTTTACTTTGTAAAATAACCTTACTTTATGGAAAAGAAAACAAATGCGACCCCAGTGGTCTATCATACAGCAGATATCAAAGAAGCAACCCGTAAAGCGGCGCTAGCGTGTTATGGTGTTGCCAGCATCGCTCAACGTGATGAAACCCATCGTGTTGACAAAAGACTTAAGAAAGGAATTATCGAGGATGCGATTTATGTGAAGAAATTCGCAAATCGCACTTTTACCGTTGATGTTTATTTAGTGCTTTCTAACGAAGTTAAGATTACCGAAGCTCTCGTAGAATGCCAAAAAACAATTATGTATCAGCTTAATAAAGCGTTTAGCAATTTATGTACCCGCGTCAACGTCTTTGGTGAAAGATTATCCTCTCACTAATAAATATGAAGACTTTAAACGGACAATCACTCAAACAACTTTTAATATCCGGATCCAATAACTTATACAATCACTATCCAGAAGTGGATGCTTTAAACGTATTCCCAGTCCCAGATGGTGATACCGGTATGAACATGAATTTAACATTAACTTCTGGTAGTAAAGAAATTCAAAACAGAAGTGATGAATCAGCATATGAAATTTCCAAGGTTTTCTCTCGTGGCCTTTTAATGGGCGCTAGAGGTAACTCTGGTGTTATTACTTCTCAAATCTTCCGTGGCTTTTCTAAAGGCTTAGATGGTTTAGAAGAAGTCGATGCTCCAGCCTTCTCCGCTGCTTTCCAAAAAGGTGTTGAAGTTGCTTATAAAGCCGTCGTTAATCCAGTCGAAGGTACAATCCTTACAGTTATCCGTGAATCAAGTCAATTCTTAGCGGACAACGTCAAAGATAACATGAGCATTGAAAAATGCTTAGATCTCATGCTTCAAGAAGCAAGAGAATCCTTAAAGAGAACCCCAGAACTCTTACCAGTTTTAAAAGAAGCTGGTGTTGTGGACTCTGGTGGTACAGGTTTAATTCGCATTTTAGAAGGTATGAGAATTGCCGCTGGTGGTGACTTCGTTGAAAGAAGCCAAGCCACAGCTACAGAAGCTCAATCCTCTGCTGAAGAAGGCGAAGAAGAAGGATATTTGTTAGAATTCATCTTGAAATTATTAAAGGAAAAGAAAGCCTTCAACGAAAATAGATTCTCCAATTTATTAAGCACAAATGGCGATGACTTAGTGGTCAACGTCAAGGATGATAACGTTAAAGTTCACATCCGCGCACTTAACCCAGGTGACATCTTAAACTATGCTCAACAATTTGGTGAATTCCTTAAAGTCAAATTAGTGAACTTAAAAGTTGGTGATTCTTCCGAAGAATTAGACTTCGAAGAGGAAGAAGAAAATAAAGAGAAAACCGAATACGCAATGATTAGTGTTTCCGCTGGTCAAGGCATTGAAGACTTCTTAAAAGAAATTGGTGTTTCCGTCGTTGTTAAAGGCGGTCAAACCATGAACCCAAGTAGTGAAGACTTTGTCTCAGCGATTAAGAAAGCTAACGCTCATAACGTCTTCATCTTCCCAAATAACTCCAACATCGTGATGGCTGCTTCTCAAGCTTGCGAAATGGTGGAAGACGCTGATACAAATGTTTATGTCATTCCAAGTAAGACCATTCCTCAAGGTATTAGCTCTGCGATTATGTTTAATCCAGAAGCTGATCCAGAAGAAAACTTCCGCAGCATGAAAGCCGCTCTTAAGAACGTCAAATCTGGCGAAGTGACATTCGCTATTAGAGATACAGAAATCGGTGGCGTAAAAGTCAAAAAGAATGATTTCATCGGTATTTTTGAAAAAGACATCGTCGTCGATAACCCAGATAAAATTGCGACACTCATGACTTTGCTTGAAAAGATGGTTGATGATGAATCCAGCATTATCACAATCTTAGTGGGCGAAGATGTTAACGAAAAAGAAATGAATAAAGTCAGCGATATGATTAGTGAAAAATTCTCTGATCTTGACCTCGACATTAGACAAGGTAATCAACCAGTTTATTCCTTCTTAATCGGTGTTGAATAAACCAAAATTATAAGAATGATAAAGACCACTAAATTGTGGTCTTTTTTAATTGTTTTTCCTCTTTATTACAATATGTAATCGTGTCATAATAAAGACAGTTTGAAAGAAGGAAAATACTATGAAAAATAACGTAAAGGCTTTTACGGTGTCTTTAGTGGCTCTTGTTTCTTTATGTGCATGTTCACAAACAAAGTATACTGAAGAAACCGATGAAGCGATTATTAATCAATTACAAATCGTCAATCGTGAAGATGGCGTTTATGGAAATATTTATCTTCCAACTGAGATTGAAGGTGCAACAGTCACTTGGAAAAGCGCTGATAAGAAAGTTATCGATGCCCAAGGCGATGAACAAAAAGCTCCAGGTATTGTCTATAGACAAGCTGAAGATAAAACTGTTAAATTAACTGCGATTATTGATAAGGATGGCGCTAAGACACAATACGAACAAGAAGTCTTAGTTAAAGCCGCTCCAAAAGAAATTAAAGACGAAGACTATAAGGCTTATTTATTTGGTCATTTCGTTGGTGAAGGCTATGGCAAAACCGTCAGTGGTCAAAAGGTCGCTACTGGTGAGCAAATTTTCTTCGCTTTAGCCGATGTTGATCAAGGCTTAAATTTTAAAGATATGTATGGTTCAAAGATGAACGCTCTTGTTCCAGCTTTACCACCGAGTGAAGTCGGCGAAAGAGGGGTTAGAGATCCATTTATGTATCGTTCTCCTGAAGGAGACACATTCTATTTAATTGCCACTGATTTATCCGTTTATACAAGAGGTGGCTGGGGCAATAACAATGGCACTAACAAGTTCACAATTACTGGTAGCCACAGCATCACCCTTTGGGAATCTCATGACTTAGTTAATTGGACTGATGCAAGATTAATCGAAGTGGCCGCTCCTAACGCTGGTATGGCTTGGGCTCCTGAAATGATTTATAGCGAAGAAACTGGCGAATATGTCATCTTCTTCTCTTCCACAATTATCGAAGATAAAGCCATTCATGAACGTGACTGTATCTACTACACAACCACAAGAGACTTTGTCCACTTTGGTGAAACAAAGAAATTCATTAAGAACCAACCATATCCAGAAGGTAAAGAAGACCCTCAAAAAGCACAAGATTCACCAAAGGCCATCAATAATAATGAAAGAAAGATTATTGATGCTTCTGTGATGAAAATCGGTGATTGGTACTACAGTGCTTGTAAAGACGGCGATAACCATGAAGATGGTGGTATCTTAATCCAAAAAACACAAAAACTATTTGATATCAATTCCTGGCAAAAGGTCCTAGATTTAGACGATCTTGGCTTCAAGTCTCCATGGTCATATAGAGCTCCTAACGGTTCTAATAAGAATATTTTGAATAATAACTGTTTAGAAGGACCAGAATGGTTCATCTTAAATCAAAAAGACAGAATCGGCGAAGATAAAACTATCCCTGAATATGGCTTAATGGCGGACTTCTATGCTGACACAAGCAAAGGTTACATGCCATTCGCTACAACAAATGTCGAAGATGCAGATAATTCACAAGGCAGTTGGAGACAACTTAAATCTGGAACCGACTATAGTTGGGATGCACAAACCAAACGTCATGGTACAATCCTTAGAATTACCGCAGAAGAGGCCAATAGATTAAAGGAACATCCATTGCCTGCTTATATAGAAGCAAAATAAAATTAGAGGCTCTAAAAAGCCTCTTTTCTTTATATTTATAATTATTCATAATTAAAACATGGAAAAACTTACCAAATCACCAAGACTTAACTATCTCCTTGGCGGAATGGGAATCTTTAATCAATACGATGTGATTAATCATTTACCGCACCGTTATGATGATTATTCTTATACCGATGAAAAGAGTATCACTGATAAACAAAGAGTGGTCCTTTTAGGTAAGGCTATTTCAGTTCCTAAAGTCATCCCTTCTAAAGGTGTCAGCGTGATCACCTTTGATTTCATGTCCCAATCTAGGAAGTATTATAAAGTCGTTTTCTTTAATCAACAGTACTTAGCAAAGACAATTAAAATCGATGAAGAATACTCCATCATCGGTATCTTCAACATGAAGAGAAACGAAGTGGATGGACAAAAGATTATCAAAGGACAAGTACCACCGGAAGAGAGGTTAAAGCCTGTTTATTCACTTCCACGTGATTTCCAGAACCACTTATTCGCTAATATGGCGCTTAGAAGCCTGAAGGAATTAGAAGGAAAAATCTTCTCCTTGGTGCCTTATGATTATTTGAATAAGTATCGTCTTGTTAATAAGGAAGTCGCTCTTAACTGGGCACATCACCCTAAAGACTATAAAGAAGTGACTCAAGCCTTACGTCATCTTAAGTATGAAGAAGCTTTATTATTCTCTTTAAAGAACCAACTAATTAGAGAAAGTAACAAATCACTGTCAAAGATTAGAAAAGAACCAATAGATCTAGACATTTGTGCGCCTTTCCTTGATTCTCTTCCATATAAATTAACCGAAGATCAAGAGAACGCAGCGAAAGAAATCATCGAAGATATGAACCAAAGCGGTTTGATGTACCGTTTACTTCAAGGTGATGTTGGTACAGGTAAAACTTTAGTCTGTTTTGTAGCGCTTTTTGCTAACTTTTTAAGAGGCGATCAAGGGGCTTTAATGGCGCCAACAGATGCCTTAGCAAGACAGCATTACGCTAATGCATTAAAACTATTTAAAGACACAAAAGTGAAAGTCGCTTTGCTTTTAGGTTCAACTCCTGCTAGCGAGAAAAAACAAATCAAAGCGGATTTAAAAGAAGGTTATATAGATTTAATCATTGGCACTCATGCTTTGTTCACTAAAGACACAACTTATTCTTCTCTTGGTTTAGTGGTTATTGACGAGCAACATAGATTCGGTGTTAACCAAAGAATTGCTTTAGCGAGCAAGGGCGAACACGCTGACTTACTAATGATGTCCGCGACACCAATCCCGCGTTCCTTAGCCTTAACTTTATATGGTGATTTAGATATCTCCACTTTATATACATTCCCATCTACCAAACGTGATGTAAAAACCATCATTGTTAATACTGAAGATGAAAAGATCTTTAAAGCGGTTGATTATGCTTTAAGTAACGACAAACAAGTTTACGTTATCGCGCCATTAATTGACTTCAGTGAAGATGGAAGATTTTCTGTTGAGCAACTCTACGCTAGATATGTTTTAAGATATCGCTCTAAGGTGGGGTTATTACACGGCAAAATGAAACAAGAAGAAAAAGAAGAAGTTCTAGAGAAATTCTATAAAGGTGAAATTAAGATTCTTGTTTCGACACAAGTCGTTGAAGTTGGCATTGATGTTAAGAACGCTAATACAATGATCATCTATGACGCGACCAATTTTGGTTTAGCTTCTCTCCATCAATTAAGAGGTAGAATTGGTCGTGATGGTTCTAAGAGTTTCTGCTTATTAGCGAGCAATGAAGAAGACACTGATAAGTTAGACATCTTAACTAGAAGTGAAGATGGCTTTGTTATCGCTGAAGAAGATATGAAGCAAAGAGGACCTGGTGAATTAGCGGGTACTCGTCAAGCCGGTATTCCAGACTTCGCTTTCTTAAACGTCGTGGATGACTATAAGATTTTCGTTGTCGCTAGAGACGACGCTAAAGAGATATTGAAACACAAAGACGAAAAGAAATATCAGTGGTTAATTAAACATGCCACTTCCTTAATAAACCAAGAAGATATTAAAAAAGCGTAATTAATGTCACAAAATCCCTTACGTTAAACTGTAAGTGATTTTTTACTTTTGTGCGCCTTTACATCCATGGTACAATATTAAATCGAGGATTTAATTTATGAAAATTGCGATTGATGCGATGGGTGGAGATAATGGCAGTAAGCCAATTGTCGACGCTATTAAAGAATTCTTAAAAGATAATAAAGATGTGGAAATCATCGTTTTTGGTAAGGAAGAAGAGTTACAAGAACTCGCCCCTCTTTGCCGCATAGTCAACGCTCCTGACGTTGTTCCAATGGAAGCGGGTGCTTTAGAAGTATTAAGAATGAAAAACTCTTCTATGTGCAAAGCTGTTTCGACAATGAAAGAAGAAGGATTTGACGCTGTTGTATCCGCAGGTTCAACCGGTGGCTTTTTAAGTGCCGCTACCTTAATCCTTAAAACCGTTCCAGGAGTGAAACGTTCTTGCTTAGTTACTTGCTTCCCAACAAGAATCAAAGGTAAGAAAGTTGTCGTCTTAGATGTCGGCGCTAATAACGAAAATAACGCTGAAGAATTATTACAATTTGCCTATATGGGTAGAGCGTATAATCAAGCCTTATTTGGCACCAAAGAACCAAGAACATATTTATTAAGTAATGGTGCAGAAGAACACAAAGGTTCACCTCTGGTGAAAGAAGCACACAAATTATTAAAAGAAGATAATTTCCCTGGCTTCCAAGGCAATATGGAAGCTCGTGATATTTTAAAAGGCGACGCTGATATTATTGTCGCGGATGGCTTCTCTGGTAATGTCATGCTTAAAGGCATGGAAGGCATTGCCAAAATGATGAGTGGCATGATTAAAAGTAATTTCAAAAAGAACTTATGGACAAAGCTAGGTTACTTACATGTTCGTAAGGGCTTTAAAGATATGTCTGAAACTATGGATTATAAGTCCACAGGTGGGGCGATGCTTTTAGGCATCAACGGTGTTGTTGTTAAAGCACATGGTAATAGTGATGCCTATTCCTTCAAAAGTGCTTTAAAAGTGGCTAAACAAATGGTGGATTATCAAGTGGTTGATAAAATCAAGGAGACTTTTAAAAATGAGTAATGTCTGTGATTTATTGAAAAAGCTCCATATCACATATAAAGACATTGCTATTTATGAGCAAGCTTTAACTCACCCTTCATATAATGGTGAAGCAAACACTAAGCACCAAGACTATGAGAAATTAGAATTCATGGGGGATGCTGTTTTAGGCTACGTTACCGCTGATCTAGTTTATAAGAATAGACCAGAGATGTCTGAAGGCAATTTAACAAAGTTAAGAAGTGTTTTGGTTTCTACGAAACCATTAGCGGCTTATGCTCGTAAGATTCATTTAGATGAATACGTTCGTATTGGTCATTCAATCACCCAATCACAAGTCAAAGAAAGCGATAAGATTTTGGAAAATGTTTTCGAATCATTAGTGGGCGCAATCTATTTAGATGCTGGTTTAAACAGCGCTTATCGTTTCATCAAAAAGGTTTTGCTTAACGACATCCTTTCCTATGATGCCGATAACTTAACCGACTATAAAACCAAGCTCCAAGAAGAAATTCAAGCGGAGCATCGAGATGCTGTTCAATACGTCACAGTCTCTCAAAGCGGTCCAGCGCATGACCGTACCTTCACTGTGCAAGTCAAATACAACGATATCGTTTTAGGTACTGGTACAGGTAAGAGCAAAAAGAAAGCCGAAGAAATGGCAGCGAAAGATGCGCTTAGTAAAAGGAGTGTCCTCTAATGGGTCTAATTGCTTTTCTAAAAGAAAAATTTGCCAAGAAAGATAAAAAGATTGATAAATATCAAGAAGGCTTAAGCAAGTCTCGTAAAAACTTTTCTAGCAAGTTAAATAGTCTTAGTGAACGTTATAAAACCGTTAACCAAGATTATTTTGATGAACTTGAACAAATCTTAATTGAAAGTGACGCTGGTATTTCCTTTGCCTTAAACGTCATTGAAGAAGTACTTAATCAAAGTAAAAAAGATCACATCACTGATCCAAAACAAATTAATGAAATCTTAGTCGATAAGATGTTCGTTGGTTATGCGGAAAAAGGTGATATTCAAAACGATGTCGTCTTTAGAAAAGACGGCCCAACAGTTTTATTAGTGGTGGGCGTTAATGGTGTCGGTAAAACCACAACAATCGCTAAGCTCGCTCATCGTTACCTTAGCCAAGGTAAGAAAGTTCTTCTTGTAGCCGCGGATACATTCCGTGCGGGCGCAGTGGAACAATTAACCACATGGGCAGAAAGATTAAAGATTAATATTGTCACTGGTAAACCAGAAAGCGATCCTGCTTCTGTTGCCTATGATGGTGTAAAGAAAGCTAAAGAAGATAATATCGATTTAGTTATCGTTGATACCGCTGGTAGACTTCAAACCAAGAACAATCTCATGCTTGAACTTGGAAAGATTAAACGTGTGATGAGTAAAGAGATTCCTGACGCTCCACATGAAACATTCTTAATCATTGATGCGACTACTGGTCAAAACGGTGTTGTACAAGCTAAAGCTTTTAAAGAAGTGACTGATTTAACAGGTATCGTTATTACTAAAATGGATGGCACCTCTAAAGGTGGTATTATCTTAGCTATTAGAGATGAATTAGGTGTTCCTGTAAGATTCATCGGTCTTGGTGAAAAGATGGATGATTTAGAGGAATTTGACCTTGACAAATACCTCTATGGTTTATGTGTGGAGAATAACTAATGGATAAGATTAAAAAGACGATTCGTTATAATTCTTTGCTCAAGATATATGGCAATCTATTGAGTAAAACTCAATATGCCTTCGCTGATGCCTATTTCTCTTATGATTTATCATTAAGTGAAATCGCGGAAGCTCATGATGTGAGTAGAAGCGCAGTGGAAGACGCAATTAAGAAAGCTCTTAAGAAATTGGATGATTATGAAAAAGAGCTCAAAGTATTAGAGAAGAACGAAAAGATTCTCGACCTTATCGTTAAAGCAAAAGACGCTGAAGGCGATGAGAAAGTTCAAGCATTAGAAGAAATAGAAAGGATTATTTATAGTTATGGCATTTGAATCATTAACTGAACGCCTTTCTGGCATATTTAAAAAGATCCGTGGCCAAGCCCGTTTAACCGAAAGCAACATGGAGGACATGCTTAAAGAAATCCGTGTCGCTCTTTTAGAAGCTGATGTTAATTATAAAGTCGTTAAAG
>CAMKQK010000044.1:0-9856 GCA_946414915.1 uncultured Caryophanales bacterium
AGAGACATGGTAGCATTAACTTCTTTAATGATTTGTTCCGCTTTCTTACTCATAGAGATATTATACACGAATACCAATGTTTATTGATCTTATTTCTAATCTTTTTGTTTAGCAAAAACTCCGCTCTCGATGGACTGTATGTTAAGAAAAAAGGACTGACACTTTCATGTCAATCCTATTTAACTAAGTTGGTGACGAATACGGGATTCGAACCCGTGAATGCATGCGTGAAAGGCATGTGAGTTAAGCCGCTTCTCCAATTCGCCAAAAGTGGCGCCTACCGAGGGACTCGAACCCACGACCGATCGGTTAACAGCCGATAGCTCTACCGACTGAGCTAGGTAGGCAACGCTTTATAAGCGCGAATAAAATATTATCATGTGCGAACAGCAATGACAAGACAATTATTTATTTTTTTGATTCGATTAAATTAACGACGTCGCGAATTGTTTTAAGTTCGACAATTTCATCAGTGGCAAATTCGACATTTAAGGCTTCTTCGATCTTTAACATAGTTTCGACTAAGTCTAAAGAATCGAGGCCAAGGTCATCTAACTTGTCATCGTAATTAATCGCACCGATATTAATACGGTCTTTAATTGCTTCTTTTACAATTTCTAATGCTTCCATGTCCCCACTATAATACAATAACTTCCCCCACCCTTCAATATAAAAAACGGCCTTTTTAAGGAGCCGTTATTTTTTAGAAAGACATCATTTCTGCTTTTGGATTTGATGAAACTGCTTTAGCAACTTCGCTTGAAACTGAACTAGTTAGGTTTTGAAAAACTGTAGTAATACCAGCGGCCACTACGCCGAAGACAATGATGACCAAAATAATACCTAATAGTTGTCCTTTGATTTCAGACATATATACCTCCTTTCTACCCGTAGAATCCCACGACCGCTATTCTGGTGATGGATATTTCCATTTCCTTTTTGTTAATCACAAGCGGCTTATACTTCGTGGAAATCGTAAAGGTAATTTCTTTGCCTAGATAACTTGATGTGACCGTTGGACAATCGAAAGTCACACTATAGGCACGTTGAATTTTCTTTTTGAGACCCTGATTAACAATTCCTGACTGAGAGATGAGATAAGAGATATTTGTCGCTTTCGCATCTAATGATGAATAAACGCTTTGAATTGAGATTAAATCCGCACCAAAAAGAAAGCACAAAGAAACAAAAACCATGGATAAGATGAGACCGACTTTATATGACATTAATCAAATCCCCCAGTATGGACAATATGGACATCGTTAATGTAATGGTTATCAAACCCGCTCCGACTAGAGGAAATGTCGACATGTTGGTGAGTGAGTTTGACTTTTGTTCCATCATTTCACGGTTTCTGTTTCTAGCTAATTCTGTAAAGATGACATCGAATTGTCTTAATTGATGCGTATTTTCACCTTGATCCACCATTTGATAAATGGATAGCATCAAGCTATGTGTTGAAAGTTGATGAAAGTTATTAGCGAAGTTAACGAATGGTTGAACGGATTTATCATCATCAATTTCCTTTAAAAGAACTTCGATTTTATCTTTCATCCAGGGAGAGCAATAAGGAATAAGCAAATTAAATGACTGATAAACGTTATTCTTGTTTTGCACATAAACCTCAAAATAAGAGATAATCGCAATCAACTCATTTTCACGACTTTTAATAAGTGTTTTCTTTTTATCGTTAAACCGAGTTAACAAGAAATAATCTAAGACAATGAGTGATATTAAAATAAAGATGGCAAAGATGACATTATTTAATAGGAAATAAATAAGGAAAGAGACACCGATGAAAACAACATTCAATAATGTGACCTTCAGCATCTCTTTGGTATAGGAAAGACCAACAAACTCAATTGTTTCTTTAAGATTATTTTTCATCATCTTTCCATCCTTCGAGAGTAATGTTAGTAATGCGTTTAACCATGATGTAAATCGAGAGTATTAAAAATAGGAAAATAACCACCACTGAAACCTGATAGAAAATTGTTTTAACGATATAGGTGAAAAACTGCGATAAGGCAAATCGTAATGATATAAGGATTAAGAGAGTGAGACTCCAAAGAACAATAAATTCAATAAGCCTAGTGCGGTGAGTTGATTCGCAAAAGAGAATATATTCTTCTTTTAGTCTTACCTGGTTAACTAGATGTTGACTCATTGACAAAATGTCTCCACCTTGTTCATTCCATAAAGAGACCGTATCTAAAAACAAACGATAAAGGTCAAATTTAAAATACTTACTTAAGTAAGAGAGTTTTTCGTTTTCATCGAATTCCTTAATTGAATCAAGGATATCTTTAGTTCCCGTATCAGCAGTGTTATAACTACTTTCCCTAGCAGCGGTCATAGACCCTTTAATACTTAATGAAACCAAATATGAATTAATAAATTGATAACACTGATGGTAGCGGCGGGTTTTCTCTCGGTATTTGTCAATTTGCCTCCTGACGAGGAAAACAAAAAACATCATAGAAAACAAGAAGATAATAATCGAAATAAAGATGTTTTCACTCGCCATATAAAACAGGCCACCAAAGGCTAAAGAGACAAAGGAACCAAGCAATAAAAAGTTCATTTTATTCCTCCTAGATACGTCTTTTTGAATAAATCGCTAGCGTGTGAAATATTGAGTAAGGTTAGGGCTTTGGCTGAGAGCGACTTATACTTTTTATTTTCCCCGTCACTACCGTATATTTCTTCCATGTCTTTACCGTTGAGGTAAGCTATGGATGAAATGTATCTTAAAACTGCACCATTATTGAGGTACTTTCTCTTCATATAAATATAGAAACGTAGATGATACGCTATATCTTGATAAACATCGTTAAAATCCATTTTTTGTTCATTCATCATCACCATTCTCACCATGCGGTATGGCATGCTCTCAATATCAAGAGCGTGAATTGTGGTAATGATGGGATGACCAGTTAATGAGGAATTTAATACTTCGAGCATTTCTTTACCACGCGATTCTGCGACGATTAACCAGTCTGGATTACTTCTTAACGCCGTTCTCACTAGACTTTGAATAGAAGTCTTGGAGCGGTTATCGTCAACTTGCCAAATATTTAAGTCGAGATTTCTATCGATTTTTAATTGATCTAATTCAAGAATATTGTCTATGACAATCGTCCTAGTGTTTTCTGGCATCTTCGTTAAGAGATATTTTTGTAGCTCTGTCTTACCTGAACCCGTCAATCCTCCAATCACTATTGAGACATTTGAATTAATTAAAACGTCCAAAAGATCTATGACTTCCTTGGGAAAAAATCGTTCGTTCTCTTCGATGCGTACCTTGCTAGAAGAAATACGAATAGAAAAACAAACACACTCAACGTTGTTCTTACGGCAGACACTTTGATGAAGAGCGCTTAAACGATACTTTCCAAAGGAAACATCTAGTTCAGGGCTTTGAAAGGAGAACTGCTTTTCAGAGAGATTAGCAATTTGTCTAATAAAGTCTTTAACTAGTTGAGGCTCCACTTCTGTGGACCATTTTAATCTCCCGAAACGATTATCAATGTAATAAATAGATTCACCGTTATAGGAGATATCAGTCACGCTTTCTAAAAGGACAAGTTCTCTAAGAAAAGAAGACTCCATGTATTCAATTAGTTTTTTGACATCCATGAGCTACTCCTTATCTCGTAAAACAGCGTTTTCTCATAGTGGTAATTAAGAATCAAATCTGTTTTCAATGTGGCTTCAAAAGCACTGCAATTATCAGATGTACAGAAAGAATGATCGCTTGGATTATAGTAATAAAAATTGAGAGTAAAATTATCGACATAATTCTGTAATGAAAATTCGAAATATGAGGTTAATTTATTTTCTAGTGTTTCTTTAATAAAATGAGGGGCGTTTTCTAATGATAAATCATATTGGTCAATCGAGCTTTCGATAAGGGCAATTGGGACACTATAAAATAGGCGATTTATCCCATTCATTTGATATGCCATCATAAAGAAATTGAAAGAGCAAACAATGATGAATAAAGCGATAAAAATCACCACCATTATTTCACCCCTCCAATCACATAATAATGGGAATCAGCGCTTGTTCCAAAAAGTGGATCTCCACAAATAAACTCCATAGGAAAAGTCATGTTAACTTTGCTTTTTCCATAGTTAACAAATTCGATATACATCTGTTTGTTATTTAGCTTATCCCTTTGATTAACGGGTAAATATAAATCATAGGTCTTGCTATAGCCTTTTTGATAAGAATCTGACATTTGGAGCGTAGACTTATTGACATATAGCGCGTTTTTAATGGAAAACCTGGCTGTTGCTTCTTCATCAACAGTGGCTCTTAAAGGGAGAACAATATTCTTTTTTGAGTCATGTTTAATATCAGGAAAGAGATTATCTTGATCAGGGAATTTGAGATTAATCGCATCATAAGTTAATTCAAAAAGAGAATCATAATTCATGTAATTCTTTTCTAAATCTAAACGGTAATAGTAATCGTTATCGATATATTCCCCAATATGATGGAAATAATAAGCTTCAGTTACTCCTTTAAAGCCTTTCCCATTAGCGTAAAATCCAATGTTACGAGTGATATATAATCCACTCATGTATTCTTCATACGTCCAACCCGCTTGAACACATGGATAAATAGTTATTTTATATTCTTTTAAAACTTCTCTAGACGGATGACTTAAAATACGGAATTTGAGGATAACTCCTTTTTCAGTTAAATAACGATATATTGGGACTGTAAAACTTGTCTCTATTAAAGCGTGGTTTGAGTAGTAAATAGGAGCGTGATTGGTGGATGCATAAGGATTACCAGAGGTGTCACAGAGGAGAAAGTTTTCAACGATTTGTTGATTCTCAATATTTGCGCGATACGTAAACTTGGCTTCAAAATCAGGATCTCCGACATAAAACGGACCGTAAATGTCAGAGGAGAAATAATCAGCATCACTTTTAATGGAACGATAAGAATATGGGGATGTTACGACGGAGGATGATGCTGATTTAGCTGCTTCTTTGGATTTTTGGGATGATGAGCAAGAAGTTATGAGGACTATGGATAGGATACAAAGTAGTTTACGCATGACGAAAAGCCTCCAGAAATTTATGCATGGCTAGCTTTTTAAAACGATAAAAGCTCGCCTTGGAATAGAGACCAATCCACCAATCACGGTAGTTCTGGAAAAAGAATTCGTTATTAATCAAATTCTTTTCTCGTGGGTCTAACGCAGCGTATGCGCGCTCGACTTTATAAAGATATATGTCGTAAGGAGCGTCAATCTCAGCGATTAACTCACCACGCATTTTTAATAAAGTCATCTGTTTAGCCTCAAAGTATTTCTCAGCAACTTTTTCAACCAAGTCGTTGAGTTCTTTGAAGCTTTTTTCCGTTAGACTCATAAAATAGCCTCCTATTTAATAAGTAGGAGTGGAAATTGGAATTTTTCCTAAATTTTTGTAAATTTTTTATGGGCTTTTTCTTTTAATTCAAAGAATTAACTTTTTTTCATTTTTTTCATAAATAAAATGCGTTACAATTGTACGTAATTAAAAAACTATGATTGTTCTAAGTGGCGCAAGTGCATCGGGAAAAACAGAAGCGGCAAAAATGCTGATGGCGAAGTATGGCATTAGAAAGGCCATAACCACCACCACTCGTTCAATGCGCGTTCACGAACAAGACGGCAGAGATTATTTTTTCGTTACCAAAGAAAAATTCAACCAATTAATCAAAGAAGATAAATTCGTTGAATACACACTTTATAACGGTAACTATTACGGCTCTACTAAAGATCAAATTGCTAATGATCGAGTCGTCGTTATTGATTTAGAAGGATTGAAGTCATATTCCCGTCTTAATGATAAGAGGATTGTGACTTTTTATTTATCAACCTGTGAAGAGATTCGCTATAAAAGAATGCTCGAAAGAGGCGATAAAGAAGAAGACGCAAAAAGAAGATTAGAAAATGACCGCAAGGTATTTGCGGATAATCAAATCCCTCAAGTCAATTATTTAATTGATTCAGAAAGCAAATCCATTGAAGAAGTCGCAGATGAAATCTACAAGCTCTATATGGATTATCTAAAAGCTAATTTTTAACGTATTTATATAAATAAGCAGGATTAAGATAGGCGTCGACTAAATAGCCGTCGTCTTTTTCTTTGTGGCTTATAACGTAGTTTTCTTTACTAAAAGTGGCGTAATCCACACTATAAGGAAGAGTGAGCTCTCTTCTTTCCCAGTTTTTGGTGGCGTTAGCGACGATAAACTTAAGAGCATCTAAGACGTCGTTATCATCTAAAAGAGACACTAAAAGTTCATCTTCCTTAGGAATGAAGTTAGCGAATCCCCCTAATAAATCATATTTGTTATAAATATTTATCATTGGGATATTATCCGCTTCTAAGTCTTTAATAATCCCTTTAGTGGTCTTAATCTCTTCTTCTTTAAATGGATCAGATAAATCAATAACCTGGACTAATAAGTCTGCTTCTTTTATTTCTTCTAATGTGGAACGGAAAGCATCCACTAAATAAACAGGCAAATGAGAAATAAAACCAACCGTATCAGTTAAGAAGAATGTTGGATAACCAAAGACAGAGATATTCCTGGTAGATGTTTCTAAAGTGGCAAATAAGGCATTCTTTTCTAAGACTGTCTTTTCATCTTTAGAAAGCTTAACTAAGCGATTCATTAAGGTGGATTTACCAGCGTTTGTATATCCTACAATACAAATCTTAGGACTTGGATTATTAATTCTCTTTGTACGCATGTTGCGGCGGGATAATTTAATCGCCTCAAGTTCTCTTTTCTTTTGGAAAACCGCTCTGGCAATTTGCCTTTTTGATAACTCAATTTGCTTTTCGCCTTTACCTTTGTTATGGCCACTTCCTGATGTGACTTGTGAGTAGGATGCTTTTTCATCAACAAGGTGGTTTTTGAGATATTCCAAGCGGGCGATTTCCACTTGAAGTTTGGCTTCTTTGGTCTTCGCATTCTTTTCAAAAATGTTAAGGATAACAAATGTCCTATCGATTATTTCCGCTTTTGTAATCGCGGAGATAGTTTTCTTTTGTAAACCCGATAATTCAAAATTACAGGCAATGATATCAATTGGGGATTCAGGATTCTCTTCATTGTATTGATGATAGTAATAAGCAATCTCGTGGATCTTGCCTGAACCTAAATATGTATTCTTATCAACGTTTTCAATATCTTGAGAAAAATAGGCAACGACTTCGTAGCCAATTTCTTTTAAGAGCATACTAAATTCATTCTGCTCGTGATTAAGCTCGAGAGAATTTGTCTTTCCAGCAGAGATGACTAAAGCCTTCATAGATTTACACTACTCTTCTTTTTCGTATTCTAAATCAGTGACTTTGAGTTTTTCGACAGTAAACTCATCCGCTTCCAAGACTTTAAAATGATAATGAGCAAAGTCAAATTCATCACCAGTTTTAGCGAATCTATCTAAAATGTCTTGGCAGAAACCACCGACAGTCGCGTAGTCTGTTTCCACTTCTTCTTCATAGCCGATTAATTCAAAGAAGTCTTCGATATTCATTGCACCATCAACAACATAGGTGCCATTACCTTTATCGACGTATTCTTCTTCAATCTCATCGAATTCATCAAAGATATCACCAACGATTTCTTCTAAGATATCTTCCATAGTGATAATACCTTCGGTACCACCGTATTCGTCTTTAACGATAGCGACATGGACTTTCTTTTCTTTAAATTCACTTAAAACATCGAGAATTTGATGGTTTCTAGGAATGATTAATGGTTTATAGCATAAAGACATAATGTCGATATCTTTTCTACCAGCGAGAATCTTTTTAGCTAACGCTTTAATTGGTAAGATACCCACAATGTTATCAATAGTTTCATCATAGACAGGAACACGAGAGTGTTTGAAGAATTCCTTATCTTTGATAAGTTCATCAATATCTTCATCTTTACTAATCGCATAGACATCCACACGTGGAGTCATGATTTCAAAGGCTTCAATATCATTTAAATCAATGGCGCTTCTAAGAAGTTCCGCTTCATTTTCTTCTAAGATGCCTTCTTCTTCGAGGGAATCCGCCATTTCGGTAAGGACATCTTCATCAATTTGATCTTCTTCTTTACTCTTTTTAGCGAATAATTTACCAAAGAGTTTAAAGAGTTTAGCGATTGGCCAAACGATAATAAAGAAGAGATATTTAAAGAATGTCACTGGATAAGCAAATATGAGAGCTAAGGAATAATTAAATCTCTTAGCGAATGCTTTAGGAATGAATTCACAGAAAATAATAATAAAGACGGTGAATATTATCGTAGATAATGTTGTGGCTAAATCTTCATTACCATTGGATAACGAAATGCCAATTAAGGTCACAATAGAAGCAGCAAGAACATTAACAACGTTGTTACCTAAAAGAATCGCAGAAATGGATAACTCATAGTCATCAGCGATTTTGATCGCTAATTTCGCTCTTTTAGCTTTCTTACCTTTTTCTCTATTTAGACGATCTTTATCCACCATACCATACACCATGTCGGCAGCGGAAAAGAACATTGAGAACAATGAGCAGACAACGACGATAACCCAATAATACCAATACATACTATTTAGTTCCTTTCACGCTGTTAGGCTCTCTAATACCATCAACAAGTTCTTCTAAAACATCGTCCATGGTGACCATGCCAACGACTTGTTGTTTCTTATCCCTTACAATAGCGATATGTGTATGATGCTTTTTAAAGCCATTAAATAAATCATCAATCATGATGTTTGATGAGACGAAATATGGCTTTTGAAGCTTGCTTCTTATAGAGACGTTAGGATTTCTTAAATAAGCGCTTAAATAGGCTTTAATAACTAAAACACCAATGATGTTATCAATACTTCCATCGTAGATTGGAATTCTTGAGTAATTGGTTTTAATAATGATCTCGTGTAATTTTTCTTTATCTAATTCCCTAATGTTAAGGGCAAAGATTTTATTTCTAGGTGTTAAGACTTCCTTAACATTAGTGTCTGCGAAATCTAAAGCGGATTGAATAATATCACTTTGTTCTTCTTCTAAGATACCTTCATCAGAGACTTTTTCGACGACATTTTCAAAGTCTTCTTCATCAAATGTGGTTTCTTCTTTCACTTTGAAGGCTTTTTCAATACCGTTAGTAATTTGTTCAAATAACAAAGTAACAGGGAAAAGCACCATCATCAAAGCGAATGTTGGATAAACGAGTATCTTTGATAAGGTATCAGGAATACTTCTAGCGATGGTTTTAGGAAGAGCATCACCAAAAATGTAAATTAATAAGGCAATGGTAATAGAAGCAAGTAAAGAAATCACTTCACTAGTCATGGAAGTAAAAAGGTTATAGAAAAGAACAGTACAAATAGCACTGGCTAAGATTGAAACGATATTACTTCCTATTAGAACCGTAATTAGAGCGCGATCATATTTTTCAACGACGCGTAACACTAATTTGGCAGATTTTTTACCTTCATCCGCTTCGACTTGCATCTTGAAGCGGTTTGCACATGCGAGTGCGGTTTCACCAGCAGAAAAGAAAAAGTGTGCTAATACACAGATTCCAATGATTACCCACGACAGAGGTACATCCATTAATGAACCACTCCCTTCCTTTGCTGGTCGCAGATATAAAATTTATCATACTTTTATGTGTTTGTAAAAATATTAAATAAAAAGGTACATTAATGTACCTTAATATTTAGATTAACTGACTATTAGTCTTCTTGCGCCTCATCGGCGTCGGATTGTTGTTCTTTTAACTTTTCCACCCAATCAGTATCAGCGATTGTGCCTTGTTCTAAGCCGTCTTTATCCATCACTGTTTGGATGAG
>CAMKQK010000045.1:0-9346 GCA_946414915.1 uncultured Caryophanales bacterium
AATAAATCAATTCATGACCAAGATGCTCGGTAATTCAATTGCCGAGTAAGTTCACTGATTATCCCAATTACTTCTTGGGTCTTTGGCTTCGTGACCAGATTCAAAGAAGGCCATTGGGTCTGTGCCTTGATCCGTTTGATCTTCGGTTGGAACATCATTTGGATTTTAGACATTATTTTCATGATTTTACACATCATATCTTCAAATTATTCTAGTTCGTTAGAGTAATATTAGAGGCGGGTTAATAGCCCGCTTTTAATATGCTTAAAAAGAGAATTAATTGAAAATTATTTATCTTTTTTCTATAATAACGCCATGAAAAGAATTGATTACATTTTAGACTTTTGTAAGGAACTCGCCAAACAGATGATCGTCTGTGGGGCTAATATCGAAAGAGTGGATCTCTGCATCGAACACCTCTGTCATGCCTATGGTCTTCATGATGTGACATGCGCTAATCTGACCACCCGTATTTCTATCTCCGCGAAAGATGAAGATAAGAACTATGCCCACCGTCAAACCGATGTTCCTCCACAAGCTTTCAACTTAGAAAGACTAAAGAAACTCAATCATTTGTATTATCACGTTAAAGAAACAACTCCGGATGAGAAGACCTTATATGATTTACTCCACGCAGTTAAATCAAACGATTTCTCATGGTGGATTATGCTCGGTGGTTATCTCGTCGCTATGGCGGCATTAGCCAGAATCTTCTTAGCCGGTCCTGCGGAATTATTAATCACTGAATTAAATACCGTCATCCTATTCTTCTTAGGCAAATTAGCCACGAAGATTAGGCTTAATAAAATCGTTACAAACTTTGTTTGTATGCTTTTGTGTTCGATGATAGCCATCCTATTCTTCGCTCTAGGGTTTATCAATAACTTCTATATTGTTATCATTACCAATGCCTTCTTCTTGATACCAGGTATTCAAATGGTTAACTGCGCAAGAAACTTATTATGTGGCAACGAAATGAATGGTGTTATCGACTTATTAAAAGTCTTATTAGAAGTCTGCACAATCGTTGCTGGTATGGCTGCTGCTTACGCTATGCTTGGTAAATTAGCAGGCGAACTCTTGATCCAAGACTTCATTAAAGCTTTAGGACAAAATAGCTTAGTCCGTTCCTTTGAATTAGTAGTGCTTTCATTTATTGCCTCTGCTGGCTTTGGTGTCGTCTTCAATATTCAATGGAAAGACTTAATCTACGCTGCTATCGGTGGCATGATTGTGAGAATTGTTTATATTTCCTTACAAGCTGCTTTACCAGATTATCGTTTCGTCTTTACCATTGTCGCGGCCTTCTGTGCGGCTTTATATTCTGAAATCTTAGCGTTAGTGAAAAAGGAACCATCCGTCTTATATAGATATCCTTCAATCATTCCACTTATTCCTGGTGACTTATTCTTCTATGTTGCCGCTGGTATCATCTGGGGTAACACTAGCTTAATCGTAGATTATGGACCAGCATTAGGTCTTGTTCTCGTTGGTATTTCTTTAGGCTTCGTCTTATGTTCGACAATCGTCCACTATATTAGAAAATTTAAATTCTTAAGGAATGCCAATGATGAAGCCAAACAATAAACTTATTCTCGCTGTTAACGGCACATTGATGCGCGGTTTAGAACTCGAAGATAACCTCAAAGCGGTCTCCGCAGTTTTTCTTAAAGAAAGTCAAACCGAAAAAGCTTATCGCTTATTTACTATTGATGATAAATATCCAGCGATGGTGAAAGATGAAGAAGGCTCCGCGATTGATGTGGAACTTTATGAAATCAGCAAAGAAGGAATGAAAGAAGTCCTTTCTAAAGAACCAGAAGGTTTAACCATTAAAGAAATCACTTTAATTGATGGTAGTGTTGTTCAAGGTGTGGTGGGTTTACCTTTCATCATTGAAAATAGAAAAGAAATTACCAAATATGGTGGTTGGAGAAACTATCTCGCTCATAAGGAAAAAGATATGAAAAAGTTATTCTTATATTATTCATATACCGGTAACGGTGATATCGTTGCTGAAGCTTTCAAGAAGAAAGGCTACGATATTAGAAAATTTGATACCGTGAAGAAACTTCCTAAATCATTCTTTTGGGGCATGATGGTGGGAGGCTTTCAAGCAGCGATTAATAAAAAGGCTAAATTAAAGCCATTTGATCATGACATTTCTATGTATGATGAAATAGTCATTGGTTCACCAATTTGGAACGGTAAGTTCTCTCCCGCTTTAAACGGCCTTTTAAAGGCGTTAGAGCTTCCAACTAACAAAATATCGTTCGTCTTCTATTCAGGCTCTGGAGAGGGCAAAAAAGCCCTAAAGCGCCTTAATAAGCAATATCCAAACGCCTCCTATGTCTTTTTAAAAGAACCAAAGAAGTATCCGGAAGAATTAAAGAAACTCGATTAATATGAAAATTTGGGCCATTATCCGTAAAGCAATCTATTTAGCAATCATGGTGGGAATCTTGATTGCTTTAGTCTTGCTTAAAAAGAATGTTGATATCGCAGAAGGCATGACCAGAACTGCGATGAGAGGATATGGCAAAGCCGCGAGTGTGGTTTCTTCCTTTGTGCCTTTCTTATCCTTAACCGAAATCGTGGTCTTAGGTATCGCAATTGCATGCTTGGTTTTATTAATCTTAGCCATTATTGATTTATTTAAAATCCGTTTATTTAAAGCGGTGAATAAAATACTAGCGATTCCTTGCATCGTTTTGACTATTGTTGCTTTATATAACTTCTCTTGTGAGGCAGCGTATAACCGTAAGGCTATGCCTTTACCATATTATGATAGTGAAGTCGCGAGAGATGATTTCTCTAAAATCTATAACTTTTTCGCTGATGATTTAGATTACTGTGTAGATCAATTAGAATTTGAAGAAAACGGTGATGTCAAAGGTATGAAACTAGGTGACATCGTTAAAGACTTAAAAGAAGCTTATAAGATTATCGAAGGTAATAGTTACTTCCATAGTCATTTTGGTGCGGTTAAACCAATGGCTTCTTCTTTTATCTACCGTGAACTTCAAATCACTGGTGTGACCTTCTCTCCATTCGCCGAAGCAAATATCAACACAATGAACACTAATGTGAATATTCCTTTCACGACAGCGCATGAACTAGCGCACACCAAAGGTGTCATGAGAGAAGATGACGCTAATCAACTAGCCTTCTATGTTTGTGTTAATAGTGATAAACCATATCTTAGATATTCCGCTTACGTTTCATATTTCTATCAAATGAGAAGCATGTGTAGTCCTTCTTATTTAACTGAAGAACAATTAAGCCATGTAAATCCAACTAGTGAACAATATCATCAATACGCCAAAACAGTGAACTATGTTAATGAGTTCTGGAAGAAACATGATCTATTAGGTAACGTTGGTGAATGGTTTAATAACCTTTACATTAAGTCCAGTGGTGTGAAAGAAGGAACAAGTTCCTACCATGGTGGAACTGATTATGAATTTGATCCTGCTACTAATAAGTTCTATCCATCAATGTATCAAAAACTCTTCATTGAAAAGTACTATCGATTAAATAGTTAATCATGTTAAGTTGCATATCGTTAGATAAATAAATAATTTGTTTATAAAATAAGGCTATGAAAAAAGAACCAGTAATTATTAAAGGCGGAGATTACACAGGTGAAAGAGCGTTGTTCATGACCCATAACGCGGTCATTGAAGATGTCTTATTTCATGATGGAGAATCCCCATTAAAAGAAAGTAGTGACTTAGTAATTAATAACGCCACATTCCAATGGAAATATCCTTTATGGTATGGAAGTAACATTGAAGTCAATAATTCTAAGATTTTAGAAACTGCGAGAAGCGGTATTTGGTATACCACACATATGACCATGAATAACTGTGTTATTGATGGCCCTAAATATTTTAGAAGAGCGGGTTTTATCACCCTTAATAACTGTGAGTTAAACCACGGAGAAGAAACATTCTGGGGCGCTCATGATGTAAAGCTTAATAACGTGACAGTCAAAGGCAACTATTTCTTAATGAATGTCACTAACGCTGAAATCGATAACATGAGAGTGGATGGTGACTATCTTTTAGATGGTGCGAAAAACGTCACTATTAAAAACTGTGTCCTTAATAGTAAAGATTCATTCTGGAACACCGAGAATGTCACTGTCATTAACTGTAAGATTGTTGGTGAATACCTCGCATGGAATTCTAAAAACATTACCTTTATCGACTGTGAAATCTCATCCTTACAAGGCTTATGTTATATTCAAGGATTAAAGATGATTAACTGTAAGTTATTAGACACAAATCTTTGCTTTGAATACTGTGAAGATATCGACGCTGATATCGTTGATGAAATTGATTCAGTCAAAAACCCAATCAGTGGTGTTATCAAATGTCCTAGTGTCAAAGAACTCATTATCGATCAAAACACTCGCGACCATAATAATGCCTTCAAATTAGAAATTAAGAAATAATATGAAATACGATTTTAATAAATTAAGTGAGAGAAGAAATACTTCCTCTATCAAATGGGATGTCAAAGAAAACGAACTACCAATGTGGGTCGCTGATATGGACTTTGTCCAAATGCCAGAGATTCAAGAAGCGGTGATTAACGCTGCTAAAGATGGTAGCTATGGTTATACCTATCCAACCGATGATTTCTTTAAAGCCTATCAATATTGGTGGAAGCTTCGTCACGATATCGACATTGACTATAAGAATATGGTCTTTGCTACCGGTGTCGTCTCCGCTTTAGATTCATTAGTGAGAACCTTAACTAATGAGAATGAAAACATCATGATTCTTTCTCCTGTTTATAATAACTTCTTTACCGTTGTTACAAGTAACAAGAGAAACCTAATCATCTCTGATTTAATTTATCAAAACGATGATTTCTTTATCGACTATGAAGATGTCGAAGAGAAAGTCAAAAAGAATAACGTCAAACTATTCATCTTCTGTAATCCTCATAACCCAATCGGTAAGATTTGGAAGAAAGAAGAAATTGAAAAGTTATACAACATCCTCAGTAAATACAACGTTCAAATGATTTCTGATGAAATTCACTGCGACATCGTAGAACCAGGATGTAAATATGTTCCCGCTTTAGCGGTTGGTCAAGATATCATCACTTGTATGGCTCCAAGCAAGGCTTTTAACCTTGCGGGTTTACATTCAGCGGTGACAGTGGTTAATAATCAAACTTTAAAAGAAAAAGTTCAAAAAGCTTTCTATCACGATGATATTGGTGAACCAAACTATTTCTGTATCCCAGCGACAATCGCTGCGTACACTAAAGGGGCGCAATATGTTGATGAGTTAAACGAATATCTCTATCAAAATAAGAAATATATCAAAGAGTTCTTAAAAGAAAACTTACCTAACGTGAAGCTTGTTTCTGGTCAAGCCACTTACTTATTATGGCTTGATATCTCTAAATACGGCATTCCTAGTGACGTCTTTGTTAAAGAGTTAAGAGAAGAAACAGGTTTATACATCAATGATGGCCTACATTATGGCCCTAATGGTGGTAACTTTATTAGAATCAATATTGCAACAAGCTTAAATAATGTTAAAGACGGAATGAATCGTCTATCTAACTTTTTGAAAGGAAAATAATATGCGTAAAGATTTCGGATCCCAAACATGGCTATTCCCAATGCCAGTCCTCATCATCGGTACATTCAACGAAAACAACGAACCAGATGCGATGAACGCCGCTTGGGGTGGTACCTATGATGACAATCAAATCATCATTTGTTTATCATCACATCAAACTACAGACAACATTAGAAATAAGAAAGCCTTCACCGTGGCCTTTGCCACGAAAGAAACAGTGACCGCTAGTGACTATGTTGGTATCGTTTCTTTTAGAAAAGAGAAAGATAAGATTAAGAAAAGTGGTCTTAAATGTGAAAAGGCTCCACACGTTGATGCTCCTTTATTTACCGATTACCCATTAACTCTTGAATGCGAATTAGTGGAAATCATTAATGAAGGTGAAGGTGGTGGAAACGTCATCGCTAAAATCGTTAACGTGAGCGTGGATGAAAGCATCGTTGAAGACGGCCATGTTAATCCAGACAAAGCCCACTTCATAGTGTTTGACCCAATCAAAGCCGAATATAAAGAAATTGGTGAGACAGTCGCTAACGCCTTTAGAGAAGGCATGAAACTTAGATAAGAGAAAAGGACCCCATGGGTCCTATTTTCTTTCCATTACCATTTCTTTAGCGTACTCTAATTGTTTATCGGTCACTTTACCAGAAGAGATAAGTGAGGCTACTTCATAAATCTTTTCATCTAAAGATAATTCTTTAATCGTGGTGTAGGTTCTATTGTTATTAACTTTCTTAGCAATTCTGATATGATGGTCACTTAAGCTTGCTACCTGTGGCAAGTGAGTAATGGTGATGACTTGATGAGAGAATGATACTTCTTTAATCTTTTTAGCCACCTTACTTGCGACATCCCCACTGATACCAGTATCGATTTCATCAAAGATGATCGTGTTAATTCTTTGCGCTTTCACATAGAGAAGTTTAATCGCTAACATGATACGGCTAAGTTCACCACCAGAAACAACTTTCGCAAGTGGTTTTAAACCTTCACCAATATTTGTTTCGATGAAGAACTCGATTGTGTCGATACCATTATCTGAGAAGATATTAATATCTAAGTCAGGATTCTTTTCTTTATTAATGACCGCGACTTTAAAACGGCACTCTAGACCAAGTTCAGAAAGAGTCTTTTCTAAATCTTTAGTGATATTTAGACCAATGTCTTCTCTGACTTTGTGTAAGTCCATTGCCGCGACATATGTCTCTTCATAAACCTCAGATAGTTTATCCTTTTCTTCTTTAAGAAGAATGGAGTAGTCTTCTTTATATTTAAGTAATTCATTAAGTTCGTCTTGATACTTAATTAATTCATCAAAGTCTTTGTTATATTTCTTCTTCAAATTATTAATCGCGTGTGAGCGTTCAATAAGAGAATCAAGATGTTCAGGATCATAGTTAAGGTAACTTGCCTTCTTCTTAATCTCTTCAAACATATCTTCGAGTTCATAGTAGGCGTTATCTAAACGAGATAAGTATTCTTGATAATCGTTTTGATATTCCGCGAGCTTAGTGATGTTTTCTTTGATTTGATAGATGTTGCTTAAAGCTTCTCCATCCATTAATTCCTTAGATTCCATTAATAAGGAATAAATCTTGTCATAGTTTTCTAGTAAGGTGATTTCAGAAGCAATCTCTTCCTCTTCGCCTTCTTTTAGATTAAGAGCTTTAATTTCGTTATAGGCATACTCGTATGCTTCTTGGTTTTTATTAAACTCATCAATCCTTTTAACCAAACTATAGTACGTCTCACTTTGTTTTTTCAAAAGTGTATAACGTGTCAAATATTTTTCTAAGTATTGATTAACTAATCTAAAGTTAAAACCATCGACCATGGTTAGGTAATTTTCTGTATTAAATAACTTCACCATGTCAAATTGTTGATGAATATCAGCGATAAGTGACATGATACTCTTTAAATCATTTAACGTGACAGTGGTGTCGTTAATCTTAACAACGTTCTTATTCGCAGAGATGGTTCTTTTTATTTCGATGAGTCCATCTTTTTCTGGAATATTAGCTTTTTCTAAAGCCGCTTTAACGATCGGACTCTGATTATCAAAAACACCGAGGACGATGGCCTTTTCTTCCCCTTGTCTGATCATTTCAGAAGCCGCTCTTTCGCCTAATAAGAGTCCAATACAGTCAATGATTAAGCTCTTACCAGCACCTGTTTCGCCTGTTAAAACAGTTAATCCATCTTTAAAAGTAATCTCAATGTCTTCAATGATGGCAAAATTTTGCACTTTTAATTTTATTAACATGTCTATATTCTAACCAATTCTAAATATAAATGTCACTAGTTATTAAATCAATACCATATCGGATATTTTCAAAAGCAAAAATAACCGACATGTCACCTAGTTTCGCAAAGATGTCTCGTAAGAAAATCATGTTACATTCGGGGGTCAACTGTAACAAAAGAGGTCAAAATAAGCGTTATATGCATGATTCTTTAACTAATTTTCAACTTTTTATATACTTTATCACTTGCAAACGCGCGAAATCGGAATTACATTAAAATAAATAAGGAGATATTCTATCCATGGAAAACAAGAAAATTTTGCGTTCCTCTTGTATTGGTTTAGTCTTATGGTTAATCAGTGCCTTAATCGTTGGTATCTGTATGGTTACTCCATTAATCAATGGCGGCCAAGGTCTCATTAATAGCCAAATCTTTGTTTATGGCCCAAGGGCAGCTATTGGTGACTACGTTAATATGTGGAACCCTCATTATTTCAATCATGAAACAGCCTTCATTGGTGTTGCGCTCGTCTTTGTTGCTATCACATTAGGTATTGCAACAATTGTTATGGCCATTGTTAAAAAGAAACCAGCTTTCTTATTATCCGCCGTTGGCATTGTTGTGGCGATTGGCTTCTTACCATTCATTCTCATCCTTGCCATCCCTATGATTCAAATGGGCGTTTTAAGAATCTCCGCTTTCCTTTTATTAGCCGGTGCGTTTGGTCTTAACCTTTTCGCAATCTTCTTTGTCTTATTACCAGTATTCGCAATGTTTGCTGGCTTATTACAAAAAGCTGCTGGCTTCGAACCAAAAGAAGAAGCTTGCTGTTGCGAAGGTGGTATTGATGAAAAAGCAGTTCGTAAGATCGTAGACAAAGGTCTTGAAGAACACGTCGAAGAATACCATGCTGAAAAAGAAGAAGAACCTGCTCCAGCTCCAGCTCCACAACCAGAGTCAGAACCAGAGCCAGAACCAGAGCCAGAAGAAGAACCTGAAGAAGAAGACGAAGAAGAGGATGAGGAAGAAGAAGCCCCAGCCGCTGAAGGTCCAGAAGGTTTAGTCATTAAGGGTAAGAGAAAGAGAAAACCATTCGAAACCCGCTTAAGAAACAGTGTCTACGACTTACGTCATAAATACTATGATTTAAGAGACTATATTAAATGGTATGGTTTGAGAAACCGTGTCTCCATCCCAGGTGATACATTCTCATATAAGAGACAACGTTATGTCTTCGTGACAATCGTCGGCAAACACCTCCGTGTTTACCTCAACCTCAATCCAGATGATTATGCTGAATCAACAATTCCAGTTGAAAGAGCAGAAGCGAAGAAGTACGAAGATCTTCCATGCTTACTCCGCGTTAAGAGCGATTTAGCTTATCGTAGAGCAAAGAAACTTGTTGATGATGTGATGGCCAAAGTCGGTCTTCCAAGACCAGAAGGCGATGAGCCAAAAGAAACACAAAAACAAGACTAGTTACTAAATAACTAAAA
>CAMKQK010000046.1:0-8404 GCA_946414915.1 uncultured Caryophanales bacterium
TAACTACAATCATCTTAGCCTCATCCATCCTTTATGAATTAATTGGTCCAGGATGTGCTAAACTTGGCTTATATCTATCTGGTTCATATGGCAAAGAAAATATTGATGAACTAGCACCAGAAAGCGTGGTGCAACAAAAGATTGTTAATGAAGCAGGTTCTTCTAAAGAAATTGATTTATTAGCCGCCCAAATTCAACATTTATCAAAAGAGATTCCACCTTTAGATGTGGAAGAAGCAAACGAACAAGCCTTTACCGAGGCTGCTGAAGAATACGAAAACGAAGTATTTATTCGTAATCATAGAGGTTTTATTAACCGTAAATAGGAGGTTTTTTTATGAAAGACTTTATTGCAATGGATCCAATTAATCAATTAACTAATGGATGGCTCGGTGACTTTAATATCGGTACCATTATTATCCGTTTAGTTTTAGCGTTTCTTATCGGCGCTTTGTTCGGCTTTGAAAGAAGTAGAAAGAGACATACCGCTGGTTTTAGAACATTTACCTTCGTGGCGTTGTTCTCTGCGATTGCTGCGCTAGTGGATATCTATTTCGCTGCTAACTATGGTGAAGCCTTCCCTGCTATTACAGCCGCAGTGGTTTTAGGTGGCGCTATCATTGCGGGTAATACCCTCCTATATTCCTCTAAAAATCAAATTAAAGGTTTAACAACCGCTGTGGCATTATGGCTCACTGGTATCATTGGTGCCTCCTTAGGCGCTGGTTTATATACCGCTGGTATTATCGGTGTGGTCTTAGCCTTTATTACTTTAAGCGCAATGCCAAAAATTGAATTCTATATGAAAAATAGAAGTAACCACTTTGAAATCCATTTAGAACTTAAAAATAGAAACGATTTAGTTAACTTCACCGGTGTCATTCGTAAACTCGGTTTAAGAATTGATGATATTGAAGCCAACCCAGCTTATAACAATACAGGCTTAGGTGTTTATAGTATTTCTTTAACAATTAACTCTAAAGAGTTGAAAAAATACAAAACACATACAGAAATCATTGAAGCCTTATCAACTTTGGAATACATTAATTGTATTGAAGAAATCAATTAAATGAACAAGGATATAAATCTCATCTACGGTAAAAATCCAGTAATAGAAGCCATTAACGCTAAAAAGGCGTTAAAGGTTTTTCTTGTTCATAACTTTAACGATCAGAAAGTTATTAATCTTATCAAAGATAATAAGTTACCAGTCGTTAGTATTTCCTCTAATGAAATGGAAAAGATGTGTGATGGTGGTGTGCATCAGGGCTTAGCCGCTGAACTTAAACCATATCAAACTGTTTCTTTAGAAGAAATCATTATTAGGGCCAATAAGAAAACTAAGAAGATTATTGTCATGCTTGATAGCATTAACGATCCACATAATCTTGGAGCGATTTTAAGAAGCGCGGATGTTTTTGAAGCAGCGGGTATTGTTTTACCAAAACATAATTCCGTTTCTTTAAATGCGACAGTCGCTAAGACAAGCGCAGGCGCAATTAACTATGTTCCAGTCGCAGTCGTTAATAATCTCAATCAAGCAATTAAGACACTTAAAGAAGAAGGCTATTGGGTTGTTTCCACAGATGGAAGCGCCACAATTGACTATTCTTCAATAAAATACGATTTCCCAGTCGTAGTAGTGATAGGTAGCGAAGGCAAAGGCGTCTCACCACTAGTGTTAAAGAACTCAGATTACGTAGTAAAAATCCCACAATTTGGACATGTAAATTCTTTAAATGCCTCCGTAGCTGCAGGAATTTTGTTAGCGGAGGTGCATAAAACAAATATCTAAAACACATTAGTGTGTGGAGAGGAGTGTTTTATGCTTTCAAGCAAAACCTATCGTCGAAGATTGGATGAACAGTGCCATGAACTAGTCGCGCAAGGTAATCATGTTGCGTATCTACAGTTTCAAAAGCGCTACAAGAAAAACGCCTTATCATTAGCGTACGATTTGATCGATAGCAAATATCGAGGACTAGGAATAGTGCCGTTAGAATTAGTCACAGTCTGTAATGACCATTTTTCTTATGTGGTGAAAAAGTTTAGTCCATGGATGTGTTCGTTTTACACTTTTTGGCGGAAGACAGTTGAACTACAAATCGCCGATTATGTGAACAACAATTACTTTTCAGATAAGTCAAAATTACAGTCGAGCATTATCCGCTTCGACGATGATTATAATGAGAACATTTTTGACTTTGATTGCATCGCAGAAACCGACCAAAACGAAGACAGGAGTCGCCTAATTCGTGAAACTAAGCGCACAATTGTTGCTCATAAGAGTGAATTTGAACATCAGGAATTCATGTTGCTTTTATTAACTTTAGAGGGCTATACAATCTCAGATTTTGAGCATACTGGAATCACTAGTCAATCAACATTATATTTAACCTTCAAAAAGGCTATTACTAAGCTCGCAAACATCAATCAAAGAAACAAAAAGAACTAGCTATATAGGTGCACTCACTTTGTGAAAAAGGGAATATCGTTATTCATTTTTAACGATGCGTGATATAATCTCAAAGCATGAGCAAATTAGAAATCAAAAATTTAGTCTTCTCATATGACGGCAGTAACAAAGTTATTGACGATATATCTTTTAGTGTTCCTAAAGGATCATTTGTTTCTGTTTTAGGTCACAATGGCTCAGGTAAATCAACCTTAGCAAAGCTCATCGTTGGTTTGTTAGAAAAGAATGAAGGCACAATTTACTTTAACGATGAAGAAGTCACCAAAAAGAACATTGCTAATTTCCAAAGCAAAGTTTCTTTAATCTTCCAAAATCCTGATAATCAATTCATTGGTTCCACAGTGGAAGATGATATTGCTTTCGGCTTAGAAAATAGATGCTTCCCACATGATAAGATGCAAGAAGAAATCGAACGCTTCGCGGAAAGTGTCGGTATGCTTGAATATCTTAAGAAAGAACCAATCGCTCTTTCCGGTGGTCAAAAACAAAGAGTCGCTTTAGCGGGCGCTTTGATTTTAAGACCAGAGATTCTCATTTTAGATGAAGCCACATCAATGCTTGATCCTAAAGGTAAAGCCACAGTGAGAAAGTGGTTAAAGCGTATCCATAAAGAAAACAAAGAACTCACGATCTTTAGTATTACTCATGATATTGATGAAGCGCTTTTAAGTGATAAGGTTTTGATTTTATCAAAAGGTAAATTAATTAAAGAAGGCAAGCCTCAAGATGTTTTAAGAGATGAAGAGACGCTTCTTTCTATCAAGCTTGATATGCCTTTTGTTTATAAACTCGAAAAAGAATTAGCGAAGATTGGCATTAATTCCAACGCTGATAAACTCGATCAACTAGTGGAGGATATATGGGCATCCAAATAAAAAATATCTTCTACACATACCAAAAGAAAGCCACTAACGCGACATTAGCCTTAAATAATGTCTCTTTTGAGATTGAGGACAACGACTTCATCGCTATCGTTGGTGAAACAGGAAGTGGTAAATCCACTTTAGCCCAAACATTTAATGCTTTAATCGTGCCTGATCAAGGCGAAGTAGTGGTTGGTGATTACGTTGTTAATTATAAGAATAGAAAGAGCCGTAAATTACGTGGTATTAGACAACATATCGGCTTAGTTTTCCAATTCCCTGAATATCAACTCTTTGAAGAAACAGTGGAAAAGGATGTTGCTTTTGGTGTGAAAAACTTCGGTTTGAAAAACGAAGAAGCTCTTGAAAGAGCCCATGAAGCACTTGCGAAAGTTGGTTTAGATGAATCCTACTATAAAAGAGCTCCATTTGATTTATCAGGTGGTGAAAAGCGTAAGGTCGCAATTGCGGGTATTTTAGCCATTAATCCAGATATCATCATCTTTGATGAACCAACCGCGGGATTTGATCCTCAAAGTAGTAAAGACTTAATGAAATTAATTTGTGAGTTCCATGAACAAGGTAAAACAATTATCGTTATTACCCATGATATGGACTTAGTGAATACATACGCTAAAAGAGTGGTGCTTCTTGAAAAAGGTGAATTAGCGTTCGATGGTACTCCTTCTGAACTATTCTCCCTTATCCAAGGTTACGATAGATTAGACATTCCAACCGTCATTAAAGTCGCTAACGCTTTAAAAGAAAAAGGTATGGATATCGACCCAAAACAAATACACGGTATGGATGATTTACTCTCCGCGATTAAGAAATGGAGGGATAAAGCATGAGTTCGATGACTTTTGGCCGTTATTCCTTCCGTGATACTTTCATCCATCATTTAGATGCAAGAAATAAGATTTTCCTCACCCTCCTTTTTATGGTGGGAATCTTCTTCCAATTCAATAAGTGGTCAACTTCACTTATTTTAAGTGGTATTTATATTTTGGTTTTACTCGTCTTAATGATTATTTCAAGAGTGAGTTTACTTTCGTTACTTAAATCTCTAGGGGGTTTATGGTTATTAATCATTTTCTTAATGGCCATATACATATTCATCCCTTCCAATAATCCTAAATTACCAGTGGCGTTCACTATTGGTTCATTAAAGGTCTATTGGGATTCATTTTGTCAGTCGGGTTATATCTTGCTTCGTTTAGTGTTAATGATTTCATTAACAATGATTCTTACAAGCACTACAAAACCAATGGATATGACCTATGCTTTTGAATGGTATATGACCCCATTAAAACCAATCCATTTCCCAGTTCATGAAATCGCGATGACTTTATCTATCGCTTTAAGATTTATTCCAACCTTACTCGACGAAACTGAAAGAATTATGAAAGCTCAAGCGAGCCGTGGTGTGGACTTTAACCACGGTGGTATCTTTAAACGCTTTGGCGCAATCATTGCGTTAATCATCCCATTATTTGTTTCCGCTTTAGAAAGAAGTGAAGAACTCGCTAATGCGATGATTGTAAGAGGCTATGACCCAAAAGCTAAACGCACTAGATATAGACTTTTAAGATTCTCCTGGAGAGATTTATTGGCCTTCTTGTTTATTGGTGCTCTTTTTGCTGGTATTATTGTTTTGTTTGTTTTTGATAGAACTGGTGAACCAGTTGATATAGTTAACTTCTTTTTCAAAGTGAAAGGTTTTTAAATGAAAATTCTCGGCATTTGTTCATATAAGGGCACAAATTACTATGGCTGGCAAAAGCAAGTTGGCTTTATTAGTGTCCAAGAAAAGATCGAAGAATGCCTAAGCAAAGTCTATGACACTCCCATTAATATCCAAGGTAGTGGTAGAACTGACGCTGGTGTTCATGCCTTAAAACAATACTTTCACTTTGTGAGTGATAAACAAAAAGACTTAAAACAATTAGCGTACGCTTTAAATAAAATGCTTCCAGATGATATTAAAATCATCTCTTTTAGTGAGGTGGATGATAACTTCCACGCTAGATATAACGCCACTAAAAAGATTTATGAATATCGCATTCTTTTAACTAATAAAGATCCATTCTCTTATGATTTGGCCTATATCTATCCAATGTCTTTAGATGTGCCATTATTTATTGACGCTCTTAATAGATTTGTGGGTACACATAATTATCAAGATTTCACTTCTAAGGAAGAAGATGAAGGTAACTTTATCCGCACATTATATGACGTAGAAGTCATTAGAGAAAAAGATTTATTAAGAATCGTTTTCACTGGTAACGGCTTTATGCGTTATCAAATTAGAAACATGATTGGCACTGCTATTAGCGTCGCTACTAAAAAGGAACCAATAGCGTTTATTGATAAACACTTAAAAGATAATAAAAATAGGGAAATTATCGCTTACAAAGCGCCAGCTTCTGGCCTTTATTTAGTGGATGTTATTTATTAATAATTGGAGGGATTATGAAAAAACAATTGCTTACTATCTTAGGACTAACACTTGCGATGGGCATTACCGCCTGTAATGGTAACGAAAGTACACCAGCGCCTAGTGAAAGCTCCCAGTCACAAGTTTCTAGCGTTTCTTCAAAAAGCGAAGAGCAATCAACATCAGTGGTATCATCTTCCACAACAAGTAGTTCATCTACTCAAGTGACCACAAGTTCATCTAGTAGTTCTTCTTCTAGTCATACACATAATTATGGAACGCTACATGAAGGATATCTTCCATCATATTTTTATGATGGCATGAAGCCATATTACTACTGCATAGAATGTGGACAATATTTCGATGAAAATAAGAATCCTACTACTGAAAATGCATTAAAACTTCCAAGAGCCACAGATAATATTGCTTTCTTAGTTGATGGAAATGAAAAAGAAACATTTGAATTAGTTGAAAAAACTGAATCCGCTGTTAGTTGGAAAATAACAAACCGTGGCATAGACAAGAATTCTGTTCTTGGCATTGCTAAACCAAGGGAACCAACTTATAAATACGGTTTCTTCGCTGGTAATAACATCGATGAGAACAATAAGCCTACTATTGAAGGTCAACTTGATATCTTCTTAGTGGCAACCCCTAATGGCTTTCAATTAAGTGTCGAAGAACATGTTTCGTTAGTGGTCAAAGTCAATGACACTGAATATCCAATGAATCATGTTACTTATCTTGATGGTACAACCAAAACATATATCTATGGTTATCATAACTTCTCCGTTGGAGATAAGATGACTGTTGTTGATAAATCCACTAATGAAGTCTTTGACTATGACGATATAGCTAATGACACAAAATGGAATAAATTCGACTTCCATAAAGGCACCAATGATGAATTCGTCTTTGATAAAGCTGGTAGATATGGCATTGAATTCGGCCGTGGTGGAGAAGAAGAAATTTCCGTTACAAAAGTCTTTGCTCCTGCTAACGAAGGAACATTTAAAATTGACTTTGTTGGTGAAAGAGCGGATGAAGAATTAACCGCAATGAAGATTAATGAAAATGATCCAGATTTAGCGGATATGAAATGGTATATCACTCATGAAGCAGTCATTAACGCTGATGATATTAAAGAATATGTCGACACGCATGATTTCTATTTCTATTATTCGTTAACAGGTTTAGAAGCAAACGAAGAATTCACAATTCAAGAGCTCACTGGTAATAGAATTATTACCGCTGATCATTTAACTAGTGTTTTTTCTAACCGCGAAGATGTTTTAACACTCGATGGCGATAAAATCAAAATCTTAAAAGATGGTACATACGAAGTTGGTTATGTCGCTAACTGCGATTCCGTCCTTATTTATGAAGTTGCGCAAGGTGTTGGTGATGTTATTGCAATGATTGGTGGCGAAACAACTTCTTTAAAGAAAGATGCTAATGGTAATGTTTCCTACACTTTCCATAGCAACGCCTATGGAACATTAGCTTTCTTGGATTTAAATGGTAATCCTTTGCCACTCACGCTTGACAAACAATACGATAGTTCGGTCATCTATTCTACAACAACTTCCGGCATTTCAATGGTCATGTTCCTTAAGGCTGGCACTTATTCATTTACATATAATGTAACAACTGGTGTTTTATCTCTTGAATGGACACTTGATGATGCCCCACTCGGTGGCGATTATTATTACTATCTTTCCGTGCTTGGTGCGTTAAGTGGTAACGACAATAGAACATTATCTATGACAGTCGCAAATGGCAAAGCCACAGTGAAAAATGTTGCGCTTTCCGTAAACGATTTAGTGGTAGTGCAAGCCATGGAATCAACAACTTATCAATCAACAACTTATGGAACATTAAGTAGTGATTCAACACCTGGTGCATTCACAACATTTAGTTCCTATATTCAAGTCCTTGTTGCGGGTAATTATGATGTCAGTTTTGACCTCACAACAACCCAAATTACTATCACAACTGCAACAAACTAAAACATTTATGTTCTATTTTATATGAACATGTGATAATATTTTTTCGCAAAAAAGCAAAAAAGGAGTTTTAAATCATGGGTAGAGCACATGAAGTAAGAGCAAAAGCGATGGCCGCAACCGCTGCAAAAAGAAGCGCACTCTTTATGAGAGCCAGTAAGGAAATCTATATGGCGGCAAAGAATGGTGTTCCTGACCCTGAAATGAACTTAGCACTCCGTTCTGCAATTGAAAAATGGAGAGGTCAAAACGTTACTAAAGACGTTATTGATAGAGCTATCCAAAAAGCTAAAGGCGGCGAAGCCGAAAGCTATTCTGAAGGCCGTTATGAAGCTTTTGGTCCAGGCAACTCCCTCTTTATCATTGATACATTAACTGATAACTCAAACCGTGCGTTTATCGAAGTTAGAACCGCTATCACCAAAAAGGGTGGTCACTTAGGTTCCACAATCTTCAATTTCACACAAACTGGTTTATTCGTTTTCAACGGCACCAATAGAGATGAAGTTGAAGAAAACTTAATTCTCTCTGACGTTGATGTCCGTGAAGTCACAGCAGAAGATGGAAAGATCGAAGTCCTTGTTGAACCAGCAGCCTTCGCTCAAGCTAGAGAAGTTTTAGG
>CAMKQK010000047.1:0-7819 GCA_946414915.1 uncultured Caryophanales bacterium
CTTGACGGGCTAATAAGATGTGTTCACGTGTTTGTGGCATAACACCATCAGTACCTGCAACAACGAGGATAGCACCATCCATTTGAGCAGCACCAGTAATCATGTTCTTGACGTAGTCAGCGTGTCCTGGGCAGTCGACGTGGGCATAGTGTCTTGTCGCTGTTTGATATTCGATGTGAGCGGTGTTGATTGTAATACCACGAGCTTTTTCTTCAGGAGCGGAGTCGATTTGAGCATAGTCAGTTTTGACTGCGCCACCTTGTTTTGCTAAGACAGATGTAATAGCGGCTGTTAATGTTGTTTTGCCGTGGTCAACGTGACCGATGGTACCGATATTGACGTGTTGTTTACTTCTGTCAAAATGTTGTTTTGCCATAAAATTGAAATCTCCTTTCTTTCGTTAATAACAAGTTTGCAACGAAATCATAATATAGCATTTATTTTTTTCGTGCAATATCAATTAGATATTACACATTTGTTTTTAGCGGGCGACTCCCGCTTTCTTTAAGATTTCTTCTTGAACGTATCTTGGTGTTTCACCGTAGTGATCGAATTGCATGACGTAGTTGCCTCTACCTTGAGTCATACTACGTAAGTCGGTGACGTAACCAAACATTTCGCTCAATGGAACTTCCGCCTCGATAATCTTGGCATTGGCTCTTTGGCTTTCACCAGTCATTTGGCCTCTACGTCTGGAGATATCGCCGATAACGTCACCATAATATTGTTCTGGGACAGTAACTTCGATCTTCATGATTGGTTCGAGGATAACTGGTTGACATTTCTTAGCTGCTTCTTTGAGAGCCATAGATGCAGCAATCTTGTAAGCGGCTTCACTAGAGTCGACATCGTGGTAACTACCATCATAGAGAGTAGCTTTGATATCGATTACTGGGAAACCAGCGATCATGCCCCTATTGAGAGCATCTCTTAAGCCGTCTTCAGTTGGCTTAATGTATTCTCTAGGAACAGTACCACCAACGATGGCATCGACGAATTCAAAGCCTTTGCCTTCGTTTGGTTCGAAGCGGATCCAGACGTGACCATATTGACCACGACCACCACTTTGACGGATGTATTTACCTTCACATTCACCTTCGGCTCTAATTGTTTCGCGGTATTCAACTTGTGGAGCACCAACGTTAACTTGAACGCCGAATTCTCTCTTCATTCTGTCGACGATAATGTCTAAGTGTAATTCACCAACACCAGCGATTAAGGTTTGACCTGTTTCTGGGTTTGTTCTCACACGGAATGTTGGGTCTTCTTCAGCGAGCTTTTGAAGAGCGATGTTCATCTTTTCTTGGTCAGCTTTGGTCTTTGGTTCGACAGCTTCTTCGATAACTGGAGCTGGGAATTCCATCTTCTCTAAGACGACGGTTTTACCGACTTCGCAGAGTGTGTCACCAGTAATGGTGTTTTTAAGACCAACGACCGCACCGATGTCACCAGCGTGAAGTGCTTCGACTTCTTGACGGTGATTGGAGTGCATAAGGACGACACGTCCGATTCTTTCTTTCACACCTTTAGTGGAGTTATAGACGTAACTACCAGATTGTAATGTACCACTATAGACACGGACATAGGCTAAACGGCCAATGAATGGGTCAGTAGCAATCTTGAAGGCTAAGCAAGCAAGAGGAGCGTTGTCGTCTGGTTCGCATGTGACTTCATTGCCACGATCATCTGTACCTTTCGCGTGAGCGATATCTAATGGGGATGGTAAGTAATCAATAACACCATCTAATAAAGGTTGAACGTTTTTGTTTTTGTATGCTGATCCGCAGAAGACAGGGTGGAATTCACCAGTTAAAACTGCTTTACGGATAACGGCCTTTGTTGTTTCTACGTCTGGCTCTTGACCTTCTAAGACCATCATTAAGATGTCTTCATCGAAGTTTGATAAAGCTTCGAATAATTTTTGTCTGAGTTCGACGAGTTTGTCTTTGTATTCTTCAGGAACTGGAACTTCGTGTGGTTCTTCGTTCACATCAGAAGCGTAGACATACGCTTTTTGTGTAATGACATCGATCCAACCTTTTAAGGAAGATTCGATACCAATTGGGTATTGTACTGCTTCAGCGTTGGCGCCTAATCTTTCTCTAAGAGAACGGACAGACATTTCATAGTCCGCACCGATAGCGTCAAGTTTGTTAACGAAGACAATACGTGGGACACCATATTTAGAACCTTGTCTCCAAACTGTTTCAGTTTGTGGTTCAACACCATTCTTACCATCTAAGACTGTGATAGCACCGTCTAAGACACGTAAGGATCTTTCAACTTCGACTGTGAAGTCGACGTGTCCAGGAGTGTCGATAATGTTGATACGATTACCTTTCCAGGTTGCTGTTGTAGCAGCACTGGTAATTGTAATACCTCTTTCTTGTTCTTGTTCCATCCAGTCCATTGTCGCGGAACCTTCGTGGGTTTCGCCAATTTTGTGGATTTTACCAGTGAAGTAGAGAATACGTTCGGTTGTTGTGGTTTTACCAGCATCGATGTGAGCCATGATACCGATATTGCGTGTATGTGCTAGATCATATTCGCGTGCCATATTCTATTACTCCTAACTGATTACCAACGATAATGTGAGTAAGCTTTGTTAGCTTCTGCCATTTTGTGGGTGTCTTCTCTTTTCTTAACTGATGCACCAGTGCCGTTAGCGGCATCGATGATTTCATTAGCTAAGCGGTCTTGCATGGTTTTTTCATTTCTTAAACGTGAATAGCTGACTAACCATCTTAAACCTAATGTAACTTTTCTTTCTGGGGAGACTTCGGTTGGAACTGGGAAGTTCGCACCACCGACTCTTCTCATCTTAAGTTCGACTTCTGGCATGATGTTGTTAATGGCGGTCGCGAAGACGTCCATTGCTGGTTTGCCAGTTTTTTCTTCGATTTTCTTAAAGGCGCCATAGAGAATGTTTTGGGCGGTGCCTTTTTTACCATCGAGCATTAATTTGTTGATTAAACGTGTGACTAACTTTGAATTGTAAATTGGATCTGGTAAGACATCACGTTTGACAGGATTACCTTTACGCATAATTACTTACCTCCTATTCCTCTTCATGTGGTTTCTTGGTACCGTATAAGCTACGACCTTGTCTTCTAGCTTCGATACCCGCACAGTCTAATGTACCTCTAACGATGTGATAACGCACACCTGGGAGGTCTTTAACACGGCCGCCTCTAATAATGACGGTACTGTGTTCTTGTAAGTTGTGTCCTTCACCACCGATATAGGCAGTGACTTCGTAACCATTGCTTAATCTAACACGAGCGTATTTTCTTAAAGCTGAGTTAGGTTTCTTTGGTGTCATTGTACCAACACGGGTGCAAACGCCACGTTTTTGCGCTGCAGGTTGTGCTGTCTCTTTTTTCTTTAGAGAGTTCCATCTTTGACCAAGGGCAGGGGCTTTAGACTTGAATGTCTTATTTTGTCTGCCTTGACGCACTAATTGGTTAATTGTTGGCATAATTGCTCCTTTCAATAACTATTTCATTTTGTGCACACCACAGTACCTGGTGTATCGGTACTTTCCCATTAAAAACGACCGAAATTGGTCTGGGTGTGGTTTTGCACACGCTCATATATAATATATAAGGATAAAATTATGCGCAATAAAAATATTAATATACTACACACTAGTCCTGGTGTATCATGTGTTTCAAAACAACAAAAAAGCCACTGATGAAACAGTGACTTATTTTGTTTTATTAATCTAAAGATTAAGCAGCTTTGTAAACAGTAGCACCAGCAATGTAGAAGCTGTAACCACCACCGAGGTATGTAACGACGATTGAGTTCTTTGTGCCAGCTGTGACATTGTATTCAGCCATTTTGTATTCGACTGGGTTAGCTAATGCACCGCTATCTGCGGCATCGGATTCGACAACACCATCAGCACCACCACAGATGTCTTCGAAGGTGTAGGCCACTTCAGCTTCTGGAGCAGCAACGGCTTGACCATCGACAGTAATTGTCATTTTGTCATCAGTAGATGTAGCACTCTTTTTCCAGAATGTCGCACTTGTAGCGTTACCAGCTTTAGTTGTGAAGAATAATTTGAAAACAACTTTACCGGCTTGTTCAGCTGTTGGAGTCCATTCGAGTGTGAGTGTGTCATTAGCGGTACCAAGTTTGTAAACAGTGAATTGAACATCACCTGTTTCATCTTTAACTTCTTTGGCACCAGCATTGCTCATACCAGCTTTGACTTCTTCAGCAGTCCATGTTTTTAATGCTGGACCAAGTGGTTGTGGAGCTGGAGTGCTTGTAGATGGAGCAGCACTTGTGGATGGTGCTGGTGTAGCACTTGTGGATGGTTTGGCTGTGCTTTGTTGGGAGGATGCAGGCTTGTTACTTGTTGTATCAGCAGCGGATGATTTACCGTTATTACAGCCAGCGACTGTTAATGCCAATAAGAGAGCACAAGCACTGAAAACTTTTTTCATTTTCATAAAAAATTATGTTTCCTTTCTTAAAGAGTACATACGTATCTCTTTGTGTTCATTGTTTTATATTTTAATATATTTCAAACAAAATGCAACATAATGAGAAGAAGGCAAGAAAAAAGCCGTTTTTCACGGCTTTTTATTTCTTATTGATTGTTATTTCTTATTAGCTTCAATGAAGTCAACGACATCCTTGACGGTTAAGAAGTTCATTGGTTCGTCAAATGTAATGCCGAATTCATCTTCAATTGCCATCGCAAACATCATGATACCTAAAGAGTCAAAATGTAAATCATCAATCAGTTTAGTATCTAAGGTCACGTTATCAAGATTCATATCTGGATCAACGTTCTTCATTAATTCTTTTAATTTTTCTAACATTTTAATAAAACCTCGAACTTTAATAGTTTACCAAATTAGTAAACTTCTATCAACGAAGAGCGTCCTCTCTTTGTGATTGGGTTAAGACTGCTTCACCACTCGCGTGATTTAAAAGCATTCTAGAAATATTAACGATTGCTCTTTCATCAGAGTTGCCACGCGCCTTGATAACAAGCTTTCTAGTACCTAAAACTAAACCACCACCTAAAGCGGAAATATCATAGGATTTCATTAAGTATTGGGCAACTTCCATGAATTCTGGTCTTTCTCTTTTCTTAGAGAGCTTGACAATATCGGTAATTAATTGTCTTGCTACGCCTTCAACGTTCTTAAGAACTTGGTTACCAGCGAAGCCATCACAAACGATGACGTCAGCGTCACCCGTTAAAGTTTGGTTACCTTCAATGTTACCAATAAAGTTGATAGTTTGATCTTCTTTTAATAATGGATATGTTTCTTTCACCAGGTGGTTACCTTTAGTGGCTTCCGCACCATTAGAGAGTAATGCAACTTTAGGATTTTCGATTTGATACATCTTTTTCATTAAATCAGAGCCTAAACGGGCGAATGAGTGTAATTGTCCAGCGGAGCAATCAATTGTTGCTCCTGTGTCCACTACGCAGCTATAAGAGCCTTTTCCGTTAGGAAGAACAGCGGCCATACATGGTCTGGTTTTATTTTCATCACTTAAGAATCTAAAACTACCCATTAAAATAGCCCCACTATTACCCGCGGTAATCATACCAGCGTAGTTTTCTTCTGTCTTACCCACTTCTTTCATCGCTTGGACCAAGGATGCTTGTGGTTTATTCATAATACCCGTATATGGGTTTTCATAATTGGTAATCGTTTCATCTGCAGGAACGACTTTAAAACGGGAGTGATCCACTCCATATTCTTGCATCTTTTCATTAATAAGGGCTTCTGGACCCACTAAAGTGATTGATAAGTTAGGAAATTCTTTTAAAGCCATAGAAGCGCCTAAAATAATGGCTTCTGGACCTTTATCGCTTCCTAAAGTATCAATGACGATTTTATATTGTTGTTCCATAATACTATTTCCTTCTTTTTTAGCAAACAGCATTATAGCATAATTTATAAAGGGATATCTATTTAGGGCAAGTTAACTAATCTTGTATTGTGTTAAGTATGTCGCTAGTTCTTGATACTTAGCTTGTCCTAATTCAAAGATATGATTTTCTTCAAAAATATTAAAGACGATATAACCACTACTAAAGAAGTAGGCATTATAGCTATCAATACCTAAGGCTTCAAACTTAAGATCCATAGAATAGTACTCGGTGCTTGATTCATAATCATAATCTTCTGATGTATAACCTTCGATAGTTTTATCGCTGAAGATAATGTTATAAATATCAGCTTCTTTATAGCCTTTATGTTCCACTTTCGTGGCTTTATCAAAATCAACGCCAGTGTAGTTCACGTAAGTGAGATTAGTGATTTCCATTTCTGTATTTGGATTTAATAAGTTAAGGAAATCATCAATATCGTGGAAATGCGCCGCTAAATTGATGTAGGCATAATAATCACTGATGTACTTAGTTTTAAAGGCGACAGCGACTTCTTTATCAATGTTTTTAATGGAGTAAATCTCAACATCTATATTCGTTTCTGTTACGGTCTTCATTTTACCGTTAAAGAGTAATTCATCAATATGAGTTACTGGGACAACAGAAGAGCCAGAATTATTAGTTAATGTATATTCAATATTATCGTAAGTGATGGATGGGAAGATTCTAGATAAATAATCCACACTTGGTCCTTGTCCGCCAGAAGTATTCATTTCACTGCTATGACTGCCTTGAGGAATAGATTTAGGATCTTGATTCGATACTTCACTATAGTTAGCTGAGCTATATTTTGGACCTCTAGACATACTAGCGTTCTTACCTCTAGCTAAGAAGTTAGGTAAAACACCCACAGAGATGATGACGACTGCTGCGGTCATAGCTAAAGCGGATGGAACAACTATTTTGCTCCATAAAGGAAGGCGCTTAATCCATGAAACACGATATGGATTTTTCGCGTAAGCATTAAGCTTATTATTACCACGTTTCTTCATCCACTTTTCGAAATTCATCTTAACTCCTTTCTGAGTTTCTCTTTCGCACTAGCGTAAATCGCTCTTGCGCTGCTTTCTGGAATGCCAGTGAGTTCCACAATTTCACTCCAGGAGTACTCAAAAACTGCACGATAATAAGTCACGATTGTTTCCTTATTAGTTAAGAGAGGTTCCAATAAGTTGAGCATCACATTGTATTGATCTTGTTCTCCATACATTTCTTCCACGACTTCACTATTCACTATCTCTTTGCTTTTCTTTAAGAAATCAAGCGCTGTGTTCCTCGCAATTGTGGTCAAGAATGATTTAATCTTGCTTGGATCTTTGAGGTCTTGACGATGGTTTATAGCCTTAATAAAGGACTCACTTAAAACATCTTCACAGTCTTCAGGAAGAGAAATGTAGTTGGCGATGACAAAGTACATGAGGTTTTTGTACTCTTCGTATACTTTACCAATCGCATCATCGTTACCTAGGATAAATGAATGGATGGTTTTTTCTGAGATGCTCATTATTGCCTCTCGCTAATTAAGACGATTCAAAATATGAAAACCGCTAGAAATATTCTATCTTCAATTGGTAAATAACACTACTTTTATTTATAAATTATGAATTAATCGAGCTTTTATAAAGAAAAAGAGCCACCCATATGGATGACTCTTATTAGTTTTAATAGAAACTACTTCTTGTCTTCATCAAGGACACGAATCTTTTCGTTAATTTCTTTAACTTTTCTTTCGTGTTCTTCGATGTATCTATCACTAACTTCTCTCATTGTTTCTAAAACATCGAAATTGTTAGAGATATCATCAGAAGCGGATTCAGCCATTAAACCACGGCCGGCTGGGATAAGGTGACCAGTAATGACATTTTCTTTTAAGCCATGTAAGTAGTCAGT
>CAMKQK010000048.1:0-7595 GCA_946414915.1 uncultured Caryophanales bacterium
GATTCTTTCATCGCTTTATAAATGTTATCAAAATAGGAAAGTATTTCTTCGCCTTCATGGAAGAGAACATATTCCCATAATGAATAACCATATTCGCGGCAATACGACATAATCTCCGAAAGAGTGTGATGTGGATATAAATCAATACCGTCTTCATTCTTTTTATCGTTAATGGTAATCGCACCACCACCGATGGAGACAATTGTGTCTTTCTTTATTTCACCACTCGGAAGAGTGATTTCTACATACATTGTATTAGGGTGTTTGACCTTTTTATGCGTATCAAAAATGATGCGGTGTTTCACTTCTTTTAAGTATTTATCAATGATGTAATCAGTTAAGTGTCCTTTACCAGTGGACGCTAAAGAACCACATAATGTCACTTTGATAAATTCCGCATCTGGATAGTGATTCAAAATGTATCTAACTGCGTTACTGGGACCAATTGTATGTGATGAGCTTGGTCCATGTCCGATATAAAAAACTTCTTTAATTGATTGCATAATTAATTACCAAATTCATCTTCAAGTATTTGTACTGCTTCCTCTACTACTTCATCTTCATCTAAATTAGACATATCTAAATAATTAGGGGTAAAGACAAAGTCTTGATCTCTTAAGCTATTAATATAATCAGCAAATCTATCGTATGATTCTTCTAAATGAATGGAACGATGAGCAATATGCCTGCCTGGTAAACGGTCTAAGAATCTTTGATAGAGTAAAGGAATATCACCTGTTAAAACGAGTAAAACCACTTGATAGTTATTCTCATCAGCGATAGCTTCTAGTTCTTTTAATTCTTCAGTACGGAAATTAGCTTCCAAGATTAAATCTTGTTTCACTAAAGCGCATTGTTTAAAGAAATAAATCATGTCACTAGTGGCGACAATGGATAATTCTCGGTTTTCTTCTCTAGAAGAATAACCAATGACATCACAAGCGATTTCTTTTAAAGAATCTTTAGTGATGAAAGGAATTTGATAATACTTGCTTAAGGAAAACGCTAAGGTGGATTTTCCTGCGGCTAAGTCGCCAGTAATAACAATTAATCTTTGCATACCAATAACATGATAATTGTTTTTAAGGCAAAAGAAAAGGCGCGTCAGCGCCAAATCTATCTGTGTTTAGCGTGGAAGCTCACGCCCATTGCATTTGGACCACAGTGGCTACCAGCGGTTGGGTTCACCACTTCATATTCAATATTCAGATCTTGACCGAAGTGATCTTTGAGCATCTTGCCAAATTCTTCAGCGATTTCAATCGCGTCTGTATGAGCGATAATCACGCGATGACCTTTAATATCATCTTCTAAATCAATGACGTATTGTAAGAGTTTTTGTAATGTTTGTTTTCTACCACGACATTTATCTTTAGTGGCCATCTTACCATCTTCACCAATGTAGATGATTGGTTTTAAACCAATGATATTACCAAAGAAAGCGGCAAAGCCAGAGACACGACCACTTTTACCGAAGAACTTTAAGTCATCAGCGTAGAAATAGAAAGCAGTCTTATCAACTTCTGTAGCAGCCCATTTTTGGATGTCTTCAATAGAAGCACCGTTTTTATATAATTCACCAATGCTTAAGCAGATATTATAGCTACCTAAGGTGATACCTTTGGTATCAATAAGGGTGAGTTTTCTTTCTGGGTATTTTTCTTTTAATTCTTCCATCGCTAAACGGAGAGAATTGAATGTCGCAGACATCGCGGCGGAGAAATGGACATATAAAATGTCATGACCAGCGGCAAACTCTGGTTCAAAGTAATTCATATATTCCACTGGTGAAAGAGCGCTTGTAGTAGGAATAGTGCCCGCTCTTAATTTGTTATAGAAAGTTTTGTAATCGAATTCCTTAAAATCAACATATGGACGGACTTCTTGCCCATCGATTGTGTAAGGCATAGAAATGAGTTTATAACCGTATCTAGCCGCTACTTCTGGAGTAATATCAGTATCGGTATCTGTGAATAAAGTATACATATGTAACACCTCAATATGGTCACATTATAACAACGTAATTAAGGGGAATGGTATAGGCTAGTGACACTTTGTTACAAGTGTATAAAACAAAAAACCAGCAATTAACATGCCGGTTATTTGTCAAAATTTGTGATAATCGATTAGAGACCTTTGTCTTCTAAGATTGGAGCAGCGACATCCATCGCGCCAGCGAGAACGCCTAAGATACCAAAGACGATTGGACCAGCAGCTAAATGGTATTCAGAGCCGAGATCATTAATAGCTCTGAAGAACACGCCGTTTAATAAGATTAATGCACCACCGACAACCATCAAGCAGCCAGCGCCAAAGGCTAACTTCTTTGTTAAATCTTTACCGATTAATTCATCAATAAACACGAAAGCTAATCCTGCGAGTCCTCCGATTAAGATGAATAAGTAGCCGATAAAGCCAGCTGGAGAGGCTTTGTTGTAAACACCATCACCGAAGAATGTTTCGTTCCATGAGTAATTAATATGGGACATTCCTTCGCGATAGATTTGTGTGGCGATGAACATTGAAACAAAGATAACTAAAGCAAGAAGTGCAGCAAACATTCTAAGCAAAGAATGGAGCTTAACATACTTATTTTGTTCCATTGCGATATCTCCTTTTGTGTATACAAACAAAATTATAAGAAAATTGAAAGTTTTTACAACTTTTATTTTGAAATTAGGCGAGTAAAGCGCTTAAAGAGTTAACATCGTAAATATCATTTGGGATGCTATAGACGATTGTGTCACCCTTAAGTTCGCTAAAAGCGGTTTTACCTTTCATCAATAATGAGATGTCTGGAGTGGCACCACTTTCAAAGCCATTAAATTTGTTATTTTGCTTATCGAAATAACCTAAATGATTCATGGAAGAATGATACACGTATTCGCTATTTGGTAAGTAATGGATACCAACAGCGCATTCGCCACCACCACTAGTTTCACCAATTGTTTTGATGCCCATCTTTTGTGCATAGCATGGGAAAGCGTTACCGCAAGAGAATGAACAATCAGAAGTCATGATGTAAATATTAAAGGCATTACCAAAGACTTCATCAGCGGTATATTGCCCGTCCATGTTAACATCAACACTGCACACTGAAGTGCTCACAATACCTGTTGATTCATCTAACATGTTTACGATGCCTTTATTATCTTTAGAGATAAGGGCTAAGATTTTAGCCATGACACCGATGACACCACCACCGTTTGTGGAAACATCGATAATAACGTTTTCAACGCGGTTATCATTTTTGAAGATTTGTAAATGTTGTAAGACGTTATAGAAGGAATCATGTTCACAAGCTGTTGGTTTAACTGTTCCATCAGCGTTAAACACTTCTTCAGTTGTACCTAAATCAAATGAATCAAAATAGAATAAAGCGGTTTTATGGTCACTTGAAATGGTATATGGTCGATCACTTCTAAATGTTTCTCTTCTACGAGAAGTCAATTCGTTATCTTGATATTGTCTTTTGATGATACGGTCACCACCGACCGCTTTAACACTACCTTCACCCCAAGCATTATTCGCACTGATTAAACCAGTATGGTGGTCATCAAACACGGATAAGGCTGTAGCGTAAGCATTAGCTCTCTTTTCACCGTTTTTAGAGAAAAGATCAGCATAGAAATTGTATTTACTGAAGTATTCCTTCATGGAATTGATTTTGTAGTAAGATTTCAAACCATAGTAATAATCCATTACAAAGAAGAAACAACCAGCGTTATAGTCCACTAAATAGGTAGGAATGGTTTTACCACCAGTAATGATTTCCATTTCTTTATCAACAGATGTTTCTGTTCCGTTATTAGTTTTGAACTTTTTAGCGTAGTTTTCGACATCCCATGATGCGTAGATGTTCTTGTAGTTATAGAAATGGTAAAGATTTGAGGATTCAGAGAAGATAGCGTCTAATAAACCTAAAGGATAGAATCTATGACCACTCTTGGAGAATGTTTTAAAACCATAACTACCATAATGGTATTCGGCGTAAAATGTTTCATTTAAAGCATCAACTGATTCATCAAATTTCGTATATTTGCTGATCACAGAGTAGTCGCTTGGATTGCTATCTAAAGAAAGAGCATTGTAAATGCTACCGGAAGTCATAATAGTTTTTGTTAAAGGAATAACACTAGCGACAAAGCATAAGTCCTCACCACGATAAATTGTCCAAGTGAGTGATGTACCTTCGTTTACTACATCACTTTTAACATCATCTCTGAAATATGGTTTATATAATGAAGCGTATTGTTCGAGCGTGAAATACGGAATATATTCTTCCCCCTCGATGAAGGAAGGATTAATACTCCCTAATTTGCATTGTTCAATTGTTTTATCGCCCTCAGTAGCGGAGTCAACGAGATAAACATCCACTTCTTTCGCAGATGTGGAATACGTTTTAAATAATGAGCATGAGCTCAATAAGAATGAAGTAATAACTGCACCTAAAATGATTGATTTTTTCATAATTTAAATACCCTACAAATTATTTTGCTGGTTCAAGTTCTTCTTGAGGGGCTTCTTCTTTCTTGAAGACCCAACCTTTTGAATAAGAGAAGACGTGGACAACATAGTACACTACCATGACAATTAAGGCACCTGTACATGTATCTGATAAGTAATGAGCACCCACAAGGATTCTAGAGAACATCATCACTACTGTCCAAGCGGAACCAATATAGAATAACATTGTTTCTTTACCCTTCAATTTTGGGAAGAACATTGACATATATGGCAAGAACATCATCATGATCGCTGCGGTACCTGAGTGACCACTTGGGAATGACTTAAATTCTTCTTTGGTCATAGCGATACCATCGATTTCTACTGCTGCATCGCCAGTAATGTAACCCTTATAACCTGTGCAAGATTGCCACCAGTTATAGAAATCAGTAACACCAGTTCTGACAAAGAAACGATAACGTGGACGATGGATGATTTGTTTGACAAACCAGCCTACTGGTAATAAGCCAACGATAACGATAACCGCCATCACGAGGAGTGCGGGCCATAAGGCTTTCTTATCACCTTTAGAGCAAACTCTAAACGCCAAATAATAGACGCCTGCAAAGAGGACTGCACAGCCAATATAACTTGGGATCTTTAATGCATCATTATTAAAGCCATTAATGGATGGTAAGTCTTTAGCACATAAGATAACGCCTAAGACATAGCCTAAGGCTGATAAGATATAAGCGATAATTTTCGCAAACCATGGTAAATCTTCTCTTTTCCATGTTGTGGCTAATAAACCACCACCTATAAAGGCAAATCCTGCGTAGCAGGGATATGTGCCAAAGGAAGCCATTATTAAACCAAACAGATTGTTCTTGGAGAATAAGGCTTGGTTAATTTGTAAATCGAAGAATGAACCAAGAATGATACCGACTAATAAGACGCCGATAACGATGTTAAAATGTCTTTTTTTAATCATAATATGATTCTCCCGCATCAGATGCTAAGTTTATTGTAGCATCTTTTACTAGTTATATCATTTGTAATTTAATGATAAATATGGCACAATTCTAACGAAATATGATTTGCAAAACTAACCTTATTGATTTATTAGAAAAGTGCTTTGCTTACGTCATCTGCGAAGAAGAGGGCGTTGAATTAGCGAGTCTTTTCTATGATTCAATCGAAGTAAACGAAAAGAACTTCGAAACTTTTAAAAATGAATTAGATAATATCAGAGATATTCTTAAAGAAGATTTACAGTTCTTTATGGATAGCGATCCTGCTGCGACATCTCTAGACGAAATTAAGATGGCTTATCCAGGATTTAGAGCAATAGCCACATACCGCATTTCTCATGCCTTATATAATTTAGGATATAAATTAGAAGCGCGTTATCTTTCTGAAAGCGCACACGCTACTACGGGTATTGATATCCATCCAGGTGCAAATATTGATTATCCATTCTTTATCGACCATGGTACTGGTACCGTTATTGGTCAAACATCCACTATCGGTAAAAGAGTGAAGATCTATCAATGTGTCACTCTTGGAGCGGTCTCTCTTAGCAACGCTGAAAAAATGAGAGGGGTTGTCAGACACCCACAAATTGGTAACGATGTCACTATCTATGCTGGTGCTTCATTACTAGGGGCTATCAATATTGGTGATAACGTCACGATTGGTAGTAACGTCTTCCTATTAGAGGATGTACCAAGTAACACTCGCGTAGTGATTGGTAAACCTGCCTTATTATTCACGAAGAAGTAACTCACTGAAATAACGTGAGTTTTTTTCTTGCAATCAAAATTAGATTGTATACAATTTATTATGGAGGTAAATCTTATGAACATTTACGATTTCAAAGCAAATGACTATCTCGGAAACGAAGTCAATCTCAGCAAATACCAAGGACAAGTCGTCCTCGTCGTTAATACCGCAACAAGATGTGGATTCACTCCACAATATGAAGGCTTAGAAGCTTTATATGAAAAATATAGAGATCAAGGTTTTGTGATTCTTGATTTCCCATGCAATCAATTCTTAGCCCAAGCTCCAGGAACAGCCGAAGAAATTCACTCTGTTTGTTCTTTAAAGTACAACACCCAATTCCCACAATTCGATAAGATTAAAGTGAACGGCAAAGATGCCCATCCTTTATTTGTTTATTTAGAATCTCAAAATGAATCAAAGAAGGTTAAGAAAGTTAAATGGAATTTCACCAAATTCTTAATCGGTAAAGATGGCACATTCTTAGGTAGATTTGAACCAACCGTTAAACCACAAGAAATTGAGCAATCAATCGTTGATGCATTAAATAAATAAGATGAAAAACGAAGAGATATTAAAACTTGATAATCAAATATGTTTTCCGATGTATGTAGCGAGCAAAGAAATCGTTCGTCAATACATCCCTTTGCTCAAGGAATTAGATCTCACTTATACCCAATACATTACCTTATTAGCGTTATGGGAAAATGACCATATCACTGTCAAAGAATTAGGTCAAAGATTGTATTTAGATTCTGGTACCTTAACACCTCTATTGAATAAATTAGAGAATAAGGGTTATATTATAAAGAATAAAAGCGATAAAGATGGTAGAGAACTAGTCGTTTGTGTCACTCATGAAGGCTGTTTACTAAAAGAAAAAGCTTTATCAATCCCACAAAATATCGCTAAATGTGTTCATCTTGAAAGGGAAGAAGCAATTGAATTTTATCGACTCCTGCATAAGGTTTTAGATGGTTTTTATGGAAAATAGAAGCAAAGTAATCGTTAGAACAAGTATTATTGGTATCCTTGGCAACATTGGCTTAGTTGTTCTTAAAGCTATTGTTGGTATTTTCGCACACAGTATTGCGATTATTATGGACGCGATTAACAACTTATCTGACGCTTTATCGAGCACAATTACCATTATTGGCACTAAGTTATCGCAAAAGAAACCAGACGCTAAACATCCATATGGTCATGGCCGTGTTGAATACATCACTAGCTTAGCCATCGGTGTCATTATCATTGTCGCTGGTGTTGGTGCAATCGTTGAATCTATTAAATCAATTATTGAAGGCGGCAAGCCAACATTTGATGTTGTCGCCTTAGTGTTAATCGCTGTCGCGGTCGTTGTTAAAATC
>CAMKQK010000049.1:0-7499 GCA_946414915.1 uncultured Caryophanales bacterium
CAATGTCACAAGAGACAACGCTAGAGTTAATCCAAAGATTATCTCTATGACAAGACAAGAAGTTCCTGCTACAGCTATTGCTGTTGCTCCAACAACCGCTGAAGTCGAAGTTGGTAAAACAGTTGATTTAGCTGCCACATTAACTCCAGCCAACGCTACACAAAAAGTTGCTTGGAAATCTTCCGATGAAGCAAAAGCGACAGTTAACGCTGGCAAAGTAAGTGGTGTTGCCCAAGGCAATGTTACAATTACAGCGTTCGTTGACGCTGATGAAGATGGTGTCCTTGATGAAAACGAACTCAAAGCAGAATGTGCTGTTACCGTCAAAGCTGCTGCTGCAAAAGAAAACTTAACAGAAACAGTTGCTTTAAGCTTTACAAACCGTACAGAAGACGGTGTTGAATTAAAACTTGATGATAGCAATAAATCAAAATTAGGCGGTGACACAATCCTTCAATTCTTCCAAAAAGCTGGCGAAAAAGGTAGTCATGTTACTGACGTCACAAAATCAAGCAAAGTCTATTCCGGTTCCGGTACAGGCGGTGCATTCCCAGGCAGTAAAGGCTTAATTAAATTTGGTTCTAGCTCTGCCGCTGGCGAATTAACACTTGAATTAGACGGCAAGGCTAACAAAGTCGTTATCAATTGCCAATCTTTCAATGATAATGACACCGTCAATAAAATTGCAGTCAATAATTGTGAAGCTCAAAACGCACCAATCGCCGCTGCAATCAACACTGGTAGTGATTTAACATTCAACTTAGCTGAAGCTACTGATACAATTGCAATTAAAACAAGCAGTAAATTTAGAGTTCTTGTTTATACAATCACTATTTCTTACGTTGCTGAATAAACTTATTTGATTCAAGCATAGGGGCGCGTACATCGCGCTCCTTTTTTATGTTTTATTTATGGTACGTTTTGTAATATTGCGATATACAAACGTTCGGTTTAAAATAGAACCGACAACAAAAGATAAAGGAGTTACTTATGAAAAAGAATAATCTTTTTATTGCTCTTGCGTGTGTTGGCCTTTTAATGACTGGTTGTAATAAACCAGCTAGTTCTTCAGAAAGCAAACCAGCTAGTTCTAGTGGTAATGCTTCTACACAAAGCCAACCAAGCTCACAGAGCAATAATCCATCTACATCTTCCACTCCTGCAGTGGTAGAAACATTCTATGAAGTCCCATTCGGTGATGCCAATAGCGCTCTTAACGGCTCAGATGGTAAATGGGGCAAAGGCGCTGAATACTCATGGACATTCAACGTTCCAAAAAACTATAAGAAGGTTCAATTTGCTGTTGGCGCAAAAATGAGTTCTTCTAGCCATAGTGATCGTTCCTTATACACCAACCATGAAGGTGCTTCTTCAAACGATTCTTTCGAAAGCAATGAAGCTAATGATGGCACATGCAGAATTACCATTAAAGCAAACGGTGTTGAACAAACAGTTGCTCAAACTTCATATGGTGAAGCAGAATTGAATACTGATGAATTCACATATTATCGTGTTTCCGAATTCGCCGTTAACGCTGGTGAATTAGTGGTCACTTTAAAAACAAACGCAAAAACCGGTTATCGTTTAATGCTCGGTGAAGGTGCAAGATTATACTATAATGCCGCTGATGAATCAGCCACACCAACAGTGGTCCCACAACCAGAAGGCTACAATGTCACATTTGTGACATCACACTGTAAAGTCTTATTCTATGAAGGCCAAGACTATAGTATCGCCCCAGTTGAAGGCACAAGTACTGTCGCAACTGATGATGAAGGCAATATTACAAAATATATCGCCGCTGATGCCACAACTGGCCAAGCTGAAGTGAAACCACAAGTTAACTTCAAAGTCGTCTGCGATGAAGGCTATGCTGTTGACCAAACATGCATTACCCCATCCGGCACAAAAGGCACAGAATGGAATAACGTTAAACTCGTTAACGCTGAAGAAGGCATCTTCCGTATTACTGTTATTAAAGCAGACATCACAGTTACTATTAACGCTGTTGATCCAGATACATTAAAAGAAGCTTTTGAAATCAAATTTGAATTAGAAAACTGCTCCGCAGTCGTCTACATTGGTAAGAAAGCCGATAACGGTGGTGTTGACGCTGGTCCAAAATTCTTCTCCAGAGACAAAACAGATCCAACCAAATTACAAAAAGGTAACGATGCTCAATTCAACTTTGATATCGTTGTTGCTGAAGGCTTTGAATGGGTTGATCCAACCGTATACAGCTCCAAAGGCGAAGCCGGTGCTTCTGATGTTTCCTTCATCAAAGGTTCCTTCAATAAGTTAAAGAAACTCGAAGATGGTTCTTATAACATCACACAAGTGAATAGTGATCTTACCATCACAATTAAAGCTACTGCTAAAGCCGCTTAATTCACTAAAAACAAATATTAGCCTCTCAATAATATGAGGGGCTTTTCTTTTTACTTATATAAATATAATGATTATTTGCTTGCTTAAAAACATAACTTTGTTATATGATTATCTAGCGATGCACTCTTAGCTCAGCTGGCAGAGCACGTGACTCTTAATCTCGGGGTCCAGGGTTCGAATCCCTGAGAGTGTACCAATTTAAAAACAAAACTCTCGTTTGAAAAAAGCGGGAGTTTTTACTTTTTTTAGCAGTATTTTGTCTTTCGAAAGTCTAATTAGTGGAAGAGGTGAAGAAAATTATCCACATTTATAGAAGATAAATTTATAATAACCGTATGAAAAAACTCAAATTCATTGCTTCATTATTTTTATTACCACTAATGATGAGCTTGTCTTCGTGTGGGGCTGGTTACAAACCAGGAGAGGGTTCATATGCTCCTTCCTCATTTAGACCAACTAGTTCTAGTCAAGCAAACCCACAAACTGAAAATATTGCTTCAGGTAGATTAATCTTTGATTATCTATTAAATCCAGGCTCCTCATTTACTTATAACAATTTTACTGATCCTGAGAGTTTTGACGTTGAAGGCGTCACATTTACTAAAGCGGATGAAGAAGACTTATATAAAGCCACAATTGCTAATAAAGAAGTTGATGTTTCTTCCCTTTATCTCGCCGATGTTAACTTTGATGGAAACCAAGATATTTGCATTGGAACAGTGACTGTTACCGAAAGTAAAGAAACATATCTTTCTATCGCTATCTATAACGTTCGTAATAACATTAAGTTATTAGAATTAAAAGATAACGGCAATTTCGATTTCGATTTTGATTTACAAAATAATCAATTAATCATTGAAGAAATGCCATACGTCGCTAAAGGCAATCGCCGTTCAGTTTCTCGTGTTGGACGTTTCGTTAGAAATAGTGCGGAAGCTAACCACTTAGATTGGGAATCCAATGGCTATAAGCTCATTGGTGTTTCCTTTGCTCCAACAGTCATTTGTGTAGAAGATCAATCAATCGCTAATACATACAAAGATAGTAGCGGTGTGGATGTCCTCGTGCTTAATACCACAAATACATTCAAAATCACTGTGGCGTTAGCCTATCAAGGTGACTACTCCACAAACACCAAACAAAAAGATGATTGCATCACTTTTGAAGTTTCTGAAGATTTTGTAACAACATTTACAAGCGACCAAAAAAACGGAACATTTAATTATAATTTGTCATTTAAACGCGAAGGAAAATATAACTTCAAAGCAAGCGTAGAAAAGTTCGATGCCATCATGCAAATTGAAGTTAATAACACCCTTTACGACCAACTAAAAGTTGCCTAATAAAAATAAATAAATAAACCCTCAATTGAAATGAGGGTTTTTATATGTGAAAATTTATTTATCGATATTTTTAAAATATTTTTAGCAGATTTAGAGGAGTTAATTGTTTAATTAACGGGATTAACAAAATGATCTCTCAAAAAACTTTCATCCAATTTCTTCACGGTGATGAAGACGCGACCACACAGGTATACGAGGAGTATCGTAATCTAGCTTACTTCGTAATTGCTACTTATGTCAGCAATCAGGACGATTGTAACGATATCTTATCCAATACCTTTTTGAAGTTACTTCAGAACAAAGAAAGTGTGAAGGAAGCCAAGAATTTAAAACAATTCATCTGCACAATCGCCAAAAACGAGGCTATCAACTTCATCAAGCAAGATAGCCGGGTCATCAAATCGGACCTTATCGATGAGATGTATGGCGAACATGATAAAAATAACGATGTCTTAAATATCTTGGAGCCGATACTATCCAACAAAGAAGTAATAGTGGTCTATTACAAAGTCATCTTCGAAATGACATGGGATGAAATTACAAGAGAGACGGGAATCCCCTCTTCAAGCGCTAGGCTTATTTACAAACAAGCCAAAGCGAAACTTAAAAAGGAGCTAAGATATGTTGTTTAAGAATCGAATTAGAAACAAAGCCAACAAAATGTTCGATGATCTTATTGTCGATCCTTCTTTTATCAAACATAATTCCCCTAAAAACAAGACTCCCTTTATTAATGTCTTAGCTCCTGCTTTAAGTGCTGCCGTTTGTGTTCTCCTCATCGGTGGTGTAACAACTTCATTAGTGCTCATTGGTAAAAACAATAAAAACCAAGGCGCTGGTCTCAAACAAGTTGTTGAAAGAGCAATGGTCTTAGATAACCAAAACCAAGTCTTAAGAGAATTTGAAAGTAATGCTTCATTCATCTTCGGTGGTAACATCACTAGAAAAAACGAAGATGGCAAAGCTGTTGATATTGATGGTTCATTAGTGGAAGTTGATTCCTCTGAATTCAAAGAAGGTGTCGTTGGTAACTACACAATTAACTGTCACTTAAAGAGCGATGATAACGCTTTAGTGAGTTATAACGTCATCGTTAATAAAGATGTCATTAGAGAAATCAGAGTGGTCTCTAAAAAGAGCACCTATTACTTAAATGAACCAATTCTTCCAAGTGACGTTGAAGTCTTTAAGATTATGGAAGATGGCAAAGCTGTAAGAGCTTTACCAACCGAAATCGGTATTGATGATATGCGTTATGATGCGACTAAAGTCGATACCTATCCAATCGCTGTTTATTTACAAACAAACAAAAAAATCAAATCCATTTATAACGTCGAAGTTAAACCATTAGAGGACATTAACTTAAGAGGCGATTACGCTTATCAAATCGATGATAACCGTGTTGGTAGCCCAATCGTTCATGCCTTCACCATTGGTAACACAATTGAGTCTAAACTCGACGATATCATCATGGATGGCGATTACACATATGACGTAGTTAACGGTCACGTCTTAATTACTAATGGCCATTATGGTCAAGCGATCACCTATATCCCAGAAACAAGAGAAATGGTGGTCTCTGGCTTAGACGGTGAACCTGATAAGAAATGCTTCTTAGTGAGCGATAGAGATGCCTTCTATACAGTCGATGGCACGAGATATGTTGCTAGAGACGGTTACGTTAGTAAAAAGGCACTCGATTATTTCGACCTTACCTATGGTGGTCTTTACACCGATGAAAGCTTAAAGAACAAAGTTTCATCCCTTGATTATTTCTATAAAGAAACTGACCTCTACTTAGGTAAAGGTAGACATGTTTCTAGTGATAAAGGCTATATCGGTGATTGGTATCTTGAAAGCGATATGAATAAGCTCAAATACACAATTACTGAAGGTAACTTAGGTACTTATCTCAATAGTGATAGAGCCTACGAAATTGATGAAACAAAAGATGAAATTATCATCACCAGTGGTTTAGACACCTTTGTCTATGACAAATATCAAGGTGCATTGTACGCTACTGATGGTAATGGCAATAAACTTGCCAGATATAAAAAATACGATCCAAATACCGAAGCCATTTGTAAGATTTATTACAACAACATCGGTGATTATGAATCAATCGTTTATCAAATCGGTGAAAAATTAACCAAGCGTTTCGTTAGCGATAATATCATCGGTTACGCCGTTATCTCTTCTTACTTTGATGAAAACGGTAACGAAAAGGTTTATAACGATGAGCCAATCATTAAGAATATGATTGCTAAAGGTTCATTCGGTCATCGTTATATGAAGACCTTACAAGGTAAGTTTGGTGAAAACTACATGTCTTATTGGCAAATTACTGATAAGTTCGGCGCGAATAGAATGGAAGATGAAGAAAACCATCGTTTCTACTTACAACGCGTGGAAATGGGTAAGATTGCTCGTACAGGTTGGTTCCACTTCACTGAAGCCAGTCGTGAAGTTTATAAATTCCCATATGTTAATTCACACGGTGAATATGTCTATGATGAAAATGGTTTAATGCGTTACTACGAAATGACATTTACCGTCTATAAAGCTTACGCTCAATTTGAAGACCATTCCGTTTTAGAAGCAAGAGTCCACTTCACTGGTAAGTTCTCCAATAATCCAGATACTGGTGATTATGAAGAAGAAGTTGTTATCAACTTCGGTAGTGGCTCAATTGGTAAGATCTATGGTATCTGGTCTAATATGCCATTCATTGGTCAATACGCTTCAAGTACAGGCGATATCATTGAAATCATGGGTGACGCCAGAATGCTTGAATATGACTATGGTCATAACCACGAAATCATCTGTGCGGTCACAAGCTATAAGAAAGACCATATCGTCGTCGCCTGCTATGAAGAAGACGAAAGTGGAAATAGAGTTGATAGTGAAATCAGAATCACCTTAGAAGATGGCCGTTATCAATTCGAAAGAAACGGTAAAACATATTTCCAACAAATTTAGTAAAGAAGGCCTTAATGGCCTTTTTTCATAATGTTGAGAATGGATCTCGATTGTTTTACAATATTTAAAGAGGTATATGCATATGAAGGGACCAAGTATCACTGTTTTAAAAAAGTATTTAAATGCGATGACTAAAAACAAAGTCAAATACATGACATGCGAGCGTCTATCACGTATCGTAGGCGTGTATCCGGAAGTAATCGCGGAAGCCTTATCTTATTTCGATCCATTGCTTAATATGGACCCATCTTATGATTTATTAGTTCTTATTCCTCAAATTAAAGAATATATTCAAGAAGAAGAGGAAAAGAAAGCCTCTAACGCTCCAAAAGTGATGGCAAAGAAGAAAGACATCAATGAATATGAATCCGTTAGTGATTTCGTCTATAAAAAGATGACTTTTGCCGGCATGGTGGACCGTAACCTCGTTCTTAATGAAAAAGATTTAAGAATCTTAAAACGTCTCGTTAATGACGAATTAGCGGAACTTAAAAAGAAAAAATAACTGATTGAAACAAAAATAAGCTCTTTCTCACTTTGAGGAGGAGCTTTTATTATGCTATTTAATCCTTTAAATGTGTGCTTGTAAACGCGCATACATGCTCGTATAATATTAACGGTATTTTAGGAGGGATTTTTCATGTCCGAAATTAAAAAGACTATGCTCTCTGTCGATGGTAACACCGCAGCGGCATTAGGCTCTTACAACTATATTGAAGTCGCAGGCATCTACCCAATTACTCCATCCTCACCAATGGCGGAGAATATTGATGTCTATGCTTCCCAAAA
>CAMKQK010000050.1:0-7419 GCA_946414915.1 uncultured Caryophanales bacterium
CGAGCGAAGAAATGGCAAAGATCTTTGTTAGTATTTTATATATTCTATCTTGCTTGGTAACTGATTCGACATTCTTAATGCTTGTTAAGGCTATGATGCTTAATGGGATAGGCGCTACAAGAAATAACGCTATAAAGGCAATTGAAACAACCACGCCACGAGGCATTAATGAATCAAACGTAGGGATTCTTTCAAGTATCCCATACGTAAAATAAAAATCAATTGTGATTCTGGAAATAAGAGCGAGGACAAAACCTCTACTAATGTTGCTATTGCTATTCATGATGTAATTAATCTCCTAGAAGAATGATGGGAAAAGCGTTGTGCCTAATATGGAATAGAATGATAAGAAGGCTGCTTCAATAATTGTAATCGTAGACAAAATGCTAGTCACAATACGGAATGAGCTTTCCATTTTATTCTTTGGTCTTTCATATTTGATCTCCCCTTTAGCGATGATTGCTAAAACGAAAGGTGCGATCACTAAGACACAAGCGAATAATAATAAACCAAGTTGATTACTAGTCATGAAATGAATATTGGTCGCACGTTGATAGATTAAGCAAAGAACAAATGTGTCTAAAGCACCTTGACCTACCATCTCAAGAATAAAACCTTTTAATATTTTATGATTGATGTTTTCCATATTGATTACCTCATTAATTAAAAGCCCGCAAATGCTGCTATGACATAAATAACAGTAAGAGCCACTAAAATACCAACAGCGGCCACCAAAACAAAGGCAGTGATATCCAAAATACGACCAATGATTTTAAATGGTCTAGCGCTGTTATCAACGCTTCTACCACCAAGTAGAATCATTGAGACGATACCAAGTGCCACAGCGATACTACCAAAAGAAGTTAAGAAGGAATAGTTAAAATGACTAGAAACATTTTGTTCTCCTTCGATAATCTGCATCGCATTTATATATGAAAATACATAGTATGCGATTGGCCCCCACGCTAAAAGGTGAGCGATGATCGCTAAGATAAAACCTGTTTTAATTCGACTAGTCATATTGAAATATCCCTCGCACTTATTAGACCTTCAAAAAGAAAGAAACTGCTAAATTAATGAGTTTCTTCTTTGACCTGCTTAGCTTTAATCTTGCTAATTGTTTCATCCACTAATGGGGTAAGTGGAGCGACAATTAACTCAACAAGCAATAAATATAAATGAATCATCGCATGATGTTCAGTTGGTTCAATAATTAACATCACTGAGAAAACAATCACCACGAGTGATTCCACACCACTGAGTATTTTCGCGGGTAAATTATTAAGTTCCGCTAAGATTTCTTCGACTTCATGAGTTTCACGTAATAATGACCATGTGGCCCAAATAATACATGTCCCTTCATAAGAGATATTAACGATAACTAATATCAAACCTAGTAATAGTTCAATAAAACCTAAGTAGACTTTGTTTTGATGAAAGAAATGCTTTCTAGAGAAGATGAGTTCAAATAACACTTCTTCTAAAGCATACATAACCATTAAGCCACCAATAAAGAATCTAAGGTGTTCAATTAAAGGTTCTTTAAAAATAAAGATAAGAACCGCTAATGTGAAATATATAGCGAGCTTAACATAGTTATATCTAATGTGATAAACAGTACGTTGTTTCATAGTAAATACTATAGCAAGTTTTATTTGCTAAGCATATTAGAAACAAGTTTCTCATATTCAAAACACTGGTTTTTGTCAAAACCTTCTGGGACATATAAGTTAGTTAATAGTTGATTGTTGTTAAATGTATGCACAAATGTTAACGCAGCAATATATCGACCTTCATCATTTAAATGGAAACCATCCTTATGAAACTTAGAACCATATTTCTTAATGGCTTCATAAATCGCATCACCACTTCTAATGACAACCTTAATATCTAAATCCTTTTGGACATAGTCATAGGTCTTACAAATACTTTCATACATTTCTTCACTGTTAAAGTGGTACCATTTAAAGTTTTCATTATCAAACTTACTTTCATATGGCCAAGTCTTATGTAATACCAGGGTCGCTTCTTTTTGATATTTCCTAACATAATCCACGAGTTCGTTAATATATGGATAGAAGGTATCTCTTAAACCCGAAAAGACACTGACTTGTTGCATAGTGATATAATCCCATTTCTTCATTTCTAAAGCTTCTTTTAAAGAGATATATCGACCAGTGGATTCACCGTTTATAAACCATTCATATGGGGCTTCATTATTTTTAAAGAACTTCACATGGCTTTCTAAAGAACAACCACCGACATATAAGACACCTAATTCAATAACAGTGTCTCCCCCTAAGGATAAATCATGAGTATATCTAGCAGCGTCCACGCTGAAGGAATTACCAATCATTAAGATATTAATTGTTTTCATATGTTCTTCATCCATTCATTTATTAGTGTTATAACGGGGTATTCATTATCTTTATCTAGCTCACTACTGCCTTTGCAGTGATAACCATCTAATACTTCTAATCGTACATTTAATTTATCGTTAAAAGTTTTAATCGCTTTTTCTAATAACTTATTTTGTTCTAAACGATTAGGTAAATCATTCGTATAGGTAATAAGTAACAAGTTATTAAAATCAGTTTCTTTATTTACATAGTATAAAGGTGCACTTTCATCAATACGCTGAAGCAAAGGATCTAAACCTTGCTCTATTTCTAAAATATGGAAGTGCGTTGTGGCTTGACCTGCATCACTCACATAACCAAGGATATCTTTATAGTTAATACCCACTTCTTTTAAGTATTCTTTATTTAAGCAAAGCATTAATGTTAAATACGCTCCTGCGGATTGTCCACTTATAATAAAGCCCTTGCATTTACCATATTTAGATATGTTATCTATCACATACTTAACCGCGTTCGCTGCGTCCCTCACAAAACTAGGGAATCTATGATCCGGTAATAATGAATAATTACATGTCGCAACTGCGTAGCCATTCTTCACTAAATGTTCACAGTACTGATATGTATCACCTTTATCACCCTCTACTAGACCACCACCATGAAAATGGATAAAAGTATAAAACTCTTCCTTATCTGGAAGGAATAAGTCCATATATAGGTCTTTATAGTAATTTATATTTTTAACCGTTTTCATAAAAGTCTAACTTTAATATCTTCGATGACCTTTTTATTACGTGGGGATAATTTACCGTTAATGTCATTAACATCTAAAAATAAGAGTTCTTTAACTTCTTCTTTTTGAGGTTTTAACTCTCCATGATATTTCTTACAAACATAAAATGTATCCACACCATATATGACGTCTTTATTAAAATATGTGTATTTAGTGATGGGTCCACTATAAACATCAAAAAGTTCTAATTCATCAGCGGTTAATCCTGTTTCTTCATATAGTTCTCTTTTCGCGGTATCCTTTACTTCTTCATCTAAATCAACAGAACCACCAGGAAAATCTAAATAGCCATCATCCGCACGTACTTCAAAAAGAATTTTGTTTTCAGTGTTTAAAAGAATGACCACTGCGTGAGGTATTAACATTGGCTTATGACCAATGAACTTTCTAATTTGTTTAATATAGTCGTCACTCATACCTATTTAACTGTAGAAACGATAACGACACCTTTACCTCTAATCACGCATTCCTTTTGATAAGGGAGATAGAAAGTATCGTACTGACGATATGGAAGATCGTTAACTGTCCCTTCACCTTCTAAGAATGTAAATGATAAGAATGATTCATTAGCCTTGAGTCTAAGTTCTTTATTAAACTCCACTCTTTTCACAGTGAAATACTTATTATCAGCGAGTAATTCATCGTTAGACATAGATGGTTCATACTTATGATAATCAATGACGTCTAATGCCTTTTTAATATGTAGTTCTCTTGGGTTACCATCTTTATCAAGACGGTTATAGTCATATAAGCGATATGTTAAATTGGAGTTTTGTTGGATTTCAATTAATCTAACACCTTTACCAATCGCATGAATAGTGCCAGGTTTAATCACATATGTTTCTCCCGATTTAACTTTGTAGAAATTTAGATAGTCTAAGATCTTACCTTCTTTTAAAGCTTTTTCGATATCTTCTTTTGAGTAATCGTTATTAAGACCAACATATAATCCACTTCCTTCATCCGCGGAGATAATATGCCACATCTCACTTTTACCAAAGGAGTTTTCATATTTTAAAGCGTAGTCATCACTAGGATGGACTTGGACAGATAAATTATCTTTCGCATCAATTAACTTAATAAGTAATGGGAAATATGGAAACTTATCCATCACTGGACCAATATCTTCTTTAGTAACAACTTCACAAAGTGGTTTGCCTAAATATCTGCCTGAGGCAATAATACTAGGAGCATCCTCTCTTAAAGAAAGTTCCCAGCATTCACTGACACGGTCAAAGACGATGCCTTTGTTATATTGTTTAAAGTATGTTCCACCCCAGATATAATCTTTGACTGCGGGCACTAATTTCACTAATTCCATAATTACTTCACAAAGTTATTAAATAAGTCTTTTAATTCGTCTAATCTCTTTTGTCCATTAGCGAATACATAAATCTTAAGTTTAGGTTCTGTACCACTTGGTCTAATTGTTATAGTGGCGTTATCTTTTAAGAAGAACTTCACGACATCACTCTTAGGTAAGTTCGTAGGTTCTTTTTTATCTTCATAGAATATATAACCAAGTTTATAGTCCCCAATGCGTGAGATACCTTGGATCTTTTCTTTGACTTCTTCACTTCTAAATAAACTCATTAAGTCTTGGATCTTTTGCATACCTTCTACACCAGGGAATTCATAAGTTAATAAAGCAGTCTTAAAATCACCATATTTCGCATATAGCTCATTAAGTCTATCCACTAAGGTCTTACCTTGTTTCTTCAAGTGATTAGCGACTTCACAGATTAACAACACCGCATTCACTGCGTCTTTATCTCTAATATCAGTGTTAGATAAGTAACCACATGATTCTTCAAAACCAAATAAATAGTCATTTAAGCGGCCTTTTTGTTCAAGATAAAGTATTTGTTCACCAATATACTTAAAGCCCGTTAAAACCTCTTTAACAGTGACTTTATAGTCATTTGCCATTAAGGTGGCCATATCACTACTAACAATTGTTTTAACTAAGACTGGATGTTCACTTAATTTACCTTGTTCTTTCTTCGCGTGATAAATCGCATCAAAAAGGACTAAGCCCACTTCATTACCCGTTAAGATATGTGGACCTTCTTTAGTATTTACTACCACACCACATCTATCACTATCAGGGTCAGTGGCCACTAAAATATCAGCGTGTTCTTTTTCTAATTTATCGATACCAAGTTTTAAAGCTTCATGAATTTCTGGATTAGGATATGGACAAGTTGGGAAATTGCCATCAGGCATTTCTTGTTCTTTAACGACATTAACATCTTTAAAACCATCTTCTTTTAAGATTGTGGTCACACATTTACGTCCCGCGCCATTAAGTGGGGTATAAATGATTTTGATGTTTCTATCTTCGCTAAAGATTGATTGCTTTTTATTACTATCGATGAATGCTCTAAAGCAGTCATCACCAATTAAGTTAATTTGTTTATTTTTAACTAGTTCATCATAGTCGCCGACTTCAACATCTTTGAAAGTATCTAAAACAATGATTTCTTGATAAATCCCATTAGCGAGTTCATCAGTGCATTGGCAGCCATCGCTACCATATGCTTTATAACCGTTATAAACCTTTGGGTTATGGGAAGCAGTGACCACTACACCCGCTTGACACTTAAAGTATCTAGTGGCAAACGATAATGCTGGAGTGGGCATTAACTCTTTATATAGATAAACTTTGATATTGTTCGCGGCTAATACAGAAGCGGTCTCTTTAGCGAATTCATCACTATGGTTACGGCTATCATAAGCAATCGCGACACTTGGGTTTTGATATTTCTTGTTTAAGAAGTTAGCTAAACCTTGGGAGGCTCTTCTAATGACGAAGCGGTTCATTCTATTCGTGCCCACTTCCATCACACCACGTAAGCCACCTGTACCAAAGGTTAAGTCTTTATAGAAACGGTCTTTAATCGCTTCTTCATTATCTTTAATGGAAAGGAGTTCTTCCTTTTCTTTTTGACTTAGAAGATCGCTATTAAGCCATTCTTGATATGTTGCTAAATAATCTTTCATATAATTAAGATTTCCTTTTCTATGATTATATTAATCAAGACGCTTTAAAGTAAATGCTTCTCTAGGAACATAGAGATTAAATTTCGGGAGTTTATAAACTGAGAAGTTATTATCCATGACGAAGGAAGAGTACTTTTCAAAGTTAGCGACTTGGACATAAGTTAATAGCTTTTTACCTAAGATATCTTCATCATATGAGGATACTTGGATAACGTTTCTAGGATCTTCCATTTCTGGATTAACTAATTTACCTTCAGTATCTTTCTTTAACATCTTCATTGGGAAGATAGGCATTAACTTATCTTGTTTAAAGGTGATTTCATATTTACCGTCACTATATTCTTTATCGTTTTTATAAACGAGAAAGGACTTACCAAGATTAATTCTCATCATGCCATCTTTCACATTAACGGTGACAACACCCTTATTCTTATAAACGACTTCACGGGAATTAACTTTGTTATGTTCTTGGTCATACATATTAATTCTTGCATATGGGAGATATAAATTAACTTCTTCACCAAGTTTAACTTTTTCACCGTTTTTGACTTTAATCGCTCTATAGCCATCCACACCTTTAATAGAGAAGTAGACCGCTTGATAATCAGTCTTTTGTTCGACGAATTCAAATTTCGCTTTCACTAATAAGGAATTTGGTAATTCTTCTAAAGAGATATAGTCTGGTCTAATCGCTAAACGGATATCGTTATCAAAGGCACTATCTAAGAGGTGAGACATATAATCTGGATCTAAGACCATTTCTTGTTCACCAATCTTAATGACGTTATCTTTAATTCTTACTGGGATTTCATCTTCATGAGGAATGCCCATAATGGCTTTATGTGTATCTGCGTCAAATAAATAGACATGATTCATATCAAAATCCACTTTGATTTGTTCGTTAGAGTGCATGCCACTATTGAATGGGGTTTTGATAATGAATTGGTCTTTTCTACTTTCCATCTTAGTGTAGACAATTGTTTCATCACCTAAGTGTTCCACAACATCCACAAAGACTTCTAATTCACCTTTCGGATTTGGTTTAACGTGTTCTGGTCTAATGCCTAATAAGACCTTTTGACCAATGTATTTATTATCCGCGAGTTGTTTAGCTTTAATATCTGGGAAAGCGACCACCATGTTATCAACACCGTTGAGTTTAGCCTTAAGGACACCATTATCCATAAATAGTTCTGCATCAACGATATTCATTTGAGGAGAACCTAAGAAGGTCGCGACGAATAAATTACATGGATCTTCAAATAA
>CAMKQK010000051.1:0-7236 GCA_946414915.1 uncultured Caryophanales bacterium
ATTAAACCAACGGAAAGAATGAGTGTATCACATTCAAATTCCATTTCAGTTCCTGGAATGATATGTAGGTTTTCATCGACTGCGCTTAAAACGACCTTTTCTAAGCGATCTTTACCCACTACTTTAGAGACAGTTCTTGAAAGATATAACGGGATATCATAATCGATTAAGCATTGTTGGATGTTACGGTTTAAGCCATTGCTATAAGGCATGATTTCACTGACGCATAAAACCTTAGCGCCTTCTAATGTCAGACGTCTTGCCATAATTAAACCGATATCGCCACTACCAAGAATGACGACACGTTTACCAACCATTAAGCCGTTGATATTTAAATATCTTTGAGCGGTACCAGCGGTAATCACACCACTTGGTCTATCACCAGGAAGCATAATTGCGCCTGCGTTTCTTTCATAACAGCCTGTGGCCATAATAATAGCCTTAGCCTGTAATTTCACTAATCCATCTTCTTTAGAAGAATAAGTGACAACTTTATCTTTAGATAAATCTGTGACTTGAGCGTTTAACTTATATGGGATACCTAACTCAATTATTTGGTCAACGAATCTTTGTAAGTATTCTGGACCTGTGAGCTCTTCTTTAAATTCAGTTAAACCAAAGCCATTATGAATGCATTGATTTAAAATACCGCCTAAGCGTTCATCTTTTTCTAAGATGAGTAAATCATCAATACCATTTTTCTTGGCCTCAATTGCCGCGGCCATACCAGCCGCGCCACTACCGATAATCACTAAATCAATTTGCTTCATATTATTTAGCCTCCTTGATTTCATGATCGATGATGTAACTACCATCATCGTTTAATGGTATTTTCGTTGGTGAAACACCATAGTGTTCAGCAAGTAACATTAAGACTTTAGGTTGGCAGAAACCACCTTGGCATTTACCAAAGCCAGCTCTTGTTCTTCTTTTCACGCCTTTAATAGAAACAGGTGGACAACTTCTCGATAAAGCATCTTTTATTTCTCCTAGAGAAATATGTTCACAGTTACAAACCATGACACCATAGTCAGAATCATTCTCAATGGTTTCTAATCTTTCTTCTTCACTTAAATAGAACATGCGATGATATTTCTTCACGCATGGATTAAACTTTTCATTTTTCTTTAATTCCATTAATGGTTTAACTAGTTCATTGACTACATACTCCGCTATTGCAGGAGACGAGGCTAAACCTGGAGATTCAATACCCGCGACATTGATGAAATGATTATCATTTTTCGCGTATTCGATGATGAAATCATGACGAGTACATGTCGCTCTTTCACCGGCGAACACTCTAATTGTTTCTTTAAATGGAATGGAAGGCACCATTAAAGTGGCCGCTTTCTTGATATTATCAAGAGTGAACGCATCGGTTGAGACATCATCAGGTTCCGCTAGTTCGCTGGATGGACCAACAATATAGTTACCAGAAGAGGTAATAGAGACTAAAACACCTTTACCTTTCTTACTAGGTAATGGGAAGATTGTGGAATTAACAAGTCCAGGAGCGTAATGATCCAAAAGATAGTATTCACCTTTTCTTGGAGTAATTTTCCAATCAATCGTTTCCACCATTGAGGCAATCTTATCGGCTTTAATACCAGCGGCATTAATGACGACTTTAGTCATTAGTTGACCTTGGTTTGTTTCGACTATATATAAATCCTTATTTTTATTAATATTTATAACTTCATGATTTCTTAAGAATGTCACGCCATTATCGATAGCGTTTTCCATGGCGTGAATCACTAAGTTAAATGGATCAATGACTCCTGCAGTCGGAGCGTATAAAGCACCTTTCACTTCAGGATTAAGATTTGGTTCCATCTTTAAGGTTTGTTCTTTATTTAGAAGTTTTACTTCTACACCATTAGTTTTGGAGCGTTCAGCAAGCATCTTTAATGTTTCCAATTGCTCCTCTTCAATAGCGATAGTTAAAGAGCCACATGAAATATATGGAACATCTAGTTCTTCCACGAGCTTTGGATATAATGCATTACCTAAAACATTAAACTTTGCTTTTAAGGAACCAGGTTCTGGATCATAACCAGAATGGATAATGGCGGAGTTAGCACTACTAGTAGCGTTACCTGCGTCATTACTTTTATCGAGAATCACCACATCTAAAGAATATTTAGATAGTTCTCGAGCGATTAAAGTACCGGTTACACCGGCACCTATAATTAAAACATCATGTATTTGATTAGCCATATTACATTCTCTTATCACTTTTATTCTACGAATAAGAAAGAATAAATGCAACAAGAAAAGCCCCTCATTCCTGAGAGGCTAAGTATTATTAATTAGTTTCTAATTAGGCTTTTGGCACAAATTCGAATAAGTCGATTGTGGACATTGAGGTCGCACCATCAGCACCATCCGCAGCGATGTTTTTCACTGTCATGGTGTTTTTACCAGCAACAAGAGCAACATCCGCCATCTTATAATCAGTGAATGTACCGCCTTCAGCTTGACCAGAAAGTGTTACGGCAGTATCATTGATTTTAATTTCCATTGTCTCAGCGAAGACATCGGTATTTGTGGATTGATAACCACCATGCGCTCTACAGAAAACGTGGAGTTCATAGTTGCCAGCTTTCTTAGCGTTGAATTCTAATGTTAATGTTGCACCGTTTGGCCAGGCATCAACCATGTTTGTTTCAACGTTATGGGAGTCTTTGAATGTGACGACATCACCTTCACTCTTACCATCTTCGATTTGGACAATAATACTATTGCCGTTAACATTAATGGTAATACTACCATTATTGTAACCATCTTTCTTAGCGGTAATGGTCACTTCGCCTTTCTTAAGACCAGTAACTAAACCATTATTAACTGAAGCGATTGTGGCGTCAGAAGATTCCCATGTCACGCCATCAAGAACGGCATCGCCCACTTTAGCACTTAATTGTACTGTTTCTTCTGGATCTAATGTTGTTTTGTTGTCAGCGGCAGTAACTTTAATTGTTTCTTTCTTTGGCACGCTGGAACTTGGTTGGGATGGTTGACCACTTTGTGATGGGTTACTTGGTTGGGATTCCTTAGAACCACAAGCCACTAAACCAAAAGTTAAAGATAACGCGACAAGTGGTAAAAATAATTTTCCTTTTCTCATTATTAAAAATTTAGTTTGCTATAAAAACACTTCAAAACGAATGTTGTTAATATAACAAAATCCTTTCTCTGGTTTCATTATATATGAGCTCATGTAATTATTACTAGCATTTATCTTATTATTTTGATTTTAAAACGCAAAAATAAAGGTCCCTCACTAGGTGAGAGACCAAGTATTTATTTAATGAAAACTAAAATTAGGCTTTTAAATTAAATGTTAATGTATCAATGTTGATTGGGTTAATTTCAGTTAAAGCTTTAATTGTCACGACGTTTTGACTTTGTTTAAGAGTGACTTCAGCGACTTCATAGTCTGCCCAACTGTTGCCATTGACTTCTGCTTCTGAAGCAATAGCTGTACCATTGACTTTGATTTCAAAGGCTGTAGTGAACTTATTATCAAATTCGCCTTGATTGTAGGATCTTCTACAAGTCCAGACCATTTTGTAAGCACCAGCTTGTGGAGCGTCAAAGTTAAGTGTGATAACAGCATTGACTGGGAAAGCATCGGTAACTCTATAACCGCCAGTAGCGTTTTTGAATGTAGCGCCACCTTCGGCTGGATCGCATGTACCTGTTTCGATTTCAACGATAGCTTGGTTAGCAGCAGCTTTTTTCTCAACTGTAACTGCGACTCTTGCTGAGATCATGCCAGCTTTTGAAACTGTAATGTTAACATTACCAGCAGCAACACCGGTAACTTTGCCTGTATTGTCAACTGCGGCTTTGGTTTCATCACTAGAAGCGAATGTGGCACCTTCTGGAGCGCCTGTAAGTTGAAGTGTTTCGCCAACTGCGACCTTAAGTTCGGTATTTGTAATCGCAATTGTTTCTTTAGCTGGAGCAGCTTTAACGGTGATTGTCGCTGTTTCTTTAGAATAAAGAACGACATCATCGAAGTATGGAGCAGAAGCTTTGAATTCGAATAATAAGACGTTGTCACCAGCTTTGATGTCTTGTTGTCCTAAGGACACTTCGACGAAGTTGCTGGAATCGCCACCTTCGAATGCTTTGCCTGCTAAGCTGATGGCAGCATCATTGAATTTAACATCCATGACTGCGCCTAAATCATCAACGGCTGTTCTAGAAGCCATTAAGACAGCGATTTCGGCTTTGATAGCTTTATCAGATGTGAATGTTAATGTTTCTTTATCACCGTTGTCCATGTGGGCGATACATTGTCCATCAGAAGCATTACCACTTGATCTAGCATAGATTGGTGTAGCGCCTTCAGCGGCTGTACCCCACCAACCATCAGCGGCAAAGTGATCAGCTTCTTCCATTTTGAGGTTAGCTAAAGCAGCTGCTTTGTTAACTGTGATAGCGATTCTACCATCTTGGTAACCTTCTTTAGAAGCTGTAATTGTGACGGTACCGGAAGCAAGAGCTTTGACTTTACCAGTATTATCAACAGTTGCAACTGCTGGATCGCTGGATTTCCATGCGACATCTTGTTGGTCAGCGCTTAATTGAACTTCTTCGTCAATTTCTAACGTTTTTTTGTCACCAGCAGCAGTAACGTTAATCTTTGGCTTTGCTGGAACGGTTGATGATGGTTGATTGCTTGTTGCATCGGCAGGTTTGTTACAAGCGACTAAGCCCATACCAAAAAGTAATGAAGCAGCAATCATTGGGAGAAAAATCTTTTTCTTCATTTTAAAATTCCTTTCTCTTTTTATTTAAAATGTTTTCTCATTTGGAATACAACGTCAAAAGGGCACCCTATTCGAATGCCCCTAAATAACAATGTAATCCCTTTATGGATTCATTATATATTAATACTTATACAATTGTAACAACTTTTTATTATTTATTGATATAGACATAAAAAAGACCCTCTTTAAGAGGGCCTTTATTTGTTTGCTTTGCTATTAGTTAACGTTTGCAGGAATGAATCTGAATGCGTCTAAAGCAGGAGCTCTTTCCGCAAATTCGATAACGAATGTATTTTCACCTTGGATAACACTAACGATACCAATTTCAACTTCAACAGTTGGAGCACCCATCACTTGGTTAGATTCAATCTTTGCACCACTATTGGCTTGGATTGCTGTACCATTGAGTTTTAATGTACAGTCAACACCGAAGACAAAGTCTTCAGCCATTTGATAGTGAGAAGCACCAGCAATGATAAGTTTCATTTGTTGGGCTTTTGGAGAATTGAACTTATAGCTTAATGTACAAGCAGAGCTAACGTCATAACCGGTAATATAAGCACCGCCGTAGTGACCGTTTTGGATACCACTTGTTTTATCAGTATAGTTATGGAAACCTTCTGGAATTTCTTCTGCATCTTCAGCTTGAACTCTGATTTCGCCTTCAACACCAGCTTTATCAACGACGACTTCTAATCTAGCGGAATACCAGCCTTGTTTCATCGCGGTAATTGTGGCTGTACCTAATTTATGGCCAGTAACTTTACCGTTTTGGTTAACAGAGGCAACATCTTCTTTACTAGAAACGAATGTTATTCCTTCTAAGGAAGTTGGTTTTGTGACATTGATTTGACTTTCTGTATCGATGTAAGCGGCTAATGTTGTTTCAGCTAAAACGATTTGTTCTTTAGCAGCAGCTTCTTTTACAGCGATTGTAGCTTGTTGTTTTGAATAAATAGCTAAATCGTCGATATATGGAGCGGAGGCTAAGAAGGATAATTCTAAGACGTTATCACCACTAATGATATTTTGTTCACCGAGTGAGAATTCGGCGAATGTGTTGTTATCACCAGTTGCTTCTAAAGCTTTGCCTGTCATAGCAATGTCAGCATTATTGAATTTAACACCCATGACTGTGCTCATGTCTTCGACACCGTTTTGAGATGCCATCATGATGACTAATTCGGCTTTAATAGCGGCGTTACTTGTAAATGTTAATGTTTCTTTATCACCATTATCCATGTGGGCGATGCATTGTGCGTCAGAAGCATTGCCTTCGGTTCTAGCATAGATTGGTGACCAACCATCATCGGCTGTGCCCCACCAACCATCAGCGGCATAGTGATCAGCTTTTTCGAATGCTACTTTCGCTAAAGCGGCAGCTCTTTTAACTGTTAAGGAATAAGAACCATCGAAGTAGCCTTCTTTAGAAGCTTTGATTTTGACTTCACCTGGAGCAACTGCGGTAACTTTACCTGCGTTATCAACTGTCGCGATCTTTTCGTTTGCAGATTTCCATGTGACACCATCAACGTTGGCTTTTAATTGAAGTGTTTTTTCGACTTCTAATTCGCTAGAAGTCTTGTTGTCTGGGTCTGTGACTTTAATAGTCTCCTTTTGTGGGGCGACTTGTGAAGATTGGCTGTTGTTGCTTGAGTTTTCCGCTGGTTTGTTACAACCGACCAAACCCATAGAAAAAGCAAGTAAACCAATCATTGGTAGAAAAATCTTGTTTTTCTTCATTGTAAAATCCTTTCTTTTTTAGAAAACATTATTTCTATTGGACTTAAAAATAACACCCTAAAAACAGAAAATGTTACTTTTGTTGTCCCTTTATCTACTTTTAATTATACACGTTGAATGCGCATGTAAATAGGGAAAAATTAAATAAAAGGGAGATAAACAAAAGAAAAAAGGCCACTTTTACATGGCCTTATATTTCAGCTTATTAAAGCTTACTTTTTGAATTTCTTTGGTCCTTTGAAGGACTTGTCTGGACGATGAATGTGTTCTGGGCGGGACGCTCTTTCTTTTTCTTCATCGTAGTTTTCTGGCTTTTCAGCGAATTCCTTGTGGGAAACTTTGACTTTGCCTTTTTCGTCGATTTCAGTGACTCTAACCTTGAGTGTATCACCAACTTTAACGACATCTTGGGCTCTATCAATATAGCCATAGCCTAATTGGCTGACATGGCATAAGCCATCAACATTACCGAATAAGTGGACAAATGCACCATAGTCTTCAACACGGTTGACTTCGCCTTCAAAGACTTCGCCAACTTTTGCTTCACGGATGATGTCTTGAATCATGCCTTTAGCTTTGTTGATGGTATCTCTATCCATATGGTAGATAGTGACTTGACCATTATCTTCGATATCAATCTTCACATTGTCGCATTGGGCAATGATTTCGTTAATGACTTTACCACCAGTACCGATAACTTCTCTGATTCTATCTG
>CAMKQK010000052.1:0-7062 GCA_946414915.1 uncultured Caryophanales bacterium
GTTTAGCTTCTAATACTGTACCAAGAGCGTATCTGTCTGGGTTGGCTTTTAATTCTTTCATTTCGGCCACTAAAAGGATACTTTCGAGTAAACCATCGATGTTTTGTTTCTTTTTCGCGGAGATTTCAACAGCGATGACATCGCCACCGAATTCTTCACAAATAACATCGTGCGCAATAAGTTCGTTTTTCACTCTTTCTGGATCAGCACCTGGCTTATCCATTTTGTTAATGGCCACAATAATTGGGACGCCTGCTGCTTTAGCGTGGTCGATAGCTTCAATTGTTTGAGGCATGACACCATCGTCAGCGGCAACCACTAAAACGACAATATCAGTGACGCCGGCACCTCTGGCTCTCATCGCAGTGAAAGCTTCGTGTCCTGGAGTGTCAATAAATGTAATCTTTTGACCATTGATTTCTTTTTGATAAGCACCAATTTCTTGGGAGATACCACCGAATTCACCTTCGACAAGATTAGAGTTTCTAATCGCATCAATAAGGGTGGTTTTACCATGGTCAACGTGACCCATAATGGTCACAACTGGAGGTCTTGGTTTTAACTTACTTGGATCATCGTTAATTTCGACGTCTTCGAAGTGTTCAGCAGCGACAATAACTTTCTTTTGGAAGTCATAGCCAAACTCTAAACAAACAAGACCAATAAGTTCATCATCAAGGATTGTGTTGATGGTCACCATTTTGCCTTGTAAGAACAAGAATTTGATAACATCACCAAGAGGGACATTAATTGTCTTAGCAAGTTCACCCGCACTAATCGCACCAGTGTAAACAAAGACGCCACCGTTCACTTTAGATTTGACACGGTCCGTTTTGACTTTTGTGGAAACGTTTGTTTCACGTCCTGAATTGTTATTTTTAAAATTCTTTCCCATCAACTGCACCTTCTTTCTTATAGTAATTCTAATAGTTCGTCATAGACTTTTTGACAGTCTCCGACTTTTAAATGTTTCTCGATCATGCGTTTGCTTTTAGCCTTTAAGATAAGGCTCTTATCTTTAGATAAATAGCAACCGCGACCTTTGGCTACATAAGAGGAATCGATCTTTATTTCGTGATTAGGAGTCTTAACGATTCTAAACATCTCTTCCTTACTTAAGAGCTTTCTAGTAACGATACATGTTCTAAGAATAGTTTTATCCATTATCTACCGTCGTCGTCGTAATACTCATCGTATTCGTCGTAATCAACATCTTCATCGTCGACTTCGTCTTCGAGTTGTTCTTCTTCTTCCATTTCACGAAGTTCTTCTTCGGTATAGATAGACATTCTTTCGCCAGTTGCGATAACTGGTTTATTTTCTTCGTTCTCTTCTTCGTCGTCGGCTTTCTTATTGTTCTTCTTAAAGGACTTTTTAGCGCCTTTATTAGCCTTACGTGTTGATTCATCAGCAAGAGATTTTTCAAGGGCTTCAATAGAAGTTGTTGTCTTAACTTCTTTGTGTTCTTCTTTAACCTCTTCTTTGACTTCTTCGACAGGTTGTTCTTTCTTTTCTTCTTGGACTGGAGCTTCTTCGACTTTAGCTTCTTCAACTGGAGCTTCGATAACGACTTCTTTCTTTTCGACTTCGTTTTCTAAGGCTTCGTTTAAGTCAGCATTATCTTCATTAGCTTCTTCTTCATAAACACGGTCTTGAGGAGCAACATAGCCTTCTGGTAAGCCACGTAAAACACTTGGTTGAGCAGCATTTTCTTCGTTAGCTTTCTTAAGCATAATTTGTTCGGCTTTCTTAGCGTTTTCTTCCGCTTGTGCTTCTTCAAACGAAACGTATGTAAGACCTTCTTCAATAGCGGCAGCTTCTGTCTTAACATCAATGTTATAACCAGTTAACTTAACGGCTAAACGGACGTTAACACCACGACGACCGATGGCAAGAGAGAAGGAATCGTCATTAACAATGGCGATCGCGCTCTTGTTTTCTTCGTCAACAACCGCACCTAACACACGGGCAGGCTTTAAAGCTTCCATGATGAATAAGGCAGTGTTTTCACTGTAACCGATGATATCAATCTTTTCTTTGCTAATACCACCGTTTCCTAATTGGGAAACCACTTTTTGAATTCTACCACCGTTGCTACCAATACAGGCACCGGCAGGATCTATGGTTGGATCTTTGCTAAAAACGGCAACTTTACTTCTTTCACCAGCTTCACGGGCAATAGCTTTGATTTGGACTGTGCCATCATAGATTTCACTAATTTCTTCTGCTAATAAACATCTTAAGAAACCTTCTTTACTACGTGAAACAACGATGTGCGCACCTTTTGTGCCACTAGCCACGTCATCAACGTAAATCTTCACAGTTTCGCCAACAATAAATCTTTCATCACCAATTAATTCTTTCTTTGGTAAATAAACAGATGTTTTAACAATGTTCACGGAAATACCACGTTCATCAACTTTTTCAACCTTACCAGTGATGAGGGTACCGATCTTATCTTTAAATGTTTCATAAAGAATGCTCTTTTCCGCTTCGGCGAATTTTTGTTTCATCATGCTCTTGACGCTCATCGCGGTCGCTTTCTTTAATTCCTCGATAGATGCAGGAATGTAGAATTCGTCACCGCTTTTGTATGTTTTAGACTTGTCTAAAGCATTCGCGTCTTGCACGCTGATTTGTAAGAAATCGTCTTCTACTTCGTCCACAACGGCTTTGGCTTGACACATATCAATGATGCCTTTTTCTGGGTCGATATTGACACGGACATCAGCGTCATCACCACCAAGTTGTTTACGGTAGGCTTTGATGAGGGATTCTTGTAAAAAATCAAGAATAGATTGCTTGCTAATTCCTTTGCTCGCTTCAATTTCTTCAAGAGCGGCAAGGAAGTCTGCTGCGTTAATAGCCATAATTTTTACTCCTTAAAATTTAATCGCTAAACGTATTTTGTAGATATTAGACTTTAATATCTCTAATGGAATACTCCTAGTTTTATTACGATAGACGATGACGATATTATCGTCATTAACTTCCTTAAGTTCGCCTTCGTAGATGTTTTCTCCCTTAATTGGATTAATCATGTGAACGTTCACGTACTTACCAACGTATGGTGCGAGATTATTAACTTTTAAAGGTTTCTCTGCGCCTAAAGAAGATAAATCTAAGGTGTATGGATTTTCAAAAGGATTAATCTCATCTAAATAAACGTTTACGGAATTTGTTAATTCCACGATCATGTTCATATCGATGTCGACATCTTTATCCACCACTAAAGTCAATGTATCTTGACCATTAGCGTGAGAATAAGAAAACTCTTCAAGGGTATAACCACTTTCGTTAACTTTCTTTTCGATGAGGCTTTTTAATTCTTTTAGTTCCATATCCTTCAAAAACAAAGAGTGGCTTTTGGCCACTCTTATTCAGAGTATACACTGCTTAACTTTCGTTAAACAGCATAGTCATTATATCTAATTTAAGCGTTTTGTAAATATTTTTTTATAAAATAAGTTATTTATCCAAGTCAAACTCTTTGATATGCATTGGTTTTCTTTTATTTTTTGGACATGGATCAATCCATTTTTCCCCGTCATATTTTCTTAAAGCGTCTTTACCAAAGAACTGTGTTAAGAAAGCTTCAACGTTATTGAATGAATATAGTTTATGACCATTAAAATCATATTCTTTAAATGGGTAAACTACTTCCTTTGGAAGTAAATTGTCTTTTTGTCTAGGGAAAGGTAATAAAGCAGTTTGAGCCACAAACGGAGCGTCTTTATACATCTCCGCGTATTTCTTTTCATCCATTTTCATCTTATTTTTTAGTTTAAGTGGGTCATGGTTAAAGAAATAATCTTGGATGAAATAAGAAATCAATCTTCTTCTACTTCTATTAAGCAATTTTCGATGAGCTTTCGCGTCTTTCATACCGACAAGCGCGACCATATCAACAAAGAATCCATCGCTAGAGTGGATGCGGTCTTTTAAGCGTTTATAGTTATTATCTAGCATCGTTGGGCCGTTTTTATTCTTCACTTTGATTGTGGGTTGAAGGATGTTATAACGTTTATCTACTTCGTAGCAATCAAAAACAAAGTCTGGACTAAGGTCTTTTTTAAAGGCTTCAATGAGTCTATCTAAATCTTCATAGTTAAAAACAATATCCGCGTCATCATCCCAAGGGATGAAACCACCATAATTATAAATGCCTAAAGCACTACCAAAAGCTAAAGCGTATGGAATATTGTTTTTGCGACAAACGCGATCTATTTCTAAAACGATAGGAAAGACAACATTCTGAACTTCGTTCACGTAACGAGTTTTGTTGTTTTTATCTTTGCCTAGAATATATTTCTCATGATCGATGACATATTCTAATTTGTTCATAGGGAGTTTAATTGGCAATTAATGTTTTGGATTGACTTTGATGTCTCCATCTTTGCAGTGCACAGTTTTGGTGCCACTTTTACCGAGCCAGTTATTGCCTCGTTTAATGGTTTTCCAAAGTTCCACAGTACCTGCATAATTAATCTTAGTAAGTTTTGGGGTATTTAAGAAGCAATCGAAGCTAATTTCTTGCAAAGAACTTGGAAGATTAACTTCTTGAAGATTTTCACAATTAGCGAACGCCGAACTACCTAAAGAAACAATACCTTCAGGGATATCAGCTTTCGCAATATCGTTGTTCTTTTTATATGCACTATTACCGATGGTAATAACACTTTGTCCGTTGTTACTAGGAGCGGGTTGTTCTTGAGGCAAGTTATATTCTTGGCTCACTTGCCGGGGAGACACCTCAGCTTCCTCTTCCTCTTCATCATCGTCATCTCTATGTTTGTTCTTTTTAAAAGCAATACGATCTTTTAAGCAGATGCGATAGATGCCGGTTAAGAATAAACCACACACTAACATTGCGCCTAAAGAGATGAGTGAAAGATTATCTGGTTTAATCATTAGTCCTTCACCAGCGATTTGCATGATGAAGACAAAATAGAGATAAGATAAGCCATAGCCAATTGCGAAGAACCAGAAGACTAACCAGCCTAATGTCTTAATAGCTTTTGGATGTTTGGCTTTGCCAAGGATGAGCATAAATAAGCTGCAGAAAACTTCAAATACCGCGAAGAAAGCACTGAGCACAAAGAATGCACCAATGCCTAATTCAATGAATTCATGGAACTTTTGAATGTTTTGTAATAAAACGTTACTTGTTTCATGATCGAGTAAGGCTTCAAATCCAGCGGCTTGCGCGGGAATTGTCACAAAACTACTAATATATTTTCTGAAGCAGAAGAAAAGATATTCTAAACCAGTAAAGGTAATTGTGGCTTCGCCTTCTTTAACACAAGAAAACATTGGCATTAAAGCAAATACAGCTAAACAAGCGATAATGCCTAAACCAAAAATCGCATATAAGATTGTACCAACACTATGAGGCTTATAGACTTTGACGCCCCTTCTTTTCTTTTTAGCCATAAATACTAAGTGTTTTTATTATACGTAATAAAGACGTTAGACGAAACAATTATTTATAAAAGTTCGCTTAAAGAATGAATTCTTGTATATGGAGCGTCCTTATATTCATCATCTCTATCGAGTAAGATTGGCACCACTCCTGCGTTAACCGCGGCTAAGCAGTCATTAAGAGAATCACCGACATAGCAAACGTCTTTCTTATCGCCTTTATAGTTAATCATTTCTAAGGCTTTTAAGATTGGTTCTGGTGAAGGTTTTGGATTAGGCGCTTCGCGGTTACCCACTAAAACGGTAAAGAAATCCTTTTGCATATCGAATTTCCTTAGGATGTCTCTCACGTGAGGAACGTTATTAGAAGTGACGATACCTAAATCCGCTTCATCCATTCTTAAATCGATGATTGTGTCATATGTATCATCATAGATGTCAGTCAAATCAATACTCTCTTTTGTGGTATTGAGATACTTTTCAATTTGCGCCATGAAAGCGTCATATTTTTCTATAGGCGCCCCCATTCTTTTATAGCTCACAGGGATTGGTTCACGAGTGAACTGTAAAACCTCGTCCTCGTTTAAAGGAATGCCTAAAAATTCATAGGCTTTCCTAAAAACGTATTTAGATGTTTCGATGGTATCAAATAATGTCCCATCAAAATCGAACAAGTAGAGTTGGAATTTTTGCATATTAGTCTGCGAGAGAACCCATTGGATCCCATGGTTTTAAGACGATTGGTTGTTCTTTCAAAGCTTTTAATTCTTCTTCGTTAAGATATTTCTTATCAACGACAGCTTGATAGACAAATTGGTCGAACCAAGAACCACTCATGATGTAGTAACCATCTTTAGCACGGTCTTTACCCCAGGAGTTTTCAATCTTCCATTTGCTTGGTTTTTCTTCTTTGAAGGAGACACCAGTAATACACATGGCGTGGTTCATTTGAGAAGCATGGTAATCTAAGGATTCACCCTTGTTCATCTTAAGGTCTAAGCCAAAAGGAGTGTTGAGGTCAAATCTTGCATCATCCCAAACGCCTTCTTCTCTATCACCATAGAAACCAACGTCACTACCGAACCAAACGATACGATCATCTCTTAATTGCTTTAAGATAAGTTCTTTCATTCTGTCCATGTTGACGTTTAAGTGTGTAACGTCTTTACCACCCACAACGTTACCTAAATATTTAACTGTATAAGTTTTACCAAAGGCTTTGTCTTTTGTTGGAGCGTTGATTAAGGAAACGTAATTGTTTAAAGAATCACCGAGATATTTATCTTTAAAGGATAAAGCATCAAAGCCTTTTTCGATGTGGTAGTTACCATCTTTATCGGTATATTCAAAATCGAACTTTTCTGGTACCACACCATAGGCATCAATTAATAAGAAGTAAATCTTGTTTAAGACTCTTTCTTTTTCTTCTCTCACGGCATCTAAGCCTTTTTCGTTATATAACGCTTTAGCGTCACTAGCGAATTTACGAATGGTGAAGTTAATTAATTGCGCGGTTTCTCTTGTCGCGCTACTTGTATTTGTTTCTGGATAAACATTCTTTGGGCAGAGACCATATTTATTAACTAAGTTAACAAACATATCCCATTGACCACCATCACCAACACCATTTTGGAGAAGGAA
>CAMKQK010000053.1:0-6845 GCA_946414915.1 uncultured Caryophanales bacterium
GACGAATATTACAACAGGAAAGCAAATACGTCATCTGCGAACACAATTGGGAATCACTTAGTTGGTGGGTCTTTTTTCTTGACCTCGGTAGTGGCTATGATACAATAAATCAAGTCCAAAAGTTGATATTAGAATTTCCATCAACTTAGGGTTCGAAACTCCATACCCACTCTATAACAATTGGGTGCAAAATTGGGTGCAAATGCCTCGATTGGGTGCAACTTCACGCAGTGATTGGGTGCAATTGTATCAAAATGGTTAAATGGAGACATTTAGAAATTAAAGGATTGATACGAAAGTGTCAGTCCTTTTTCTTTGATTGCATCGAGAATATTTTGATACCGATAGACCAATAGATGCTATAATGTTCGCTTAGTCAATGATGAAGCTAAACTCTTAAGCATTATGGATCTCAATAATCCAAATGGATTTTTAACTGAACTCGAATCCATCAAATAGATTGTAAATTTGCACTTTTTTCAGATTGGGTCTAAAATAAAAGCAAGATGAAACCATATTTTAAATACCCAATTAACGTTACAATCTTTGTTTTGTTCTTAGTGTCCACAATGGGTCCACTCACTGCGGTTATTGTTGATAGCATCGCGTATATGATGGGCGCTCATCATGGCTTACATGGACCTTGGCCAGTATTTCGCGAAATACTTTATTGGATGTTCCCAGTACTCTTAGTGGCCCTTATCGTGGACATTATTGCTTATAACGCATTAAAGCATTCAAGAAGCAAATTAAAAACAGATGCGCAATAGACGCATCTTTTATTAACAAAAGCACAAAATCCATTTGCCGATTGGTTAGATGGCTTTAACCCAGCTCAATCTGGTGTCTTATTCGCCAATGATGATTATGTTGTTACCGCACAAGGTAACGCTTCTCAAAACGCGATGGTTGCCAGACCAAATAGAATGGGCAATGGTAACGTTAATAACACATTACCAATCGTTGCTAAAGCAAATAACGACTAATTAGTTATACTCGCATAAACGACAAAAAGGGAGGATTTATTCCTCCTTTTTTGTGAAGAAAACATAGTTTTTTGTTCTAAAAATAATATGTACACTTTTGCGTTTTAGTAATTCTACTAATTGGGAAATGGCTAGTAGACGTCAAAAATGGCTAAATAGAATTGCTTTTAAAACTTTTTTTGTTATCATTGTCTAGCCTGAAGGAGGTGCCTTATGGTTAGAAAAAAAGTAGTGCGTTTATTCTTCACCGTTGATGATAACTATATTCCTTTTTTATCTACAACTATCGCGAGTATCGTCGCACACGCTTCTGATGATTACAAATATCGTTTAACTATTATTCACGATGGCTTATCTCTTGAAAGTAAGAGAGCGGTCCGTAAATTTCAAGATAATAAAAAAATCTTCATCTCATTTTTCAACGTCGCTGTTAAGGTCCATGCCTTATCTGTTAAATTAGACGTTCGTGACTATTACACAATTACCACTTATTATCGTTTATTCCTTCCTGATCTATTCCCAACTATTAGCAAGGGTTTATATCTCGATAGTGATATCGTCCTTTTAGATGACGTCGCTAAACTTTATTTCACTGATTTAGGCGATAATCTCGTGGGTGCTATTCCAGATGCTTCCGTGCAATTATTTAGTGAGTTCTCTAACTATGTTGAGAAAGTCTTACAAGTTGACCACACTAAATACTTCAACGCTGGTATCTTATTAATGAACCTTAAGAAGTTAAGAGAATTTGGTTTAGAAAGAAGATTCGTTTCTTTAATCAAGAAGGTGACTTTTAAAGTCGCTCAAGACCAAGACGTCTTAAACTATCTTTGTAAAGATAGAGTCACTTACTTAGATCCAAGATGGAACGTTATGCCACTTGGTGAAAAAGTCGATAATCCATTCTTGGTTCACTATAACTTAATGTTCAAACCATGGAACTTAAAGAACATCATGTATGAAGAGTTCTTCTTTAAATACGCTGAAATGGCGGGTTTAAAAGAACAAATCATTGCTAATAGGGAAGCCATTCCTCAAGAAGTCGTTGATAACATCCTTAAAGGTGTTGATGGTGTGAAAGCTTTCTGCAATCAAGAAGCAGAAAAAGCCGAAGAATATCATCAAAAGATCAACGGCAAGAAGAAATGGGAACCATATCAAACCATTGACCAAAGAATTAGAAAAGATGAACCAATCTTTCCTAAACTTAGCAAAGAAAGACAAATCATTGTTGATAAAATCAACGCTTTAGAAAGACAACGCAAATTTGATGTGGACGTGGAAAACGATCCTCCATACCATCATTTAATGCCTGGTGATGTCGATTATTTAAGAAAGAAATGCACCAGTAAGATTAAAACGATGTGGGCGAATTACTATTCCAACTATTATTTCAAACATCAAATTAAAAAAGGCCGCATTGTCATCGATGGCTATGAAGGTATTGAAAACCTTAAGAGTGTGAAGTGTGGGGCAATTGTCACTGCGAATCACTTCTCCCCATTCGATAGTGTCCCTATTCATCTTGCGATGAGAAAGTATATGAGAAGAAAGAAACTCTTCAAAATCATTAGGGAAGGTAACTACACAATGCCTGGCTTATATGGTTATTTCTTAAGAAACTGTAACACATTACCATTAGCCACTAACCCAACTGTTTTAAGAGATTTATATAAATCCATCGGTGTGATTCTTAAAAAAGGTCACTTCATCTTAATCTATCCAGAACAATCCATGTGGTGGAACTATCGTAAACCAAAGCCATTAAAACAAGGTGCCTTCATTTTCGCTAGTAAGAATAACGTTCCAGTTATTCCAACATTCATCACTATGCGTGATACTGATAAAACTGATGAAAATGGTGCTTATATTCAAGCCTATACTTTACATATCTTAAAACCAATCTATCCAGATGAAGGCTTAAGCCAACAAGAAAACATGGCTTATATGCTTAAGGAAAACGAAAGACAATGTAAAGAGATTTACGAAAAAGTCTATGGTGAACCGCTCACCTATTTGCCTGAGGAAGAATAATGATTCTTTATTTAGTTATCATTGTTGTTGCCATGATTATAACTGCGACATTAAACATCTTGTTTAATCCTTTATATCATGACAAGTGGTGGTTATATATCATTTTCACTGTGGCATTAACCGTTATTGCTATACTTATTGACGCAGTAGTGGCGATCGTTATTCGTAAGATGCCTGAAAAGTATTTCCAAAAGGATAAAGGCATCTTTAGAACCACTGATAAAGAAATGAAGTTTTATAACTTCTTAAGAGTGCAAAAATGGAAAGATCACGTTCCAGAATTAGGTAGCTTCACTGGCTTTCATAAAAACCATGTCGCTAGTCCATTTGATAACGAATATATTGGTCGTTTCATTTTAGAAGCCAGATACGGCATCGCTATTCACTTCTATAGTGTACCTGCTTCATTCTTATTAATCTTATTAGATTGGAGAATGTATACTGGTCAATCCAATATCTGGCTAACCATTGCCTTACCAGTGGCCATTATTAATGCGATATTAATTGTGTTACCCGCTTTTGTTCTTAAGCATAACTTACCAAGGTTATTAAGAATCTATAATAACAACATTGAGTTACAAAAACGCAAAGCGGAAAGAGAAGCTAAAAAGAAAGAGATTTGAGGAGATTACTTCAAATCTTTTTTATTTAAAAGAAACTTGCTACAATAAAGATAGAAATAATCAAATAAAATAATGTTATTTGCCAAGGAGTCTTTATGGCAGGTTGTATCGTCTTATTAGTTTTAGGGGCCATTTGTTTGACCTTCTTCATCATCGAAAAAGTGAAGAAAACATCAGTAAAATCAACGATGATTAAAGCCACAACATCGTTCCTTTTCATCGCTTTAGCGGCTTATTCCGTTTATAAAAACGGTAATCCTCCATTTGGCTTCTTCGCAATATGTGGATTAGCTATGGGTTTATTAGGCGATATCTGGTTAGGATTTAAATACGTATACAAGGAACATACACGCACATACACCTTTGCAGGTTTCAGCTGTTTCGCTGTTGGTCATATCTTCTATATATACGGCATGATGAGACATTTAGCCTATCCAACCGATTGGTATGCTTATGTCATTCCTTTAGCCTTTGGCTTATTATGTGGAGTAGCGGTCATTCTTTTAGAAAAGCCACTTAAATATAACTATCAAGAATATAAGATTATTAGTTTCGTTTATGGCGTTATCTTGTTCATGATGGTTGCCACTGCGGGATATTTAGCTATTTCACACGGTATGCAAGTAGCATCATATAACATGCTCTTTATTGGTGGCATCCTCTTCGCTCTTAGTGATCTTATCCTCTGTGGTACATACTTTGGTGAAGGCAAAGATAAACCGTTTGATTTAATCTCTAATTCGATTACTTATTACGTCGCACAGTATCTTATTGCGTTCTCAATATTCTTCCTTTAATAATTAACCTCTATTTGTGTAATAGTGATTTTTCATCTTTTAAACATATTTCAAAAAAGTTGAATATTTGAAAAAATTAAGTCACTAAAGTGCCCATGTTATCGAAACATTCTTATCGCCCAATTATTACGCTTTGATTTTTTACTTATCTTATCGCTTCAATTGCTCTATAATAATGTATCCCGCTATAAGCGGTTGTATAATTAAGTTATGAAAAAGAAATTATTATTAGGTATCTCTGTCACATTAATGCTTACATTAACTTCCTGTGAATTCGCTATTCACCTTTTTGAAGGTGCCAGTGATCCATATACATATAAGACCGAACCTCCTTCAACTTCAGAACCAGGTGAAACCACAAATAGTGAAATCCCATCCACAAGTACTGGTACTGATTCAACTGAATCATCCACAAGTTCTAGTGAATCCTCTACAACAAGTTCAGGTTCTAGTGAAGATAGCTCCGTAAGCTCATCTTCTAGTGATACTTCAAGTAGTAGCTCTTCGAGTAGTTCGTCAAGTAGTTCGTCTTCTTCATCAAGCTCATCTTCTAGCAGTTCTTCTAGCTCCTCTTCGAGCAGTAGTTCTTCTAGTTCATCATCTAGCAGCTCCTCGAGTTCATCATCTAGCAGTTCTTCGAGTAGTTCATCCAGCTCCTCTAGCAGTAGTTCATCCAGCAGCCCCCCTTCGAGCAGTTCTTCCTCTAGTAGTTCATCAAGTTCTTCTAGTTCAAGTTCCTCAACAAGCTCCTCTAGCAGCAGCTCATCCTCAAGTTCTACTCACCAAGATCCACCAATTGCGGCGGAATATGCTTCTGCAACCTACAAAGATCTGATTAATAACAACGTGTATTCGCTTTCATCAACCCCATCTGTTGGCGAAGCGAACATTGTCGTTATCCCTGTTTGGTTCACAGATTCAGGTAACTACATTACCAATAGTGGTAAAACAAAAGTCAGAGAAGATATCCAAAAAACATACTTCGGTTCCAACAGTGATACTGGCTGGAGAAGTGTTAAATCATATTATGAAGAAGAAAGCCATGGTGCTTTAACGCTTAATGGTGTTGTTTCTGATTGGTACACCTGCAATCAAACTAGTAAGTATTACGGTAATACCGAATCTGGTCAAGATAGAACAGTCGACTTAGTGAAAACAGTTTCTAACTGGTATTTCACACAAAATCCATCTAAGAGTCGTAAAGACTTTGATAAAGATGGCGATGGTTACTTAGATGGTGTCATGCTTATTTACGCTGCTCCAGATAATCAAGCTGGTGGTACCTCATATGAAAACCTTTGGGCATATTGCTACTGGGTTCAAGACACATCATTAAATAGCACAAATAATCCTGGCGCTAACGCCTTCTTCTGGGCCAGCTATGACTTTATGTATGGCGACGAAGTAGTTGCCGATAGAACTGGTAAGAGTGGTGCTACTGGTGGTGATACAAGCCATTGTAGCATTGATGCGCATACCTATATCCATGAAATGGGGCATATGTTTGGTTTAGACGATTACTATGACTATTCTCAACAATATACACCAGCAGGTTCTTTCTCCATGCAAGATTATAACGTTGGTGGTCATGATCCATTTAGCTCCTACGCATTAGGTTGGGGTAAGGCTTATATTCCTACGGAAAGTATGACTATCAATCTCAAACCATTTGCGACCTCAGGTGAGATGATTCTTTTAACACCAAGCTTCAATAAATACAATTCACCATTCGATGAATATATCTTATTGGAGTACTATACTCCAACTGGATTAAATCAATTCGATACCACATATCGTTACATGAATGGTTATCCAAAAGGTTCACAAGAAATTGGCATTAGACTATGGCATGTTGACGCACGTCTTTTCTACTACAACAGTAGCTATAGTAGTTATGGTAATTCATATACGTTAACCACAAATCCAAACGTTAGAAATCACAACGTGGATTTAGCGATGTCCAACACTTATCAAAGCGGTAAGAGTTCTGATGACTATCTATCAGCGTTAGGTAATGGTAACTATGACTTTAATGTTTTGCAACTAATTAGAAACAACACTAATGCAACCTATAGACCAACTGATATGTTTGATACAAACTCTTTGTTTAGAATGGGTAGTACATTCACAATGAGTAAATATAACAAGCAATTCTATAAGAGTGGTAAACTCAATCAAAACATTGATTTAGGCTTCAGCTTTACCGTGGATAATACCATTGCAGATTACGCCACAATTACCATCACAAAGCTTTAATTTACTAATTAATTCTTGATAACCGTTAATAAAATTGCTACTCTATTACGTGCTGTTACTATACAGCCATGGGTCCGTAGCTCACCTGGGAGAGCGCCTGATTTGCATTCAGGAGGTAGCGAGTTCGATTCTCGTCGGATCCACCAATT
>CAMKQK010000054.1:0-6481 GCA_946414915.1 uncultured Caryophanales bacterium
GAGATATCTTTTTGTAAGTATTTCGCAGTAAATACTGGTTCACCTCTTTGAATGTGATCGATGTAGTAATAATGATAGAATGGGTCAACGCGTTTAAAGTCGACTTTTTCACCGCCATTTTCAATGGATAATTGGTCATTTTGAATGAAGATGTTATAGATGGAATTTGGTAAGGCATCGTATAACAAGTCACTGTTATTGAGTTTAGTGAATAAAGTTTCAATGACTTCGACGTTTTCACTCTTATTCATATCAGCTTCATTAATGGAGTTAGCTTGTGTACCATCGCTTTTCTTTAAGGAATATAAGGCATCAACGCAGTCCATTAAGCCGTTGATTTCATCAAATTGTTTATTTCTTTGAGTATCAAAGTCTAAAGATTGAGCGCTAATTTGTTGGTCGGTTAAGAAGACAGAAGTGACAAGATATTCAATCTTGCTTTCTTTACTTGTGTATTCTGTTGCGACTTTATCTTTTGGTGAATTATCACCTAAATAGATGACATCTTTGATGCTACTTTGAGCGAGCATAGAGTTAAATAAGCCTTGGAATGTGGTAAGGCTGTTATTAATCGCGGAGCCTGAACGATGGAAGATATAAGAACTATTGAAGTCCTTAATGGCTTTCTTCATATCTTCGATAAAGCCATCTTGATTCATCTTGGAGTAATCAAAATCACTACCGACAATGATACCTTTAGTTTTGGCTTTGTCGATGACTTTATAGAAATCAATCATCTTATCGAGTTCAACTTTTCTAGCTTGACGAGCATTAGCAAAATCAAACATTTCACAGTTAGCGTCCACGATGTAGATGTTATAAGCACTGGATAAGTTGAAGGCACTATAACCATTTAATAAGTTTTCAGCGGCGACACGATAGAAGTTATATAAACAAACACGTAAGCAGCTTGTTTCGTTAATGGAACTTAATAAGCCATCTAATACTTCAATTGGTAAGTTATTGAATGGTACTTGTGTGCCAGCATCTGGGCCACTTGTTCTCTTTTCCATAACACGTAATGAGTAAGTCATAAACTTACAAACACGAGAAATTTCATCACAGTTAAAGACTTCATCATAATCAGCGATGAATGCTTCGCTAGCGTAATAGGCACCCCAATCATTATTGGTGAGATATGGACCAGTCGCGTTAGTTAAGTCCGCTTTATGGGCGGCTAAGAAGGCCTCTTGTTTAGTGGTAAAGCCAGCATAATCACACCAATCAGTGGCTAAGGTTGGATCACTATTAACTTTGCCATTTAAATACACGAAGTCACGATACGCAATCATATGGGTATCAGCTAAAGCGTAGTCTGGATTATAAGTATTCTTATATTCTTCGAAATATGGGTCAGCGTTAGTGACATTTTCCGCTGGTTTAATGCCCCAGCTATCTTTCCATGACCATGTCGCGTTTTCGCCTGGCTTTGGATCGGCTAATAAGTCGTATTCAGAAGCATTAACACTAAACTTGACCATTGAATCGTTGACCTTAGTGTAGAACCATTTACCAAATTGGTAATGGCTGACATTATCTTTATCAATGTATGTGAAAATACCAGAATTGGCTAATTGATGGAGCATGTCGTTTAATTCGACGATGTCATGGAGTTTAGACATATCGAAATTAGATAAGAAGTTCTTCGCATCTGCATCATTTTCTGGCACGAGATTATATAAGGAATCTAATAAATTAGAAATTCTTTGACCTTCTTCCGCCCAGTCAGTGATGTTAGAGAAGGAAACATTATTACCTTTATCAACAAGGAAGCCACTTAAGGCATCGCCTAACATATCATCTAAGAATGGGCCTAAACTTGATTTAAAGATGTAGGATTCATTCACTAAAGTGAAGAGTTTTGGTAGACCAACTTTGCCTTCGCCCTCATCTTTTAAATTAGCGATAGATGATCTGCTTAGACCATCGTTAAACATATCAGCGGCCTTAGTGACATCGTGATTTGCGATGTATTTGATGATATTGCCAACCGCGGCAAATTCATCATCCCAAGTATGAGAGTTAGTTTCGACTTTTCTTAATGTTTTACGTTCAATACTTAAACCAATACTTGAGGTCATGCTGAAGACATATTCTAATAAACCAAAGAGGTTTTCATTCTTTTCATAGTTATCATTAGCCTTTGGTGTTGGATTGAATAATGGGTTTTTCCAAATGACAGAGAGAAGTTTAGTTAAAGCATCGACAACGCTTTCATCTTTAAACTTATCCATTAAGGAATCACTATTACTACCAACAAGACTATAAATCTTATTAAGTTCTGACCAGTTATCTAATAAAGAGGCAAAATCAGCGAAGAAGGTATGGTTTTCTTTTTCCATATCGTGATTAATCGCGGAAACAATGACGTCACTTCTTAAACCGATATCGTTTAATGTATCAGAGATGTTACCGAATAAACCTTTTAAAACAGGCACAACTGCATAGTAAAGTAAGGATGAATTATCCATTTTAATAATTGCATCGCCTAAAACATTGATATGTTTAATATCGATAGAGAAGAAGTTATTTTGATCGGTTAATAAGGATTGGAGACCTCCACCACCAAATAAAGCGGTTAAGAGTTCAGTATCTTTAGCGAAGGTACCAACAATATCTAATAAGGAACCGAATTCCTTTTTAAAGTTAGAAAGGATGACGCCTTGTTTGAGTTTAGAAACCGCTCCATGGTAGGAATATAAATCCTCTTCAGAAATATCTTTAGAGTAATCTTTCATGAAATCTAATTCGAATAAGGTATCAACAATACTTGGAAGAGCCATTTCGATAATCTTCATATCAAATAAGCAGTAATTTCTTCCTTCAATACGCTTACCGTCTTTAAAGACGATGGTACGTCCGTTTTTATCAACGTTAATTGGTTTACCGTCATCTCCCATTTCACCAACGACTAAAGCATTGAACTTATCAACGTTAAGAGAAATGAGTTCTTCTAAGGTTGGTAATTGTTCTTGCTCGGTTGGCGTATAAGCACCATTTTTCACCATGATAGCTTTAACGAATCGACGGTCAAGAGTGGCGGCTTTATGTAAGAAATCAAATAAGACGTAGCATTCAAAGCCCCAAGAAAATTCATTGAGTTCCTCCCATGAGAATGGCACGTACTTTTGAGCCTGGCCTGACTTGTCCGCGAGTGTGAAATAATATGCTACCGCAGGAACAACACGGGATAAGACTTTAGAGTCATCAATAGATTTGAAGATACCAAGGATTTTATCAAAGTCTTCGTCAAAGACGACTTCTTCGATGAAGGAGGTGAGATCACTACCTTCAAATGGACGCATCTTTTGGACACCATCTTCTACAATGATTAATTTATCGAGGACACCACTTTCAAATAAGCAGTCCACCATATCTTGGACATAACCAATTTCGTTTTTCCAATCAGCGTCACTAACATCTAATAAACGGTTAGGAACAATGTTATCCATCACTGAGCTATTTAAAGCAATGTCAGCGACTAATGGAAGAACAGAAGTAATTAAACTAGAGTTCTTAAGAACACCAAAAGCACCATCAATGACTTCTTGAGAGATGAGACCGATTGGATTATAGGAGATTTGATTATCTTCACTAGAAGTGATACCAGAAGCACCGATCACAATTAAGTTTGTTAAGTTAGCTAGTTCACCCACTAAGGAGATGGAGACGTCTTCACTGATGCCAGTGGTAAAAGTACTGAATAAACGTGTATCAATAGTCATACCACTATCATCAACAGTCCAGTTGAATAAGATTTTAGCGAATAAAGAATCGTTATAAGCATCAACGAAATTACCAATACTAGTAATGGTTTGGTTTTCCCCTGTTGGCTTATTTCTTTGATAGGATTGGTTTAATGAGTTAACTAAAGAGGTGAAAGGTGTAAAGAATAAAGCAGTTGTGACCACAAAGGTAATTGCTGTTTCAATAGCACCTAACCATCTTAATTTCACTGTCTTACGAGCAATTTTCGGCACAAAGTGTTGGAAAATAAGGAACCAAGATAAGAAACTGAAAAGGTTACCTAGGGTAAGGATTAAGATAATATCGACGATAAATAAGACAATCTTTAAAGCGGATTCCACTAAAGCGAAAGCAAAGTTTGTCGCGCTAGCGGTAGAAGCTGAGACATTAAATGTTAAATAAAAGCCTTTAACGAATTCTGTGGCGGTTTCTTTAACGGAAGTAACTGGTACCCAATATGTTTGGACTCCGCCTTGCTCTAAATGTTTAGTGATATAAAAAGAGCCTTTAACCCAATGAGATAAGTCAAAGCCTTCCACGAATTTACAAATTGGATCTAAAGTGACGAACGCGATGATAATTAAAGAAAGCATGAAGACCATGTTATGGGTAGATTTCCATACACCACGTCTTAAGCCTCTAAATGCTGCGGTCACAACACCACCGATAAATAAAACAAAAAGAAGCACGAGTGCTAAATTAAAGTATCCGGTGATTGCTGTATAATCAAATTTCATAACGCCAACAAGAATAACTTAATACAAGTTATGACTATAACAAGACCTGTAATTAGTGTATAATTTTTTTAATAGGATTAAAAGCAAATGTTTTTAAGGGATATAGTTGAGGGCGCTAAATGTCCCAATTGTGAGAGTTATCACGATGTGACACTTAAAGAGTGTCCAAAGTGCCATAAAGCTAATGAATTATTTAAGATTAGACGCTACCCAAAACGCGTTGTTTTTTTACATCCTTTTGTTCAGCTAGGAATGTTTCTAGTAGGCTTTGCCTATGGGGGCATGCTTCTATTAGAAATATTTGTCGCTACTTTTAGAGAGTTTTTTCCTGCAGATAAAGCATTCAGAAACGTCCTAGTCATGTCCATTGTTTATGGGGTGATGTTTGCTAGTTTAGTGCTCATTGCTTTATTTTCCGGGAGAAGAAAATTATTTCTCGAAAAATTCACAAATGGTATCGATTATTTATATGGTATTGGTTACGCAGCCACGATTGTGATGGGCACAGTCATACTAGGTGCGATACTTTCATGGTTTTATAAAATTGATAACAACGCTAATCAGGAGGCTATCGAAGCAGCGGCTACTGGTTATCCTCTTTTAGCGATTCCTGTCCTTTGCATATTGGGGCCTCTTTGTGAAGAGTTAACTTATCGTGTCGGTCTATATTCTTTTTTAAGAAGATTTAATAAGTATTTTGCTTTTATTGTGACCACTATTGTCTTTGCTTTTATTCACTTTGAAATCGGCGCGGAAGATATCATGCTCGAACTCCGCTCAATGCCAATTTATTTGTTCTCTGGTTTTATTTTAACGTTAGCCTATGAACATCGTGGTCCAGCTTGTTCAATGACAGCGCATGTTTTGTACAATACATTAGCGTTTCTGCTAATATTTATTTGAGGATTATATGGAAGATAAGCGTAAATTCCCACTTATATTAAGTAGCTTCTGGCTTAAGGTTATTGCCTTAATCACTATGACTATTGACCATGTTGGTCTTATTTTTAGTATTGATCCATTCCGTTATATCGGTAGACTTGCCCTACCACTTTTCTGCTTTATGATTGCAGAAGGTGTTATCCATACCCGTAACTTTAAAAAGTATGCTTTAAGATTAGGAATTATGGCGGCCGCTATATCACTAATTGTCTTCTTAACTGAAACGCTTCCATTTATCAAAAACAACGGTGGTTCTATGAAGACTGCTGGTGTCATATTTATTGACCTACTTTTAGGTGCAGTTGCTATATTCTGTTTAAAGCAAAAGAAATGGTATCTGAAACTACTAGCATTACTACCATTAGCGTATGGTATTACTTCATATTTTGTGGATTGTCACGATATGTGTGGCTGCCAAGGTGAAGTCTTATGGTTCCCATATTTCTTGCGTACACAATATGGATGGTTTGGTATTACCTTAATAATTGGCTTCTACTTTGCTCATTTATTAGGTATATCATTTGTTAAAGGATTTAGCGCTCAAGCGGGTACTGATCCTGATTTATATACAAGCAGTGATTTAGAAAGAAATGCGATCAACATGATTAGCGTTCTTATTCTAGCGGTACTAAGTGTTGTGCTTTATTTCTCTGAAAAAGCTATAGACGCTAATCTTTACTATTTACCTTATGCTATGACTGATATCCAAATTTACGCTATTTTTAGCGGAGCGTTTATTTTGCTTTATAGCGGAAGGCGCGGATATAATAGGAAATGGTTCCAGTATGGGTCTTATCTATATTACCCACTACACCTGGCAATCATTTTATTAGTTTATGTAATAACTAACATATAAAAGGAGGAAGAATTATGTTGAAACATATTAACGACCGTGACGAATTTAACGCCGCCATTAAGGAAGGCGTTGTATTAGTGGATTTCTTCGCCACCTGGTGTGGCCCATGCAAAATGCTTTCCCCTGTTTTAGAAGAGGTAAGCAATGAAGTTAACGCCACTATTATCAAAGTGGATGTTGATGAAGCTGGTCCATTAGC
>CAMKQK010000055.1:0-6470 GCA_946414915.1 uncultured Caryophanales bacterium
TACACTGCACACACGGTGCTGACCGTACAGGTATCGTTTCTTGGTTCTTATTAGGTTTATTAGGTGTTAGCAAAGAAGATTGTGCTAGAGACTATGTCATGACAAGATTCGCTGGTGAAAGAGCTGTTTTACCTACAGGTAATGATAGCGAAATCGCTAAATGGAATCAAAAAACCGAAGCTTTAGAAGGCGCCACATGGGCCGATAAAACATATAAGCACTTAAATGAAGACTTTGGCATCGAAGCTGACACACTCGAAACAATCCGTGAAAAGTTTGTTCCAGGTTATGCTAGAAAAGCTGCCTAATTAGTAAGTAATTATAAAAATAAAACGACGTTCTAAAATGAATGTCGTTTTTTATTGCGCTTTTCCTATAAAAAATAGTCAAAAATGCTATTTGATTAAAATATTCAACTTTTTTAAAAATAGCCAAAAATACCTCATATCATTAAATAATCCATTTTTTATACACTATGTGTATATTTAAAATTGCGCAACATTGTTACCCAAGATTTAGCAAAATTGTGTTGTGGATAAATATGCGCAATGATAATATGAAATAGCCAAATAACTTAGTTATTAATGGTAGGAGATTGTATTTGACATGAAACAATTAGATGTTGAATTAATTCGTTACGAAAAACTCAAACATGTTAAATTTTTAGTCAACCGCATTCAATTTAGAAAAGAGCATATCCATAATGAATTTGAGATTTTTATCGTTCTCAGAGGTAGTGGAATTGCCAAAATTAAAAATAAGTCCTACAACTTAAAAACTGGTGATGCTTATTTAATCAATTCTGGTGAAGTTCACTCTTATTTACGTGACCCACTTTATTCCTTAGATATGGAGAATATGGACGATGCACCTTTATTCTTATTTGCCCAAATTTCCAACCATTGCTTAAGAGAATATTTCCCACAAATTAGAACCACAGTCTTTAATTCTTGCAACTTAAGAGACTACTTAAGTGAAGATGAATTAAAATCTTTGATTTTATTATTAGTGGAATCTGCGAAAGCTTACTTCATCGAAGAACCTTTATATCAATTAAATATTCTTTCTAACATCGCTAAGGTTTTAAAGATCTGTTATCAAAATGTGCCATATGAAATTATCTCTGAAGCACAAAAGACTAACTTAAAGCAAAAGAACCTCAGAGTGGAACGCATTATCTCTTATATTGACGCGAACTTCGAAACACAAATCCGTTTACAAGATCTCGCTGAACAAGAGAACTTATCTCCAACACACTTCTCACACTTATTCACTTCCTTATTCGGTGTGACATTCCAAAACTACGTCAACATTAAGAGAATGGAACAATGCATCCGCTTAATGCCAAATAAAGAAAAGACATTATTAGAAATCTCTTATGAATCAGGCTTCTCTGATCCTAAATACATGAACAGAATGTTTATCAAACATTTCGGTTACACACCAAAGGAATACCGTAAGAGACTTGGTATGGAACAAAAAGAGATTAGTCAAATCACTCGTGAGTTTGAAAATATCTACTCCATCGCTGATTCCATCAAAGCCCTCGTGGACTTTGAGGAACAACTCAAGAAGTAAATTACAAGAACATCGGTAAGCCGATGTTTTTCTTTAATTCATAATTGTATACGCACATGTGTACTAGTATACGTAGCATGAAAGTCATGCGCCTAACTTAACTAAATATAGTTAAATAAAAGAGGAAAAAAGTACAAAATAGTTCGATAGAATATTTTTGCTTATTTTTATACGCGCGATTATAATGCGCAAGAAAGGAAAAGCTTATGGCAAAACCAAAATTATGGTTAGGTCTATCCACCGTTGGTATCGCTCTTACCTCGTTATTAGTTGCTGGTCGCGAATTAGCTACTGTTAACGCTGGTCTTATCAACGACGTCTTAGGTCTATCCACACAAAGAATTGGCACCATTGATAGTGCCGAAGTCGAAGGTTCTGCTTACAAAGACGCTAATGGCTCTTTATCAGATAAAGGTTGGTATCACATGATTGCTGATGCTTACAACTTCTGTGAAGAAGCAGTAGAACAAGGTTCCGTTCTTTTAAAGAATGAAAATGGTGCTCTTCCATTAGCTAAAGAAGAAAGAAACGTTACTCTTCTTGGTCAAGGTAGTAAGAACTTATTCATGCGTTCTGGTGCTGGCGGTGCCGCTCCAAACCCAAACTTAAAAGTTACATTAGACAAGGCTTTCAAAAAGAATGGTTTCTCAATCAATAGAACCATCTTCAACAAGTACTCGACTCTTTCCGGTAGACAAATGACTACCCCAAGTACAAAAGTTGAAGCCGAATATAAGGCTAGCCTTTATGATCAAGACGTCATCGATTCATTCAAAGAATATGGTGATGCCGCTATCATTACCTTCGTCCGTATCGGTACAGAAGATAGTGACCCACCAAAAGGCCAATTAGACATCACTGCTGATGAAATTAAAGTCTTAGAATTGGCTAGAGATCAAAAGAAACTTGGTGTCTTTAAGAAGATTATCGTTCTTATTAACTCCCCAATGCCAATGTCTATGGACTGGGTCAATAACGCTGACTATGATATCGATGCCTGCGTCTACGTTGGTGTTCCAGGCTACTATGGTGCTGGTGGTATCCCACACGTCTTAGCCGGTGAAAAACAACTCGTTAAATATGACGAAGGTGAAAAGAAGATGGTTGGTCAAACAAAACCAGACGGCACTCCAATTATGGAAGTCGTTAACCCATCCGGTCACTTAGTTGATACATTTGCTGCTAACGCCTCTTCATCAGCCGCTTATCAAAACTTTGGTAACGGAGACTGTGTTGTTTACAAAGAAGGCGTCTACGTTGGTTATAAATACTATGAAACCAGATATGAAGACGCAATCTTAGGTCAAGGCAACGCCACTGGTAAAAACGGTTCTTCTAACAAACAAGAAGACTGGGACTATGCAAGAGAAATGGGCTATCCATTCGGTTATGGTCTCTCCTATGGTGATCTTGAACAAAAGATGACTGAACTCAAATACAACGCTAGCGATGATACAATCACCGCGACAGTTGAAGTTGAAAATAAAGGCAATGTGAACGCTAAAGCGTCCGTCCAAATTTATGCTCAACAACCATTTACCCAATTTGATAAGGATAATGGTTTAGGTAGACCATCAATCGCTTTAATGGGCTATAACAAGATTGATGTTCCTGCCAAACAAACACGTACAGCTACAGTCACATTTGATCGTTATTTCTTAGCGACATATGACTACAAAGTGAACAAACAATACATCTTAGAAAGTGGTGACTACTACTTCGCAGTTGGTAATGGTGCTCACGAAGCTTTAAATAACATTATTTCTGTTGCTCACCCAGAAAAAGCTGGTAACTTAGTCGACCACAATGGTAATGCCTATACAGGTAAAGCCGCTGCTGTTAAGAAATTAACCATCGCCGATGATAGTACAACTTTCAACGCGTATAAGAATTCTCACTATGATGAAAACTATCCAGTTGAAAACCAATTCGACGATGCCGATTACAACTTCTTAGCAAAGAAAAACAACAAAACACCAATCACTTACTTAGATAGAACAGACTGGGAAGGCACATGGCCAAGCACAACCACAACATCCCCAGCTTCTAGTAGTGATAAGAACATGACTCAATACTATTCCAAGCCAGCCGATGCTCCAACTTTCGAAGAAGTTAAAGATGGTCATATCAATTATGACAAACCATATGTCGATGATGATGGCAACGAATATGTTATTACCTTCAATGATATGGCTAAAGTCCCATTAGAAGGTGAAATTACTGAAGGTAAATTCGCTGGTAAGAAGGGCGAAGATATCTGGAACGCTTTCATTGCACAAATGGATCTTGATGACCTCATTATCTCCATTTCCGATAACCGTGGTATCTTAGACGTTAAGAAAGTGCAAAAGAAAGGTAACTCCGTTGCTGAAGGTCCAGAAGGCCTCCTCTCCCGTTATCAATATGGTGATAAGAGATGGGCAACAGGTTTCCCAACCGGTCCAACATACACAGGTACATGGGACCACGAAATGCAAGCCAAATTTGGTGCATTCTATGGTGAAGACGCACTCTTCTGTGGTGTCGCTTCTGTTAACGCTTCCGGTGCTAACATTCACCGTACAGCTTACACATCACGTGCCTCTGAATATATGTCAGAAGACGGTATCTTAAATTACAACACCGCTGGTAACATCATTGGTGCCGCCAGAAAGAAAGGCTTAGTTATGAACATTAAGCACTGCTTCTTAAACAACCAAGAAAAAGGTAGAAAAGGTGTTGAAACATATTGTAACGAACAAGCCATTAGAGAAATCTATTTAAGACCTTTCGAAGGTGCATTAACTAAAGGTCACGGTATGGGTATCATGACATCCTATAACAGAATCGGTGCCAGATATGCTGCTTGCCACGCTCCATTAATGCAAAACGTTATGAGAGGTGAATGGAAGTATAGAGGTTTAATCATCGACGATGCTTACGCAGTTGGTGATGGTAACACAAACAACTACTCCAATGGTCCAGCCATGCTCCATAGTGGTACAGACTTATTCTGCTTAGACGGTGCTCGTGGTTCTCAACTTAAAACATACATCACTGGTCAACACGATGGTTATCTCTTAAGAGATTTACAACGTGCTAACAAATACGTCATGTACGCTATTTCCAGATCCTGGATGGGTGGCGTTAACAGTGGTAATGTTGGTCAAGCTCCATGGTGGAAGATCACCGTTGATGCTTTAACAATCACTGCCGGTGTCGCAACTGTCGCTCTCTTCGGTATGTATGTATTTGCCGAAATCGTTTCTAAAAAGAACAAACCAGCTCCAAAAGCTGATGCTGCTGAGTAAAAAGGAGGTAAATGAAAATGGAAAAGATTATGAATTTCTTCAAAAATAAAGCCGTTGGTTACTTCATTGTTGCTGCCGATGCTTTAATTGCCATCATTTTAACAATTGTCTTCTTTGCTACCTATAAAGGCGCAATGGCATTCTCAGCTGTTGCTCCAGAAATCCTTGGTATCTTCTTACTCGCTGGTGCCATTGTTGAACTCGTGGTTCTCGTTTTACCACAATATAGATTTATCCATGTTGCCGCTATTGCGATGTTTAGCTTAGCGTTATTCAAAGAAACATTATTGATTCCAAACCTTATCGCCGACTACGTTAACAACGTCTTCTATCAAGGCGGTAATCTTGGTGTCAACATCTTCTATCTTGTTACAATTCTTCTTATTCTTGGTTCTGCTATTGCAGCTGCCTTCATTGGTTTCTACAAGAAAGAAGAAGAAGCTAACGCCGATATGCCAATTGAGAAAAACAACGTTGGTCAAATCGTCAAAGTCAGTGTTGGTGGTGTCGTTGTCTTAGCCGCTGTCTTAACAAGTTCCCTCGTTGCTTGGAACATGCAAAAGAACGCTAACGTCTTCGTACCAGTTGAAGGTTTCAACCCAATTACTGAAGAAGTTAAAGCCAAAGCTGAAGCTGCCAACTACACATTCAAACCAGAAGAAGTCGTGAAGAAAGAACAAGAATCTTATGACTTCACTGGCGATGTCAAGAACGTGACTACAAATACAACCAGAGATGGTCACAACATGGTCTACTACTTCGAAGGTTCTTACTCCGAAGGTTGGCAAGGTGACTATTCCGCTACATATGGCTACATCTGCTTATGGGATGATGGCTTATATGGTGGCAAAATTGGTGATATTAAGATTAAAGGTTACTGGTTTAACTCTTCTTCTGCCGCTGCAGAAGGTGTTAAAGACTGCTTAAAGATGGTCTCTGATCATACTCTTAATGACAAAATCACCATTAACAACCAAAAAACTGACAACTACAAACACGACTCACTCATCGCTCAAAAGGGTGAAGGCTTCTACAAGTATCAAGTTTATGCTTACTTAAACTTCAGCTGGGGCGAACGTAGTATGATTCTTGGTGGTTATGAATACTACCCAGAAGTAGCTATCGCAATCAACACACAAAACGCTGAATTAACAGCCTACAAGGGTGAAGAATACGATATGTCTTCTTGGTTACCAACACGTATCTTAAGTAGCTTAGACTATTCATCAATCTTCAAACCAGTTGATGTTGCTTGGGCTGCTCAAGATGGCAAAGTCACTATTGCCTATGTTGATAACGATAAGAACAGAGGTATCAGTAGTGTTACTGCAGTCTTCGATTCAGTTGGTGAGAAAGACGTCACTATTAAGTGGAACGGTTTCGAAGCCAGCGTTAAAGTTAACGTTGTTGAATTAGAAGAAGAAGCTGAATAAACTTCAAACAATCAAATTAGGATGTTGTCCAAATGGATGGCATCCTTTTTGTTTGCAAATAACCATCTATTTATATAAAATAATGTGCACATGGGGTCGTATTGGTTTCGACCAGGAATGGTTAGGCTCTAACTGCAGTCGAGTGATGACGTTATCATCAAAACAAAAA
>CAMKQK010000056.1:0-6123 GCA_946414915.1 uncultured Caryophanales bacterium
GCGGTTGCGCCTAAGACAGCAATGGTAATTAATAAGTTATGGTCAATGATGTTTCTTCTATTTTTAATATGAATAATGACACGCCATGTCACGTCATATGTTAATAAGACTGTTGTAGCGGTATAGATAGCAAATCTAATCCAACCTGTTTCATCAAAGTGTTCAAAGACTAATAAGTTAAGAAGGATGACCACTACACCCACTAAGACTCTCGCTAATAAGAACCACATACCTTTGGTAAAGAGTTTTTCTTTGTGTTCTTCTTTACCTTGTAATTCTTTAATGTCTAATGGGTCACTTTCCACTTGGGCAATCGCTCTAGCGATTTGTTCCGCTGTATATGGTTTATTGGAATAAGTAATGAACATCTTATTCGTGGAGAAATCGATATGACAGCTTTCAATACCTTCTTGTTTAGAAAGGTGTTCTTCAGATTTCTTCGCGCACATTGGGCAATCAAATCCCGAAATATGATACGTCTTTTTCACGCTCTTTTTATCTAAATCATGGATATCGAGTGGATCACTTTCCACTTCGGCGATGATGCTTTTGATTTCATCAACGTTTAATGGTTCTTCTTTATAAGTAATAAATAATTTATTTGTAGAAAAATCGATATGACAGTAATCGATAGATTCATGTTTACCTAAATGTGTTTCTGACTTCTTCGCACACATTGGGCAATCGAAGCCAGAGATATGATATGTTTTCTTAGTCATTGTTCTCTTCCTCCATGACGTGTTCATACGCAACGCCTAAGAGCAAACGAACGTGTCTGTCTTTTAATGAATAGTACACTCTTGTGCCTTCTTTACGGGTTCTCACCAAATCAGCGTCTTTTAATACTTTTAATTGATGGCTCACTAAAGATTGTGAAGCTTCAATTTCAAAAGCAATATCGTTAACGCATTTTTCAATCATGCAGTTTAATGATTCACATACACCACAGTTGCATTCTTCACATTCGCATTCATCATCATCAAGAAGAGCGAGCATGATTTTTAATCTAGTCGCATCTGAGGCTGTTTCAAGGAGGCTTTCCATTTTTTTAATTGTTGTAAATTTAACGTCTTTCATATTTTCTCACCGTGAATATTATATGAATGTTCGTTCATATTTGCAATTAAAAAATGAATGACTGTTCATATAACGTTCATTTAGTCTAAGACTAAAATCCTGAAACTAAACAAGTCAAGTAGCCTAAACCAACAGCGATTACAAAGCAAGTAACGATTATTAATAAGGTCTTTTTGACCATGGATTTTTCTTTTAAAAGCACCATGAGTCCTAAACCAGAATTGACTAATAAACCAGCGAATAACGCACCAAAGGATAAATTACCATCCACGAATAATTGTGTAATTAATAAGCTAGAAGCACAGTTAGGAATTAAACCAATAATGGAGGCAAATAAAGGTGATAAGTAACGGTTACTAATCATGAAGTTAGAGAAGTTATCTTCACCAACTAAACCGATAATAACACCTAAAACGATATTAATAACTAAGATATAGACGAATACTTTGATTGAGTGAATAAGTGGATGAATCAAATGCGCATGAGCGGGTGTATTTTCATGATGATGTGTATGACATTCATGTTCTTCTTCAATATGGTCAACGTCTTCGATTTTTTGTTTTCTAATAATAAAGTCAATTAATAAGCCAAAGACGATACCTGTGACCAGTTTTAAGCCAATTAATGGAAAGATGGCCAAAGTCTTTTGATTCCAGGCACCAAGTAACACTAATAAGGCTTCGTCACTACAGCTTAAGAAGATAGCGATTAATGTGCCAACGGTAATATATCTTTTAATATATAATTCCGCGCCAATGACACTTGTGCCACATTGAGGAATTAAACCAAAAATGGACCCAAATATAGGAGACGTCTTCTTTCTTCTAATTAGAAAATTAGAAACAGGTGTTTCAATAAAGGAAAGAATGACATGGAATAGGAAAACGAAAGCAAAGACAAGGATACTGTCTTTAAGTGAGTCTAATAAGATGTCTAAGAATAATTCCCAAGTCATACGGCTACATATTGTAACACAAAAATATTTTTTGTGATGACAAACGATAACAATAATGAAATAATCTTCTCATGATTAAAACAATTTTATTCGATTTAGACGGAACATTACTCCCTATGGACGAGGAGTATTTTAAGAAAATTTACTTTGGTGCAATCTATAAAAAGATTGCGTATTTAGGCTATACATTAGATGAGCTTTTAAAGGTCATTTGGTATGGCACAAAAGCGATGGTTAAAAACGATGGAAGTATGACTAATGAGGAACTATTCTGGAAATCATTTATTGAAGTCCATCCAGATAGATTAGAAGAAAACAAACAAAACTTCGTTGAGTTCTATAACACTATCTTCCCAACTTTAGGCCATACATGTGGCTATCAACCACTTTCAAAAGAATTCGTTAAAGCCTTAAAAGAGAAGGGATATGAAGTAATTATCGCTTCTAATCCAATCTTCCCAATCGTCGCTACTAAGGCAAGAATCAGATGGGCGGGATTAGATCCTGATGACTTTAAATACATTACTGCTTATGAGAATTCCTCATTTAGTAAACCAAATCCAAAATACTATGAAGAAATACTAAGAAAGAACAATCTCAAAGGGGAAGAATGCTTAATGATTGGTAATGACGCTAGAGAAGATACAGTGGCGTTAACTCTCGGCATTGATACTTATCTCATTACTGATTGTTTACTCAATCCTGATAACGTTGATATTAATCAATATAAACACGGCACCTTTAAAAAGATCATGGATCTCGTCTTAGAAAGGCTATAAAAAAACTGGGTCAACCCCAGTTCTTTTCTTATATAACTGTTTTAGTCGTGGCTGCGAAGAACAGACAGCCGAATATAACCAACGCTGACATTGCTCCAATTATAGCATAGCTATAACCTGGCATTTTAAATGAGCCAATGAAGAGAGCAAATAAGAAGTAATATGCTGCTGCCACAATTACGGTCCCGATAATAATCTCGAATCCAAAGTAAGGATTTTGAACGATGACAAATAAGGCAACGGGGATTGTTGATAAGAAGAATAGGGAGTTCAACTTCTTATTAGCGAAACCGTAATTATTGCAGTTTTCGCCACTATTATCTTTTCTAAATAGTGTGAAGAAACAAGCTAAGGCGCCGACCAATACTTCAAGAACGTTGCAGAGTGTGAACACTGCTTTCGCGCTTGAACCTTCAATTGCATAAATAGAATTGAGGTCAAAGGCGTATACACGAGCGATGTGATCTGGTAAACCGATGACTGTCACAACGCCTGGAGAATATAGAATTGAAATATTCGCGGCATCATCAATATGTGAAAGGTCGCCAGCAAAATTATAATAATTTAAGTTGTAGATGCTTTTGAAAATCACATACAGAGAGAAAGAAAGCACTAATTGTAAGGAGATATTAAGAATTAATGCAGATACTGGCTTACTTGTCAAAGAGCAGAAGAAGCATGAAATGAAATATTCAATCACAATAGTGAATAAACCCACCACTATAGCGCCTAAATATGGAGCAGCTTCAAAATATTTGAAATAAGTAATACCGGCCCATGTTTTTGCTTCTGGAGCGCTCACATAGCGAATCACAAATGAAACATAAGGTAATAAAGAAGCAATGAGATAGCTGACTACTAAAATGAATAAGCCAGAAATGATTCTGATGTTCTTTAATTCCCCTTGTTTTAAAGGCAATTGATAGTACGTGTCGCTTCTTTTTAAGGAATACTTATAGTTAAAGATGAATAATGGGAGCACAATGGCAAACGCCATCATTGGTCCATTTAAAGCGGCTAAAGAGATTTCGTTATAGTATGGATCATAGAAATCAACATTCATCAAATAGGCAAAGTAAGAAATCAAACCGATGACGGTAAACACTATGAAAAGAGGTAATAATTCTTTAGTAATCAAGTATTTAGCATAATTAAGCTTTTTCATGATGTTTGTCCTCCTTATTGGCTAAAGCCATTTGTAAAAGGATGATTTCATTCCCGTCGATGGCGACGGTTTCTAATAATGATGGTTTGAGTTTTGCTAATGCTTTCTCAATGTCTTTGCCTTCTTTGTTATTAATAACAAAGTTATGGATAGAACCGGCTTTTCTATAGGAAAGGACATTTAATCCTAAATCAACGAGTGTGTCTTCATCACAAGCCTTTTCAAAGATGGCTTGATACTTAATAAATGTTTCACCTAATGAATCAATGTCACCATCATTGGATAATTGACCATCGTGAATAATGACGAACTTATCGACGAGTTTTTCTAAAGCAGTAACGTTATGGGAAGAAACCACGACAGTTTTATTTCCGTCCTTGCAGATTCTTACGATTTGTTCTTTGACTGTTTCAAGCACTAATGGGTCTAAACCATCAAAGGCTTCGTCTAACAATAAATATCTGCAGTTAATTGATAAGGCTAAAGCGATAAATAATAAACGCTTCATACCTTTAGAGAACTTACTAATCTTCACATTTCTTGGAAGATTGAATTTATCAATGAGATTTTCAAAGATGTCATTATCCACTAAATAAAAGAGTTGATAGAACTCTTTAACGGATTCGACATCACTCACTCTTGGAGTGTATGGATCATCAGGAAGGAAGAAGACTAATTCTTTGCCTTCTTTAGACGTGCTTTCAAAGGTATCAATATAGATCTTTCCTTCATCTGGTTGATAAACACCAGCAATCATTCTAAGGAGTGTGGATTTACCCGCACCATTTTGACCAACAAGACCAATAACACCAGATTCGATTTCTAAGGATAAGGAAGAAACAGCAGTTTTTTGTTCAAATCTTTTGGTTGCGCTATTTATTTGAATCATCTTTCTTTTTCCTCCTCTTCAATCATTTTCTCGATACGTTTTTTGATTTCTTGCAAGCTATAACCCTTGAACTTAATGTCCTGGATTAATTGATGAAGTTCATCGTTACTTTCTTTTTTATCAACTTTATTAATACGGTTACCTTTACCGCTTATCGGCGTTAAATAGCCCAAATCAATCAGCATTGAAAACGCCCTTTGCACGGTATTAGGATTCACACCGATTAATAACGATGTGTCTCTCACTGAAGGAAGATACTCGCCTTCCTTAAGCGCACCTGTATCAATAAGGTTCTTATAATAATCTTTAATTTGTAAATAGGCGGGAATACCTGGTAGTAGTTTCATACGTCTATAGTGTACTAATCGTATTAATACACGTCAATACCTTTGTTGAATTTCTTTGATTTTTTACGATTTTATCAATAAAAAAGACCACCACTGTGGCCTTAATCATTCATAGTTATATAGGTTTACTATTGAAAAGATGGAGAATCATCAAAATGTTTGTAGTATTGATAATCTGTTACGCTATAGGAACGTTCTTTTTGCGATTCATTTTCCATTTTCAGAAAGATATTTACTTCATCCAAGTACCAATATGTTTTTTCTTCTACTTTATACTTAGTGGTTTCGGCACTAAGAAATATATCTTTACCAGAAGCACTAGCACCATTGATGAGCTCGACATTGAAAACATCAAAATATACTCTACGGATAGTGCCCACGAATGAGTGAATAGCATCAAGAGTGGTCATGTTTTTAGATTGAGTGGCTGTAGGAGTAAAACTCTCCCAATCACCATTATTCATAACGTCTTTATGATAATAAACATAACTATCATCAACATAGTGAGCGAAATAGGAGTCATTGTAATTATCTTTTTGCCAAGTGTTGATATAGACATCTTTATCCACTACTTCAATAAGGCCATTTTCTTGATTGGAATAACCAATTGTTAATGCGACTTTAATATCGGTAGGTGGAGTATTTTTGAATTTATTAAAAAGAGAGCAAGCAGATAAGCACAATATTGAGGCACCGATAAGAATTGTTTTTTTCATTTTTTAACTCCTTATTTTTAAATAATGTATTTCATGATAATCACCACTATTATATCTCTTTTTTTCTAGAATTAATCAAAGTTTTTAGATATATCTCTAATCAAAAAACGCTCTTTGTAAGAGCGCGAATAAACTTTATATGGAGCACGCGACGGGAATCGAACCCGCACGATTAGCTTGGGAAGCTAAAGTTCT
>CAMKQK010000057.1:0-5947 GCA_946414915.1 uncultured Caryophanales bacterium
TGAACCACATCTTAGCGTGTTCTTTTTCATTTTCTGCTGTTTCTAAGAAAATCGCGGCGATTTGTTCATAGCCTTCTTTCTTAGCTTGGCTGGCAAAATATGTATATTTATTGCGGGCTTGAGATTCACCAGCAAAAGCCATCTCTAAATTCTTTTCGGTTTTACTTCCTTTTAATTCCATTGTGTATGTCTCCTTGTTTTATAGTTTTAGTTTATGGCAAAAACTATCTATTATCAATTGTTTTGCTTATTAATTGTTTGTTTGATAATTGTCTCTAATAAAGACAATAAAAGCATAAAGATAATGGCGAATAATGCATAGGCAAAAACGCCTGTTAAATTAGTTGGATCTTCTTGTTGGACGTAGTGGATAACACTACCCAAACCATTACGTGTATAACCCGTAATGACTTCCGCCATAATTTCAATCTTAAAGGATAAAGAGAAACTAGAAACTATGCCGACAATAATATAGGAAATAGAGAGTGGTAGTTTTATAAATAAAACTCTTTTGAAATATCTCGCTCCATCAACACGTGCGGCTTGGGTGATTTGAGGATCGACTTTTCTGATACCACCTGCGACAGCTTCATAAAGAATTGGAAAGCAAATCACAATGACAACAAGAATAGGGGCGTCCTTAGGGGCTAAAAGCACGACGAATAAGAATACTAATGCCACTGTTGGAATACTTTTAATCACGGTCATTAATGGTTTTGAAAACTCATAGAGAGGTTCGTGATTACCAGCGAAGATACCAATGACTAAAGCTAATAAGAATGAAATGGAAAATCCAATCAGCATTCTTAAGAATGTATAGCCTAAGCATTGATAGGAATAAGGCTCCGCTAAAAGAGTGCCAAACCTCGCAAAAGTATCGATTGGAGAAGGGAAGATTCCTCCATTAGTATCAAAGCACAATGAAAGAACAAACCATAAGACAATAACAAAGATTATGCCTAAGGCAAAGAGAGTGAATTTATTAGAAATAAACTTCCTCATCAAGTCCCTCAATATTGAAGAGCTTTAAGAAGGTTTCGACTGCTTCTTTATTATTAATAGCGCGCGTAAAACCTAAGCCCATGCCATTGTTATTCTTAGTCACAGTTGTGGCCATTGCTGGAGCGATACCATAAACTGTTTGAGCGTCTTGAGCATCTTTTAAGGATTCTTCAATGACTTCTGGAGTCTTGATAGCGGCATCAATGTCTGCTTTTAAAGAGTCTAAGAATGATGTAGCGACTTTTCTATCAACTGTCTTTTTAATAAAGACAGAAGCTTGGTAAATTGGTAGGCCGTTTGATTTATTTGAATATTCAGTTTGCATATTAGCGTAGACAGCATAACCTTTATCAGCATTCTTGTTTAAAACTGTTGTTAAAACTGGCTGGGCTAATAAGACATAGTTAGGAACAATGTTGTTGCCTGTTTCAGCATCAGCAAAGAAACCAGCGTTCACTGCAGCGGCAGCGTCACTGACGGCTGCGACATAATGGATATTAGCGTCGTAATCATTACCATAAACATAATGGAAGATTTTATCTGGTACATTACCTTTTTGGAAAAGGAGAATTGTGTCATTAGCGTCTAATGTCTTATTGTCATCGTTGTTCATACTAACGAGATAGAAATTACCGAATGTGATTGTCGCGGCAATTTGATATTCCGCCTTCTTGTTTAAGATGGCTTGCATACCAGCGTTGGTTGGTAAGACCACAACATCCTTCTTACCGGTGACCATTTGAGGGATGATACCTTCAGCTGGGTTTGAGTTAGTTTCAAATTTCTCACTGTTAGCATACTTGTAGAACGCTAATGCTGGAGCGCCTGTTGGGGTGATGATACTTAAGGATGAACGATCAAACTCCCCTGAACCTTGACCGTTGTTATTGCATGCAGTGAGCACGAGGGCGACTGCAATAAGTGATATATATTTTTTCATTTTAGTTTTCCTCCGTTGTAATTATACAAGAAACATTTATAATAAAATGTGATTGAGGTCACACAAATATTATGAAAATTCCACTTTTACAAGTATTAAGCAAAAAAGAACATAAGCTAGTCAATGGTTATCAAGTAACCAAAAACAGCGTTATTGCCCATGAAGGAGATAACTGTGAGAACATCGGTATCATCGTCTCTGGTAAAGTCGATATTGTTTCTTATGCCTTCAAAGGTAAAGAGATGTTACTTAACTCTTTAAAAGTGGGAGATATTTTTGGTTATAACTTAATCTTCTCAAGTGAACCTATCTATCGCGGTGATGTCATCGCTAAAGAAAAATGTGTGATTGCCTTTATCAATAAAGAGAACTTAATCTTCTTATTACAAAATAACCAAGACTTCTTAAAACTATATTTACAAGCACAATCTGACTTTGGTAAATCTCTCAATGCGAGAATCCAACTTTTATCATTCACTAACGCTGAGGAAAGATTGTTCTATTTCGCGAGTAAAAACGATAACGTCATTATCTTTAAAAACGTCACCGCATTAGCCGCTCAAATCGGTATTCAAAGAGAAACATTATCTCGTCTTTTAACGAGTTTAGTAAAGCGCCATCTCATCAAAAAAGAGAAAGGCAAAATTACATTTTTAAAGAAAAGGCGCTAACCTACTTGTTAACGCCGTAAATCTCTAATAGGTTTTCGTAAAGTGCTAATCTTGTCGCTAGACCAACGCCACCAGGAACTGGGGTTTGAAGTCCAACTGGAAGATTAGGAATTGCGTCACCTTTTAGACCCTCTTCAGTTCTAGAAATGCCAACATCAACAATGACGGCATCTTTTTTATATGTGAAGCGATTGTCTAAGAAGCCAGCTTTACCAATCGCAACCACGATAACATCTGCGTGAGCGATGTAGAAAGCCATATCTTCAGGAGTGGTTTTGCTATGCAAAACGGTGACGTTCATATTTTCTTTAAGCAAGAGTTTGGCCATTGGCTTACCGACGATATTACTACGTCCAATAACCACAGCGTTCTTACCTTGCATTTGAATCTTTTCGAAATGTAAGTAGTTAATAATACCTTTTGGGGTACATGGAATAAGTGATGATAATGGATGGAAACCATCAACGTCTTTTCTTGGATCAACCGCTAATTTAATGGTTTCTTCATCGATACCTTTTGGTAAAGGCATTTGCACAATAAAGCCATCATGAATGTCGTCGTTATTTAATGTATCGATAACCTTCAATAACTCTTCTTGTGTTGTTTCAAGTGGAAGCTTAATGAGATTAGCTTTGATACCTAATTCATCAGCGTCTTTGAGTTTGCCACGGACATAAGCATAGCTCGCCGCATCTTCGTTAACTTGCACGATTGCGATGCATGGTTTTCTATCTAATCCGGCAACTAAACTTTTAATCTCTTCCTTACGAAGAGCAACGTATTCTTTAATGGTCATATTACTTTACCAATTCATTCAATTCTTTAGCGTTAAATTGTCTTAATTTAATGCCCGCTAATTCAAGCATCTTTTTACTAGCTTGGACACCAATTGTGTCAGCGTATTTATTTTCTAAATAAATAATTTCCTTAATGCCTACTTGTACGCATGCTTTCGCGCACTCGTTGCATGGGAATAATGTGACGTATAAGCGGCAGCCCTTAAGCGCGCTTCCGTTACGCGTATTTAAGATTGCGTTAAATTCTGCGTGACAAACATAAAGATATTTAGAATCTAAACCTTCACCTTTGTTCCAGGAAAGTTGTGTTTCATCAACACCTTTTGGCATGCCATTATAGCCAATAGAGACGACTTTATTATCATCGTCAACAATACATGCGCCCACCTTTGTATTGGGATCTTTGCTTCTTAAGGCGCTCAAAGAAGCGATACCCATAAAGTATTCGTCCCAAGAAATATTATCAAACTTTTCCATATACAAATTATTATAATGATATTTGCTTTGAAAACAACTTAATATTACAATATTAAATACGATGGCAATTGTAGGAATTGATAAACTCTCATTATTAGATTACGAAGACAAAGTTTCGGTCGTCTTATTCTCACAGGCGTGCAATATGCGCTGCCCATTTTGTCATAATGGAGAAGCTATCTTAGGCGCCTCTAAAGAAGACGAAATTGACTTCAATGAAATACTTGAATTTTTAAAGACCAGAAAGGGTCTTATTGACGCGGTTGTTTTCAGTGGTGGTGAACCAACTCTTGAGCCAGATTTGAAGGTTAAGATAAAAGCGGTGCGTGACCTTGGTTTTTTAATCAAGTTAGACACCAATGGTACTAACCCAGAAATCGTGGAAAATCTTCTTGATGAAGGGCTCGTCGATTACGTCGCGATGGATATCAAAAACTGTCCAAACTTATACGCTGAAACATGTGGCTTAAAGTTCATCAATGTTGAGGATATTAAAAAGAGCATTTCCATTATTATGAGTAAAGCTCCTGATTATGAATTTAGAACCACATTAGTTAAAGAATTTCATGAAAGAATGGACTATGAAGCTTTCCTTAATTTGATTAAAGGTGCGAAGCGCTTATTTCTTCAAAAGTTTGTGGACCGCGAAGGCTGCATTAAAAAAGGCCTCCACGAAGTGAGTATCGAAGAGGCCAATAAGTTAAGAGATTATCTCGCGACCGGCATCAAAGAAGTTACTTTGCGCGGTTATTAAGCATTAAATACTTGTCGATAAAGACGCTAGCGATAGAGGCATCACCAATTGCGGAAGCCACTTGACGGACGTCTTTTTTTCTTGTGTCGCCTACGGCGAATAAACCAGGAAGAGATGTTTCCATCTTTTCGTTAGTAATAATGAAGCCGTGATCATCGGTTTGCACTAAGGATTTGAACAAATCATTTTGTGGCACTTGACCAATAGCAACGAAGACGTTATTTGTTGGATATTCATGAATTGAGTGATCCATTGTGTTTTCAAAACGGAGACCTGCTAATTCATTTTGTCCTAAATAAGCGACAAGATTCATGTTATGGGTGATATGAATGTTATCTTTTTGTCTTAAACGATCAATGAGAATTTGATCGGCAAAGAATCTATCAAAAAGAGTAAACATATAAACATTAGAACATGTTTGGGCAAGCATGAGAGCGTACTGTAAAGCTGTGTTCGCATCACCGATTAAATAGACATCTTTATCTTTATAGAATGCGCCATCACAGACTGCGCAGAAAGAGATACCTTTGCCAACGAATTCATCTTCGTTAGGAAGACCCATTTTACGGTGCTTAACGCCATTAGCTAAGACTACAGCGTGTGCTTGATATGTATGGTAATTTGTGGTGACTTCAAAATCGTCATTTACTTTGAGAATTCTTAGGACTTCTTCGAGTTCAAATTTAGCCCCTAAATCGAGGATTTGTTCGAAGAGATTACCAGCGAAATCTAAGCCAGAAATTTCCTTTGTGCCTGGAATATTTTCGACACGTGGAGAATTAGCGATTTGACCACCGAAGTTTTCTTTTTCTAAGATGAGGACTGAGCGACCGGCTCTGAGTAAATTCAGAGCCACACTCATCCCTGCGGGACCACCGCCAACAATAATGACATCTAACATATTAGTTTAAGCTTTCGATGTAACCTTTAATGTTGCTAGCGTTTTCAAAGACGTCGTTTGTGCCATCGCCTTTTGGAACGATTAATGTTGGAGCTTTTCTAACACCAAATGCTTTGGTTTGATCAGCGTTTTCTTCAGCATCGACGACACTGTATTTGATACCAGCTTTGTCTAAGAGCATCTTAGCCATTTTGCAGTTTGGACATGTCTTTGTGGCGAATAATAAGATTTCGTTTGCGACAATCTTCTCTTCTTCATCGCATTCATCTTGGCTGCCTAAAACGTCAGTAATCTTGTGCGTGAGTTTAGATTTAGCAGGTTCATAGACTTTACGGTGCTGGAACTCCTCGGTCTTACCATCATTCCAGTTTTGAACTGGTCTATAGTAACCAGTAATACGGGAAT
>CAMKQK010000058.1:0-5796 GCA_946414915.1 uncultured Caryophanales bacterium
GAAGCTTCATTAATCGCTGCAACATTTATGAGCTTATTAAGCTTCTTCCTAGGCTACTTTGATGGTAGTGGTATCACCGCTAACCTCCCATACATCGGTATGGCACTCATGTGTTTCGGTGGTGCAATCGGATTCGGCTTTGCGTGCTTTGGAGTTAGTAAAGGCATGGCTAAAGCCACAAGAGGGATGTTCATAGGAATTAAATCCTGGTTCATTAGAAAAGGAGATAAAAAGTAATGAAAGGTTTTGTTGTAGGACTTATTGTCCTTGGAGGCGTTTGCCTCGTTGGTGGTGCCGCAATTCTTGCGTATGGCATGGCCAAAGGTAATATTAATGACAACTTTGTCACTAATGAATATAAATTAGATGGCGATATCGATGATATCGAAGTCAAAGTTAGTACCGCAGATGTGGAAATCAAAAAAGCGGAAAACGATCAAGCTAAGGTCGTCTGTGTGGAAAAAGAAAAGGTTTATCATAAAGCCACAGTTTCCAATAAAGTCTTAAAGGTTGAACAAGTCGATGACCGTAAGTGGTATCAAAAGTTCCTCTTCAACTGGAACTGGAAATCCATGAAAGTGACCATTTATTTACCAGAAGTAGCTTATAACGATATCACAATGGATTCTGCTACTGGTGATCTCACCATTGATAAGGACTTCACATTTGTGAATATGCAGTTATCCTCCGATACAGGCGCAGTTAAAATTAATAATAAAGCCTCTGGTGATATCGAAGTCAAAGTCCATACAGGCAGTGTGCGTTTAACTGACGCTGAGGCTAATAACTTAAAAGTTAAATCATCCACAGGCGATGTCTATCTTAAAAATAGTGAAGTTAAAGTGGCCACTGATTTACAATCCTCCACAGGTGACTTCAACATTGAAAATGTCAAAGGTGGTTCATTCAAATCTAAAGCTAGCACAGGCCATGTCCATTTAACTGACGCTGTGTTTGAAGACAAGATTGAAATCAAAACATCCACAGGTGATGTGATATTTGCAAGAAGTGACGCTAAAGAAATCAAAGTGGAAACTAGCACAGGTTCCATCACAGGTACCCTCCTCACTTCCAAACTCTTCAGCGCTCAGTCAGACACAGGCTCAGTCAAACTTCCAAGTATGGAAGAATGGGATCAAGCTGGTGGCAAGTTTGAAGCAAAGAGTGATACCGGTTCTATTGATATCAAGATTGCTTAATCAAGATTAACGCTCAGATGAGCGTTTTTCTTTTGCTTTTAAAACGATATAATAGCGATATGCTCGAACTTTTATTTCCTTTAGCCATTACTTTAGTCATTGAAGTACCAATCTATTTATTAATGCGATGGCGTAACCTAAAACTATTCATAGTAGCGAGTGTTTCTAATATCGTTTTAAATCTTTTGATGAATATCTTATTAACTAGATTTTCGGGTAATGATTATTATCTATTTTTAGGTCTTTATGAAGTATTAACTACTCTAGTAGAAGCATTAATTATCTTCTTAGTTTGCAAGAGTAAATATATCGAAACATTACTCCACGCTTTAGCGGCAAATATGACATCATTTATCGTTGGTTTGCTTCTCAATTATTTATATGACTTACACGCTCTAATCGTGGTGCTAACTATATTGTTCTTTGCCGCTTATGCTTTCGTGGGAGCCATTACTGTTATTCACCATGTGAAAACAAGAGGAAAAGAAAACGCTAACGAGTAGCGTTTATATTCTGTTTCTTCTCACAGCAGTGATAATCACTGGTGTTAAGATTGCTCCTAATATTAGAGCGAAGAAGATGCCTAGCAAAATCCAAAGTGTGGAATTAGTGGTGGTACAGGAATTACCTGTATCTTTTCTTTGTTCTTCGAACGCTGTGATTTTATTAATAGTTAATTGATCTAAATCTAACTTTTCATTCGTAGTGAATGTTCTATGCTTTGGGTTGAAGTACATATAGAAGCTCTTTTCTTCGCCTTTATATGTCACATCAATGAATAAGGCCATATTAGCGTCAGGAATCTTATTGTTATCGACCTTTAAGACATATTGATTAGCTTTTTTATAGTCTTCTTTAATGACCGCTCCATCGAAGTTACAGTCTTCAACTTCATGGATATATGTAGTGAAAACTGCATCAAATCTTTGTTCAAAACTAAATTTATCATTCACATAGGTGTGATATTTAGCGGATTGACCTGGGGCAATGCTTTGCTCAGAGAAGATTGGATTAATGGCTTCTAAATCTAAATAATAAATTCTACTTTCACTATCAGAACGGAAAGGCACAGTGGTGACAGGAGCAATGTAGGATGAACCAACATTCTTCACCTCGATTTCATAACAAACGTTATTTTCGGTTTTGCGATTTTCATCTATACCAACATAGTTCACATAAATATCTACGTTATCGTAGTTTTTTGTGTATTTCTTTGTTGGCTTAGCTGAATTAGCCATACAGGCCGGTAATAGCATTAATAAGGGAAATAGTTTTAATCGATTAGTCATAATAGCATTATCCATTTCTGAAAGAACAAACGCAACATTTTGCTTTCGCTAATTAGACGTTTAAGAGTGAGCAAATCTGCTAATTATTTGTGTTTATCTATTTTTTATTATTAGAAAATATAATAAAATGTGGTGCATATGAAGAAAGTCACTCCCTTAATTACGTGCCTTCTCGCTATCTCGTTATCCTTATTAGGTTGTTCTAATAAGCAAAACAATAAAAGCGGATCCAAAGGCAACAATCCTTCTCATATCGTCTCTCTAGATATCGTGGCCTTTAATGACTTACACGGTAACACTCTTGATAGCGATAGTGGTTTAGGTTTGGCTAAAACAACTACTTTAGTAAATGAATTAACAAAACATAGTAACAATAGATTATTAATCTCCCAAGGAGATATGTGGCAAGGTTCAGCGGAAAGTAATCTCACCCATGGTAATTTAGTCACTGAATGGATGAACGAACAAGGCTTTGTCTCCATGACTTTAGGCAATCACGAATTCGATTGGGGACAAGATGATATTGCCTCTAATAAGGAATTAGCCAATTTCCCATTCTTAGCCATTAATATCTATAGTACAGAAACTAATTCTTTAGCGAGCTATTGTCAGCCTTCCACAATTGCCACAATCGGTAGCGCTAAAATCGGCATCATTGGGGCTATAGGTGATTGTTATTCTTCTATCTCTTCATCTCAAGTGAAAGATATCTATTTTAAGGTTGGTGATGAACTCACTTCCCTAGTCAAAGCGGAGGCAAAATCCTTAAAAGAGCAAGGATGTGACTTTATTATCTACTCTATTCATGATGATGACAGTGCTTACAATCTTGATTTAAGTGATGGCTATGTTGACCTCGTTTTAGAAGGTCATACACATAAGAATTACGTACGAAAAGACGCGAAAGGTGTCTATCATGTCCAAGGTGGTGGCTATAATAAGAGCCTTCCATATATTAGCCTTGATATTGATACCGCGAATAATACCTATGATATTAAAAAGATCCAAAGCATTTACACAAATGACTATTGGAAATTACCGGACAACGAAAACGCTCAAAAGATTTTTGATAAATATCAAAGTGTGATAGGCACAGCGAGAATGCCAATCGGTGTGAACTCTTCTAGAAGAGATTCCACATATTTAAGAAACCTTGTTAGTGAACTCTATTTAGAAGCGGGCCTTGAAAAATGGGGTGAACAATATAATATCTTCCTAGGTGGTGGTTATATTTCCTGCCGTTCCCCATATTATTTATCATCTGGAGATGTAAGTTACGCTGATTTATATAATCTCTTCCCGTTTGATAATGACATTCAACTCTGCTCCGTAAGTGGTGCTAGTTTGTTAAAACAGTTCATTAACACCGACAATGAAAACTACTTCATTGATTATTCTTTATATGGTGAAGGCCTAGTGAATAACATCGATAATAATGAGACCTATTATATCGTTACTGATTCCTATTCTTCTGACTATGGTCCTAATAATTTAACAGTAATTGAGTCATATAATGAAGATGGCTATTACGCTCGTGATTTATTAAAAGATTACATTGTTGAAGGTGGATTAGAAAACAAGATTACTGTGTAATCTACTTTTTGATATTTTTTGAGTAGAATTTAGGTTTTTCGTAATAGAAAAATCTTTTTTATTAATAGATTTATTAAATTTATTAATTTGTTTACCATACTCTCGGTCCCAAAGGAGGGTTACTTATGGCAATTAAGATTTACGCTGATGCCGGTAGCAATTTATTCTCAGGCATCATTAAGAAAAGAAACGCAGACATTACTGTTGTGAATATGTCATTAACCATTGATGAAAAAACCTATCAATGTTACAAAGACGAGATCGATGTGGATCAATTCTCCCATTCCTTCTATGAAAAGATGCGTCAAGGCGGGAACATCAATACTTCACAAATTACACCATATACATATGAAGAAGCTTTTAAGAAAGATATCGAAGAGGGTAATCAAATTATCTGCTTCGTGATGGCTAAAGGCATCTCTGGAACATATAACTCCGCTTGCCAAGCTAGAGACAACATCAATAGGGCACAAGGTAAAGAAATGGTCTATATCGTTGATAGCGCCACTGCCGGTTTTGGTGAAGGCTTACAAGCTCTCCATGCCTATGAATTAGTTAAGAAGGGTATGTCTTTCAAAGATATCTGCTATGAATGTGAGAAATTCAAATTCCAAGTGAGAAGTGAGTTCACAGTGGGTGATATCAAATATCTCATTAAAAAAGGTAGAGTATCCGCTTTATTAGCCAAATTCATTAACTTCTTAAGAATCAAATTCATCCTTAAAGGCAGCAACAAATCTAAGATTGAAGTAGCAGGTAAAGTCAGTGGCCGTAAGATGGCTATAAAAAGACTTGCGGAAACAGTGATCGCAAAAATTAGACATCCTGAAAAGCAAACCGTTTATATTTCTCACTGCGATGCCTATGATGATGCAGTATCTATTAAGAACTACTTAGTAGACCATGGCGTTACTAATGTGGAAATCTATTTCTATGACCTCATTACAGGCGCTCATATTGGTCCTGACTCTCTAGCGGTTTTCTATGTTGGAGAAAACAGAGATTAATTAATAAAATTAGTGTTTCTATCTTTTTCATCGCTGTTATATAATTAACTCACTGCCCGAGTGGTGAAACTGGTAGACGCACTGGACTCAAAATCCAGCGGTAGCGATACCGTGCCGGTTCGATTCCGGCCTCGGGCACCATCTAGTGCTTAACTTTGATGCGATACGTGTCAAGGTTTTTTATTTAAAATATAATAGGAATAAGATTTATGGCTAGCTCAATTGATTACTTAGAATTTGTTCTTGAACTATTAAGAGAAACAAGAAACATCACCTATAAAAAGATGATGGGTGAATTTATGCTTTATAAAGATGGCATCCTTTTTGGTGGTGTCTATGATAATAGATTTTTAATTAAGAAAACCAAATCATTAGAAAATAGTGGTCTAAAAGACCAGATTCCATATCCATCCGCGAAGCCTATGCTTTTAGTGGACAGCGAGGATCCAGACGAAATTAAAGAACTAGTTAATATAGTGATAAAAGATTTAAATAATAACCTTAAAAGTCACTAAGACTAACGCCATCTCTACACAATTTGAGTTGTAAGGTCTTGACCTGTTCTTGTTTCTTATTAGATGAAGTAAAAGAAAAAACAGATAAAACAATTGGAAGTATAAATAAGCTCTTTTTTATAGCCTTATTATCGTTCGTTTTAAGGAAATTAAAGTTAAGCTTATTAGAGATAAAATTAGTCTTGATATATTC
>CAMKQK010000059.1:0-5650 GCA_946414915.1 uncultured Caryophanales bacterium
ACATTACCTTTAAAACCAAAGGTGAATCATATTATCCATGTGTTGCTTTAGCAAGCTGTATTGCTAGATATGCCTTCTTATTAGAAAAAGACGCCCTAGAAAAGAAATATAAAATGACTTTCCCATTTGGCGCTTCTTCTAAAGTTAATGAATTCTCTAAGAAGTTTATCAAGAAGTATGGACTTGAAGAATTTAAAAAAATCGCCAAGTTACACTTCGCGAATTTTAAAGAATTAATGAATGATTTATCGTAGGCTATCTAAAACTTTTTCAAAATAGTCAGGAAGTGGAATTTCGAAGACCATTTCCTTTTTTGTTTGTGGATGGATAAGTTTCAACTTATACGCAACGAGTAATTGTCCGTCTTTATAGAGTTTATCATAGTTCTTACCAGCGTATAATGGGTCACCTTCTACAGGATAGCCAATCGCGGACATATGAACACGAATTTGATGGGTACGACCAGACACTAATTGGCATTTCACTAAAGTGTGGTTAGCAAATCTTTCCACTACTGAGAAATGAGTAATTGCTGGTTTACCTTCTTTAGTGACCGCCATTTTCTGACGGTTGTTTTTATCTCTACCAATAGGCATTTCCACTGTACCACTATTTTCTTTAATCACACCACGGACTAAAGCCATATATTCTCTTGCCATTGTATGGTCTTTAAGTTGATCCGCTAAGAAATGATGGGCGGTATCGTTTTTAGCGACGCATAGTAATCCAGATGTATCTTTATCAATACGATGGACGATACCAGGACGGATGACACCATTGATTGAAGAGAGTGAATCTTCCATAAACATTAAGGCGTTAACGAGTGTGCCTGAATAATGTCCGTTAGCAGGATGGACAACCATGCCTTGTGGTTTATTAATGACGAGGATATCATCGTCTTCATAAACGACATCTAATGGGATATCTTCTTCCTTGATGTCACTTTTTTCATCCACTAATTCTTCAATGAAAATCTCATCGTTTTCTTTAACCTTAAAAGAAGGCTTTTCTTGTTTACCATTAATTAGGATTTTTCCTTCTTCAATAAGCTTAGTAATATAGGAACGCGAAAGCTCGCTGTTAAGGAGACTAACAGCCTTATCAAATCTTTCACCATTTTCCTTAAAACTAACGATGTATTTCATAGTCTTACTAAATAACTACTAATTATTTACTTTCTTCATCTTGAGCTTTATCCATCTCAAGCTTTTCTTTTTCACTCTTAGAAAGAGTCTTTTTAGGAGCGTTAACAGGTTTCACTTCACTCTTATTTTTTGCCATGTAGTCTTTAACCTCGCTGACGATAACATAAATCACGAGAATAAAGGCGGCTACAACGATACAACTATCAGCGATATTGAAGTTATAACCCCAGAACCAATAGAAGTCAATCCAGTCGACAACCATGCCAGAAAATAGACCATTTGCGCCTTGTAATGGACCATAGAAAATACGGTCAATCATGTTGCCAAAAGCACCGGTAACCACAAGGATTAAAGAGGCTCTAACAAGGAGTTTCATCTCTTTTCTTTTCCAGATTAAATAGAAGATGAGACCACTGCAAATAAGGGTCGCAACGATTAAATAAATTGTTCTACTAAGGTTTGGATCACTCGCTCCAAAGCCAAAGGCAGCATTAGGATTTAAAACATATGAGATATGAACAAAACCCCAGTCCGCTACTAAACCTGGTGCTTGAACACCGGAAGCCATAATAACTTGTTTAGTAAGGATATCTAATGCTAAAAGCAATACGCCGAGCCAAATATATGATTTGTAAAACCATTTAAGGCCTTTCAATAATTTCTCTTTCATTATTTGACCACCTCAGCGCATCTCTTACATAAGTAAGTGCCATCTTCTTGAAGGACTGCATCACTTTCATAGTTCCAGCATCTTTCACAGAAATGACCTGGGTGATGAATAACCTTAACTTGGGTATTTTGATAATTAGCACCATCGTTTTCTTCTTCGTTAATTTCACTAACGACGAATAATTGGTTTCTAAGCTTCTTATCAAAACTATTAAATAGTTTTCTTAAGTCTTCATTATTGAATTTCACACTGACATAAGCTTCTTGAGCGGAACCAATAACTTTGTTATTTCTCGCTTCTTCTAAAGCTTTTAAGACATCATCTCTTAAGAGTTTGAAGTTATCGTATTCTTTTAAGAGTTCAGCGTTAACTTCGTGATATTTTGGATAATCGTAATATTGAGGATTGGCTTTTCTTTCGCCTGGCATATTACGGTTAAATTCATCCATTGTGAATGGAAGGATTGGGTTAAGAAGTCTTAATAATGTTTCACCGACTACGTATAAAGCGGTTTGCACTTGTTTTCTTCTTAAGGAATCTTTACCTTCGCAGTAAAGGACGTCTTTATTGATATCTAAATAGAAGCTACTTAAGTCTGTGGACATGAATGTCATGATGTCACTTGTGGCTTCACCGAAGTTATATTTATCGAAAGCTTCTGTGACATTCTTAACTAGTAAGTTAAGAGCTTCTAAGATATATTGATCTGGTTTGGCAAATTCATTCACTTTAGTGGCAGGATCAAAGTCCACTAAGTTCCAAGAAATGAATTTGAGAGTATTTCTAATCTTACGATATTGGTCAGCCACTTGTTTGATTAAGTTTTCACCAATACGGACGTCTTGTTGATAATCAACACTAGCGACCCAAAGTCTTAAGATATCAGCGCCGTACACATTAGCGATCTTTGTCGGATCAACGCCGTTGCCTTTAGACTTGTGCATTTGTTCACCGTGTTCGTCTAAAACCCAACCATGAGAAACAACATTCTTAAATGGCGCGACGTCATGAGTGGCAACACTTAAAATAAGTGAGGAGTTAAACCAACCACGATATTGGTCACTACCTTCAAGATATAAATCACTTGGATATTGGATACCTCTATCGTTTAAGACACCATTCCACGAGGAACCACTGTCGAACCAAACGTCCATAATGTCTTTTTCTTTGACGAATTTACCGTTTGGAGAATGTGGATTTGTATAGCCTTCTGGTAATAAGTCTTTAGCGTCTCTTTCATACCAAATGTTACTACCAAACTCTTTAAAGAGTTTAGCGACATGGTCAAATACTGCTTTATCGATGATTGGTGTTTCATCTTCAGCGTAGAAGATTGGGATTGGGACACCCCACGCTCTTTGACGGGAAATACACCAGTCAGCGCGGTCTTTAATCATATTCACCATTCTGGTTTCACCCCAGGCTGGATACCATTTAACGTTATGGATTTCGTTTAAGAGTTTTTCTCTAATTGGTTCAATAGAGCAGAACCATTGTTTGGTGGCTCTGAAGATCACTGGTTTATGTGTTCTCCAGTCATGTGGATAGCTATGGGTAAATGTTGTGTGCTTTAATAAGGCACCATTTTCGGTGAGGATTTCTAAAACAACATCATTAGCCTTTTCGTAGAAAAGACCTTCGAGTCTTTCGCCTGTACCTTTCATTAATTTACCATGTTCATCCACTGGGCAATATGGTTCTAATCCTCTATTTGGATATTTTAAGCAGACTTGATAGTCTTCCACACCATGTCCAGGAGCGGTATGAACTAAGCCAGTACCAGCGTCATCGGTAACGTGTGTGCCAACAATGACCAAGGAATCTCTATCATAGAATGGGTGTTTACAGACAACGAACTCTAATTCACTACCTTTGAAGCGTTTGATGAGTTCACATTTCTCTAAACCTAGTTCTTCTTTAAGTTTATCGGCGAATTCAGCGAGGAAAACAAGTTTTCCAAGATTTGTATCGTACTCACCATAAACGAAGTCAGGATGAGCGGAAATCGCTAAGTTAGCTGGTAATGTCCATGGAGTGGTTGTCCAAATGACGAGTCTTGCGTCACTATCAACGACACCTTTACCATCTCTTACAGGGAAGGCGACATAAATACTATGTGATAAGACATCAGCGTATTCGATTTCAGCTTCCGCCAAAGCGGATTCACTACTTGGTGACCAATAAACTGGTTTTAAGCCTTTATAAATTAAGCCTTGAAGGGCCATGGAAGCGAAGACTTCAATTTGTCTAGCCTCATATTCTTTTTTGAGTGTTAAGTATGGATGATCAAAATCGCCTAATAAGCCTAAGCGTCTGACTTGTTCTTTTTGTTTAGCAACTTGTGTTAATGCGTATTCTTCACATTTCTTACGGAATTCAGTAAGTGGAATAGCTTTTCTATCAACACCACTTTTAGTGACCATGTTTTCAATTGGAAGACCATGTGTATCCCAACCAAAGACAAATGGTGTCTTATAGCCTTGCATATTCTTATATCTGACCACTAAGTCTTTAAGAATACGGTTAAGCATATGACCACAGTGCATATCGCCGTTCGCGTATGGAGGGCCATCATGTAAAACGAATTCTTTGGCCTCTTTACGATTGAGGTTCATGTTTTCGTAGACTTTTTCTTCTTCCCATTTTTGGACAAGTGCTGGTTCTTTTTGATTGAGATTACCTCTCATTTCAAAGTTTGACTTGTTCATTAAGAGTGTTTGTTTGTAATCCATAATTAACTCCTTAACAATATAAAAGCGTCCCGTCTAAGGACGCTATAAGCGCGGTACCACCTTAGTTCTAAAGATTTATCTTTAGCACTTGATTTCTCCTTAACCTAGGAGTGAGGGAGGCTTACTATTAGTTCAGCTCTCTTACAATGAAGTGATACCTTCATATTCTTCCCGTTTGGCTTTCACCATCCCAAACTCGCTAGAGGTAGTTTTATATGAAGACGTGTCTTCAAGGACGTCATAATTTTATTAAATTATTTCATTAAAGGCAACACTATTAATTTTTAAAGAAGTGCTTCCTTCAAAAATATAAGTTAATTGACCTTCTAAAACAGTACTAGTGGATGTTCCATAAACCTTCGCGATATCTTTATTATTCACTGTGGTTTGGTTTAGAAGCACACTATCACCCACTTTGATCGTTAATTTGTAGGAACTATTAACGTTACCAACAAAGGCTTTGATATAGGCTCCATCAATTTTATAAGAGTTCTTGGTTTTAAGAACAAGTTTGGTTAATGGTTTGGTGCCACTACCGATGGTCATACCAACTGGATTACCATCTTGATTAATGTTATTAATCGTCATTGTGTTACTTGAAGAAATATTAGCGGAACTATCAAAGTTAAAGAGGAACTCCACGCCACCATAAGTGACTGGTTGATCTTCGCCTTTTTTACCTTTATTAAGGCCTGTTGTATTTAAGAATAATTCACCACTTGAGCAACTTGCTAATGGATTAAGAGTAATGCGGTAATTAATTCTTTGTTCACCCGCACTAATCGTCGCAATAATTGATTCTCCATCACTATCAGAGAACACATGTTCACTTAATGAATTAGTGTAACCGGTTGTGACCTGTTCATAAGTGTAATTTTTTAATACTTTGACTACTTTGTAGTCATTATCAGCGATTTTCTCGCCAGGAGCGTACGCTCTTTTGGCTTCTTTTAAAGCGTAATGTGATAACTCAACGTTGCTTGATTCGGAATGAAAAATACTTTCTGTATCAGGACAATCTTGAATGGTGCCTGCTTTATCTTTAAGGTCACCAAAGACATAATCAACTAAATGTGGATAATCAACGAATGGATTACGGTTAC
>CAMKQK010000060.1:0-5393 GCA_946414915.1 uncultured Caryophanales bacterium
CCTGATCTAGGTAATTCTAGCGGAGGGAACTTTTTTATTTAAACGTTTCCCCCTCATTACTAGATATTGAGGGTTTTTATTTAGGAGGAAGTGTTAATGAAAAACACAGCAAATACGGTACGTGCCATTACAGAAATTGGCATTATTGCCGCTTTAGGTTATGTCTTTGATGAATTGCAAAGCATTTTATTCAAAGGCATATTCATTAACGGTGGTTCAATCGGCATTGCGATGATTGCAGTTTTAATTATTGCTTATCGTCGTGGCGTTATCGCAGCAGTAATCACCGGTTTAATTATGGGTTTAATTGACGTCGCTACTAGTGCGTACATCTTACACCCAATACAAATGCTTTTAGACTATGTCTTCCCATATGCTTTTGTGGGCGTAGTTGGTTTCTTGAAACCATTCTATGATAAGGCTAAAGACAGAAATTCTAAAATACTATGGTTAGTAGCTGGTACAGTGATTGGTGGTTTATTAAAATTCTTAAGTCACTACTTAGCGGGCGTTATCTTCTGGTCTGAACCATCTGGTTTCGCTTGGGATCTAAACGATATGAATCCATTCTTATATTCATTTGTCTATAACATTGCTTTTATGGGTCCATGTATTGTTCTTACTGGCGCTTTAATCGTTGTTATTCAAATCACCGCACCAAGAATCTTAGAAAACAAAGCTATCTTAAGAGACGAAGAAAGCAAAGAGAGCAAGGCTGTTCCAATGACATTAAATATTGCCAGCATTGCTGGTGGTCTCTTCTTATTCATTTTCTATTTAGTTAAATTAGTGAATAGTTTCGAAACTTATCAAGATGGCGGTGCCGTCGGTTATGATGGTGATCCTGACGCAATGTTGATTACTGTTGTAGGTTTATTCTTAATTGTTTTAGGTACACTCAACTTAGTCAGAACTATTAAGGGTAACTTCAGCATGGTTAAATATATGGCGGGATTCACAATGATATCCTTAACCGCTTTCATCTATGGTTTAGCGAGATTAATCAGAACATATGTGAAAAACAAACCACATGGTCCATACTGGGTTTGGTTTGCTGCTACTTTAGTGGCTACCGCTTTCGCTGCTACAGTGTTTATCTATTTGTTCATCAAACAAAGAAGAGAAAAAGCTGAAAAAAACGACTAATAAAATAAAAACAAGTAGCGAAATTATGCTACATGTTAGGCCAATTAATACCTTTCACTCCCTTTTCAACTAGGTATTGGTTGGCCTTTTTAAAATGGTTATTGCCAAACCATCCCCCGTGATTTGCGGCTAAAGGGGAAGGATGAATACATTCTAAAATGAGATGCGAAGGATTATGTAAATATGCTTTAAGTTTTCTCGCTGGGCCACCCCAAAGTAAGAAAACGATTGGTTGATTTTGATGATCTAATACTTCTAAAACACGGGCTAAGAATGTGCGATATTCTTCAATATTGTGACTCAAAGCTTGATGCGCTCTAACGGAAAGAATAGAGTTCAAAAGCAAAACTCCTTGATTAGCAAGATAGGTTAAGTCACCAGAGGAGAAATTCATCTTACAATTATACTCTTGAGCAATCTCTTTATAGATGTTTACTAATGATGGAGGAACCTTGGTTCCTTCTGGTACAGAGAAAGATAAACCCATGGCTTGACCTGGTTCATGATATGGGTCTTGTCCCACTATCACGACTTTGACTTTATCTAATGGTGTAAGTCTAAAAGCATTGAATAAAAGTTCCCTTGGTGGGTAACAAGTATAATCACGATATTCTTTGTTTAAAAAGTCATTGAGTTTTAAGCAAAAGTCTTCGTTCTGGAGTTTTTTAAAAAACTCATTCCATGTTTTAGCAATCTTTTCCATGCATCAATTTTAACATTTTTGTGTTCATTAGGAAGATAAAACTCTATAATGTGAGTGTGTTTGGCAAGCCAAACAAAGACAAGTATATGAAGATTATCTATTTTACAACTGCGCTTAAGAAAGAGGACTATGTTGCCTTCTCTTCAGCGTGGGAATCTTTAAACACATCAATTCAAAATCTTCATAACCGTTTTATCCGTTCCTTAGCGTTAACTCACCAAGTAGAAGTTATCTCTATCCGTCCTTTCTCTAGAAAGTACTGCAAGCTTAAAAAGCTAGAACCAGAGAATAAAACAGAAGGCAAGATTACTTGGCACTATGTCGGTATTAAAAGATTAAAAATCCAACGCTATTTATCAGTTAAAGCTCAATGTAAGAAGATTATGAACGGCATCGATCTTAATGATGCAATTGTGATTACTGATACCCTTAATCCAAATGTTTTAAATAACTCCACCGCTTTAGCAAAAAAATATAATTTACCAATCATCGGTGTTTGTAGCACTACACCAAGTATGATTAAAGCGGCGGGTCCTTCTTACACTAAATACCTTTTAGGTAAAGCTAGTAACCTTTCTGGCTATATTACATTAACTCCTGGCTTAAATGAGTTATTCAATAAAAGTAACAGGGCTAGTATGTCCTTTGAAGGTATCCTAGATAACAAGATTACACAAAAGAATAAAAACCAATATGGCAAGTACATCTTCTATAATGGTTCCTTAGAAGAAAGATTTGGGGTTTATGAATTAATTAAAGCCTTTAAGGAATTAGATAATTCTGATATCACTCTTTATATTTCTGGTTATCACGGTAACAAAGAACACTTAGATAAAGCCATTGATGGTAGCCATAACATAATTAATATGGGTATGCTTCAAAGCGATGACGTTATCTCTCTTGCTAACCAGTCATTAATGAATATTAATCCATGCCCATATACCGAAGACTATGACCGTTATTTAATTCCTGATAACCTAGTGAACTATTTAAACGCTGATTCGATCTTGGTGAGTGTCAGAAACCGTCACTTTAAGAAATACTTCGAAAATGACGCGATTTGGATTAAAAGTAATGAGATTTATGATTTACTTAAGGGCTTAAAAGCCGCTCTTAATATGAACAAGGAAGAAAAGAATGAATTAATTAAAAAAGCGAATGTTGATGCGAATAAACTTTATTCCATGCAAATGATTAATCGCCGCACTATTCTCTTCCTTAAACAATTTTTAAAACAAAAGGACTAATTTGAAACAAGAAAATTGCATAAAGTTTGCCTTTTTACATATTTTTTAATAAAATCAAAAACGCATTTATGGAAAACGATATTATTAACCAACAAGAACAACTAGCAAAAAACCTTGCTTACTACCGTAAAGCCAGTGGCCTTACCCAATTAGAACTTGCGGAAAAATTCAATTATTCCGATAAGTCTGTTTCTAAATGGGAAAGAGGTGAAGGCTTCCCAGATATCTTTGTTTTGAAATCACTTGCTGATTTCTATGGCATTAACGTTGATGATTTCTTCCAAAGCGAACATAAAGCCGTGAAGATTTCTCAAAGTAAGAAAAGAAAACAAACATATCTTAAGCTTTTATCCGTTGGTTTAGGCTGGTTAGTGGTCACATTAACATTCTTCTTACTCAATACCTTAATGGGTGATAGATTTGCCTTCAAACCATGGTTAACGTTCATATATGGTACATTAATCACTGGTATCATCTTAGTGGTTTGGGAATTTATCTATCATAATAGATTCTTAAGAATGATCGCTACTTCCATTATCATTTGGACAACAGCGTTATCATTATTCCTCACCTTCTTAGTGGTGATGAATCGTTCCTTACCATTACTATTTATCGTTGCGATTCCTGTTGAGATACTAGAAATCATTTGGTATCTATTTAGAAGAAATAGAAAGAAGTAAAAAAACTGGCGGCTGCCAGTTTTTTCTTATTCTTCAGCACCTCCATCATTGATGAAGAGAATACCGAGCGTTTGTGGACCACAGTGGCTGGTGATTGTCGCACCGGCGTTTGTTTCATAGATGGTTTTGAATCCACGATTCTTTAAAGCTTCAATGGCCACGGCCACCATTTCAGGTGTCGCTTGTGTGTGGGTCACGAAGGCAACAGAGAGATCTGGATTAGCAAATTGTTCTAATGTGTCCTTGCAGTAGCCATTAATAACTTGTGTCTTACGGCCAATGTACTTTTTAGCAGGAGCCATTTTACCATCACTGACAATGATTTGTGGTTTGATTCTAAGAATAGTTGCACCGAATCTTAATAAGCCTGAGCAACGGCCACCTTTATGTAAGTATTCAAGGGTTTGAATAACGAAACTTGCTTGAACATAAGGGACACGTGCATTGACTTTCTTAACAATTTCTTCTGGTTTTAAGCCTTTGTCTCTAAGCTTAGAAGCATAGATTGCTAATAAGGCAATACCAGTAGAAAGGTTTTTAGAATCGATAATGTAAACATTGTTGTATTTGGTTGCAATCGCTTCAGCATGAGAGCATGAAGAAGAAATTTCAGAACTTAACGAGATATGGATAATAGCGTCATATCCTTTAGCGAGTAAGTTATCGAAGTGTTCACGATATTGGAAATCGTTAATCGCACTTGTACGTGGTAAGACTTTTTCTTTAGCAACGAAATCGAAGATGTCTTGTGAGGTGATTTCTCCATCTAAATAGGCTGTTTCGCCTAATAAGACGGTGAATGGAATCATCTCTAAGTTGTATTGTTTAATTAGTTCTTTTGAAAGGTCGACAGTAGATTCGACAGATATAGCAATTTTCATAACACGATTATTATAGCCGATTATTTTTTCATGTCCACATTAGTGTACCTCTTGGCTAAAATTGGTACAGTGTAACATGGGGGATACATTACATTTCAATTGCTTTTTTATCGGCTTCGTCGAATTTTTTTAATAAATCTTCAACGGTTAATTTTGCTTTTTCTTCGCCTCTCACATCAAAGATAATATGCCCGGTATGGAACATGATGAGACGGTTACCATATGTTAAGGCGTCTTTCATGTTATGGGTAATCATTAATGTGGTCATTTGGTTTTCTTTAACGATTTTATCCGTTAATTCCAAAACTTTTTTTGCTGTCTTTGGATCAAGGGCAGCAGTATGTTCATCTAGCAAAAGGATTTGTTTTGTTAAATCGAATTGACGAATCTTCTTATCGAATTCTTCATACGCCTTTGCGAGGGCTTCGCGTTTCTCTTTAAAAGATAAACTTCTATTCTTTTTAATCTCAGCTTTCTTGGCTTTATAGTCCACTAAAGCGGGTTTATAGACGCTTTCGAATTCTTTTCTAGCGACTTCATAGTCTTTTTCACAGAATCTAATGTAGTCCTTTTTAACGGTTTTATGGGTTGGTTTATTACGCATTGTGGCCATTAACAAAGTTAAGGCTTGTCTTTGACCACCACTCATCACGCCAACTTTTTGATTGAGTCTGTCTTCAAGACCTAAATCAAATCTCTTTAATTCATTAATGAATTCTTTTTTATGAGATTTTCT
>CAMKQK010000061.1:0-5341 GCA_946414915.1 uncultured Caryophanales bacterium
GCGATATGCTCTTAGGTTGGGATACAGACGAATTCCCATTCGATGTCTACAGTGCTACACAATGTATGTACGAAGTCTTAAAGAATGGTGGTCTTACAGGTGGTTTCAACTTTGACTCCAAAACACGTCGTCCATCCTACACAATGGAAGATATGTTCCTCGCCTACATCTTAGGTATGGATACATTCGCTTTGGGTTTAATCAAAGCGGCTCAAATCATCGAAGATGGTCGTATTGATCAATTCATCGAAAAGAAGTATTCTTCTTTCCACAACACAGAAGTTGGTCAAAAGATCTTAAATAACCAAACAAGCTTAAAAGAATTATCTGATTACGCTTGCAAGATGGGTGCTCCAGAACTTCCAGGTAGTGGCCGTCAAGAAATGCTCGAAGCCATCGTCAACGATGTCTTATTCGGCAAGTAATTAATCGTTACAAAATCAAAAAAACAAAACCACCAAGTTGAACATTTGGTGGTTTTTTTGTTGTTTCAAAGCCAACTTTAAAAAGTATCAAAATAGTAAGACTATCACGGAAATATTATTAATAATAAGGAAAAATGAAAAGCAAGAAGATACCCATAAATTTCGCAAGATAAGCATACACGTACATGCGTAGCACCCCTTAAGATAAGGTATGAAGAAAAACATATTTGCATAAAATTCTGTTTTTTTGTTCTTTTGTCTTGTTGGTTTTGAAAAGAGTCCAACACGGCAGATAATGACAAAACTCTTTTGAAAGAAAGGAAAAATGCAACTTTACGTTGCGAAAAGATTTATGAAAAAAACAAAAGTCTTAACAATCGCTGGTGTGATGTTAGCGATGATGTTGACAGGTTGTAAGACCGGCGGTAAAACTTCTGAGTCTAAAGCACCAGAATCTACCGGTAATCCAACAACATCCCAACCATCAAGCACTCCAGCTCCATCAACAAGCACTCCAGCTCCATCAACAAGCACTCCAGCTCCACAACCAGTAGTTATCCCAGATCCAGATGGTCACCATTTCGGTGCCGACGCTGACGTCGCTGCTGACGCTGAATCCGGCGCAGTCGCTTACAAGAAAGCTACATGTAGCGATAACGATGGTTTTGAAAGATTAAAAATCAATCAATCAGCCGTTACTTATGCTCAAGGCTCATCTAGAAAGAATGGCACACCAGATGGTTACACAAAATTAGATGGTAACGGTCAAACAATGTCATTCAAGTTCAAAACTGATAAGAAATACTCTGGCAAGCTCTTCCTCTATGGTGTCATGGATGGTTATTCAGCAAACCTCTCTAAGAATTTCTGCTACTATCAAGGCTCTCCAAACGTTGAAGTTAAAGTCAACGGTCAAGCAATTGATATCTCCGCTCAAAAAGATGTTAAATTCCAAGACATCTTCGGTGAAGAAGCAGATCCAGAAACCGATAACTTATCACCAGAAAACTATGCTCTTCTCGGTAACGTTACTTTAGAAGCAGGCGTTAACGAAATCATTTATAAGAGAGTTCAAACCCTCAATATGTTAATTAAAGATTTCGTCTTCGTCGTTGAAGAATTCAGTGAATGGACACCAGCAGAAGCAGTTGCCGCTAAAGGTGAAGGCTATGTCGGTTATAGCAAACGCACAAGCCGCGTCGATGGTGCTACAAAGATTGAAATCAGAGCGTTAGATGGCACATTTGATCAAACAACAAATCCAGTCTCCCAAAATAAAAACGGTACAGCAGAAGGCTATTTAAAACTTGATCAGAATGGTAACAAGATCTCCTGGAAATTCGACTTTGCAAAAGCCGGTTTTGCCCAAATTTACCAAATTGGTTTCATGGATTCCTTCTCCAGCAATACTCATAAGACCTACGCTAATGTATCTTCCAGAGATAACACAAAGACTGAAAAAGGCAACTTTGAATTAACAGTCAACGAAAACGTTGTCGATAAAGGCCCATATATGAATATCAGCTTTGAAGATTTAACAGCTGATGGCGATAATACAATTTTCGAAGAAAGTAAAAACTACTCTCCAGTCGCTTTAATTCCAATCGGCTCAGCCACTTTAGCCGCTGGTGATAACACAATCGTTTACGAAAGATTAGGCAGCTATAACTTCGCAATGTCTAAACTCGTTATTTACTTCTACGAAACAGCTCCAGTCCCAGCCACAGAATTCGAAACTGATGGTAATGCTCACTGGAACGAATACGCAGGACTTCCAAAAGCAAGATTCAACTATGGTGAACACGTCTGGGTCCAAGATACAACAAAACAAAATCACGAAGCTACATCATGTGCCGATGAAAACATCGCCTACGAAGTTTGCTCCGTCTGTGGTGAAACAAGAGAAGTCAAAACACCTTCTACACTCGACCACGTTTGGGAAGACAAGACCGCTGTTAAGAACAGTGACGACAAAGATGTCATTCCAATGGAATGCTCTGGCTGCCATCACGCTGGTGCTAAGATCAACGAAAACGACTACTCCGAAGCTCAATTTGATAAAGATGATGACAAAGTTGCAGATGCTATTAGACCATCCCAAGGTAAAGCCATTAAGTACAAGATCGTTGTTTCTAAAGCTGGCACATACTCTTTAGAATTCAGTATGTTCTGCAAGAGCAATGGTAATGTTGCATTATCCCAAAGAAAATTTGCTGTTAAAGTTAACGGTGCTGATGCTGTCGTTGATTTAGATGGTACAAAGAAACCAGATGATCTCGGTATGTCCGCAACCGTCGCAGTTAGTCTCCAACTCTGCTCCGCTATTACATTAGTACAAGGCGAAAATACAATCGAACTCACATGTGCGTCCTATCGTTTACACTACAAGGGCTACATGGCTGTTTACGAAAAATAATCGCTAACTAGCAAAAAAAATGAAAGGGTCCGCAAGGATCCTTTCTTTTTGCACAAAATGAACATATATAAAAAAGTAGAATAATCATATTAAACATCTAGTATTTATGAAAGAATAATCACATAGAGGTAATATTATGAAAAAACAATCTTTCCTAGTTTTATTGCTCAGTGCTTTTCTTTTGACTGGTTGTAATACTCCTGCTTCTACCAACCAATCAAAAGAACCAGACCAAACCACACAACCTTCTAGCCAAAGTAGTAGTGAGCAATCTCAACAAACAAGTACAAATCCACAACCATCTACATCTGCAAATACTCCATGGAGCACATCGTATCCACAACCAAGCGGTACAGCCTTATCTTTAACCGCTCCAGAAACCGATATCCATACTGACTTACAGTATTCATATCTTAAAGATCCAGATTGGAGAAATATCAAAGCCTATATTCCAACCACAGGCGCTGATGGTGGTAATAAAGGCGATAAATCTCATCCAAAGGCTTTGTCCTTTAAGTTTGATGAATTAGCAAATGCTGACACATATTATGTACAAATTTCTAAGAGCAATACATTCGCTGACGCTCCTGTCCAACAAGTACAAGAAAAGAAATACGATTTCTACAATGCTGAAATCGGCACAAAGTACTATTACAGAGCCGCTGTTAGCGAAGAAGGCTTGGCCTCCGCTACAGTTAAAGAATACACAGTTGATAGTTTAGCCCCACGCATGATGCACGTTGATGGTGTTATTAACTTCCGTGATACCGGTGGTTGGAAATCAACATTAGTACCTAATGGTGTTGTTAAACAAGGTATGTACTATAGATGTGCTCAATTCAATAACGGTAGTAAAAAGAACATTACCGCTGCGGGTTTACAAACCATCAAAGAATTAGGCATTAAAGTGGACATTGATATGAGAGATTCTCGTAACGTTCCAAGTACATCTCCATTAAAAACTGATGCTTGGGATGTTCAAATTTTAAAAGCTTCCGTTCCATCTGGCTCAGAATCAGATCGTTGGGAAGGTAGTAATGGCACATGGATGGGCACTTCTTGTAACATTGCTGAACAATACAAACTAATTTTTGAAGCAATTAAAGTAGCTGATCAAAAACCAATCGCCTTACACTGCACACACGGTGCGGATAGAACAGGTATTATGTCCTTCTTCTTATTAGGCTTATTAGGCGTTGATCCTGCAGATATTGGTAGAGACTATGTCTTAACAAGATTCGCTGGTGAAAGAGCCGTTCTTCCAGAAACAGAATTTGATAACTGGGTCGCTAAGACCATGAATCTTGAAGGCGCAACATTCGCTGATAAGATGTATAAACACCTTAAAGATGACTTCGGTATTGCTGCTGACACTCTTGAAACAATTAGAGAAAAATTCGTTGCCGGTTATACAAGACCAGCAGGTGCATAATTAACCCCACAACAAAATCATATAAGACCAGGCTATGCCTGGTTTTTTATATCATTCACATGATAAACAAGTATAAAAAATATAATAATCCTATTTTAATAATTTAAAGAGTGTAAGAATATAAACCATAGAGAGAGGTTTTTTAAAAATGAAAAAACAAGCATTATTATTTGTATTGCTCAGTTCTTTAGTGGTCACAGGTTGTAACAATAATAAGTCCAAAGAACCTGAAGGTCCAAAGGTTGAAGACCTTGGTGTTAAAGAAACCCACACTGATTTAATGAAGCAATACTTAGCAGACCAAGATTGGACATCAATCAAAACATACGTTCCAAAGGTCAATGCTGAAGACAGCAGTTACCACAACGACCAATCCCAACCAAATCCTATTGAATTAAAGTTCGAAGAAGTCGAAGCTGCTGACAAGTACTTCGTTCAAATCGCAAAGAACGTTGAATTCAAAGACGCAAAATTAGTAGAAGCTGATACAAAAGCTTACAACTTCTACAATTCTGAATTAGGCCAAGAATACTACTACAGAGCCGCAGTTAGTGAAGAAGCCTTAGCAGAAGCCAAGATCTATAAATTCAAAGTTAACGACGTCGCTCCACGTTTTATTCACGTTGATGGTGTCATTAACTTCCGTGATTCTGGTGGTTGGAAATCATCCTTAGTGCCAAATGGTGTTGTTAAACAAGGTATGTATTACCGTTGTGCTCAATTCAATAGTGGCAACAAAAACAACATTACCGAAGAAGGTTTAAAGACTATTCAAGAATTAGGCATCAAAGTTGATATCGATATGAGAGATAGCCGTAACGTTCCAAGTAAATCACCATTAAAAACAGATGACTATGATGTTGAACTTTTAAAAGCATCTGTTCCATCTGGTTCTGAACCAGATCGTTGGGAAGGTAGCAATGGCACATGGATGGGAACATCTTGTGATATCGCCGCACAATATAAAGCAATCTTTGAAGCTATCGCTGAAGCTGATCAAAAGCCAATCGCATTACACTGCACACACGGTGCTGACCGTACAGGTATCGTTTCTTGGTTCTTATTAGG
>CAMKQK010000062.1:0-5292 GCA_946414915.1 uncultured Caryophanales bacterium
TATTACATTCAGGTTCTGTATACCAACCAGTAAAGGAATAGCCATCTCTTTCTGGTTTTGGTGGTATTGAAATTGTTTCATCTTGTTGAACATAGTCAACGCGATATTGGGTTTCTTCATTATCTATTTGATAATTAAGTTGGAAATTAACATTCGCAGGAAAATAATCTTTTTTATGGTCTTTTACTTTCTCATATAATTCTCTTGATACATATTTGTTTTTGCATGTTGAGTCCCACAAAGAGACCTTGCTGATACTGCTATCGCAAATCATAAGTGAGACATTTTCTCCGTGAAAATATTCGATTTCTATTACTGTATGAGGAATATATAACTTCTTAAGCTTATCGCTACATGTGATATGTCTGCTTTTATCTCCACCAGGATATCCTTCATCAAACAAGCCAATTCTTTTGACTGGTTGCCCATCGATACTACAAGGAATATTTAGTACTTCTTGCTCGTAGCCGAGCTCAGTAAATCCTACAATTACAATTGATTTATCTTTACTGTTTTGGCGACTACTGTTGTCACATAAATGAATATAAGTGAAATAGTCTGACTCATAAATTGGAGCGGGTCCTTTTGAGAAGCACCCACTTAATAAGAAACATGTAGTAAAAACACATGCTATAATCAATCTTTTTTTAGTTTTCTGTTTCATTAATTTTTATTGTAGCAAACCTAAACACGTTTTCCACAAAAAGTTTGAATTAATCACTACTTATTAAAAACCCTGGTAGTTTGATACCAGGGCTCTTTTAAAAGAAAAATTATTTTATTTCACTAAGCTATAAGCATCTTCATCAACATAGATTGTGCAATCTGGGTGTTTTTGAAGGATGGAACATGGAACTTCTTCGGTCATTGGACCTTTTAATAAGTTATAGATTGCTTGTGCTTTGTTTTTACCAGTAGCGATAAGAACAATCTTTCTAGCGTTCATAATGCTCTTTAAACCCATCGTGACCGCTTTAGTTGGAACTTCAGAGATATCATTGAATAATCTGGAGTTATCTTTGATTGTTTGTTCTGTGAGTTCTGCAACATGGGTTAAGGAATCAAATGGAGTGCCTGGTTCATTAAATGCGATATGACCATCACTACCAATACCTAAGATTTGGAGATCAATGCCACCGAAAGAGGCGATTTCCGCGTCATATTGATTAGCATAAGCTAAATAATCACCAACGCCTTTTAGAACGTGTGTACGCGCTTTATCGATATCTAAACCATCGAATAAGTATTTATTCATGAAGTAACGATATGATTGATCGTGTGTTCCTTCTAAACCGATGTATTCGTCAAGGTTGAATGTCGCGACATCCTTAAAGGAGACACGGCCTTCTTTACAGGCCTTAATCATATTCGCATATACTTCAATTGGGGATGTACCTGTTGCTAAGCCTAAAACACTGTTTGGTTTAGCTTGTACTTGCTTGATAAATTCTTCAGCGATAAGCTTGCTGATTTCTTCATTACTGCCAACGACAACTTTCATAATTTTCGACTACCTCTTTTCTTTGACAACAATATTATCTTTTGCTTTATAAATGCTATTTTCTGGAACAACACCTCTCACCATGCTTAATGGATAGACTTGAGAGTGTTGACCAATGACTGTACCTGGGTTTAAGACGGACTGACAACCAATATCCGCATAGTCGCCTAAGATAGCGCCTATTTTTCTTAATCCAGTTTCATAGTCTTTTTCGCCGTGGATGACGATATTCTTACCATCACTCTTTAAGTTAGAACAGATACTACCAGCGCCCATATGAGCGTAGTTACCAAGAATACTATCACCAACGTAGGAATAATGTGGGACTTGGACGTGATATAAGATAATCGCGTTTTTAAATTCACAAGAATTACCTAAGACACAGTTATCTCCACAGATGAGATTACCTCTAATGTAGGCGCCTGGTCTAATTTCAGTATTGCTACCGATAATCGCTGGAGGAATGATAGTCGCTGTTTCAGCGATCTTGACATTCTCACCCACTAGGACACCTTCTTTTAAGACGGTATATCCTGGAATACCTTCTTCAAGTAATTCCGCGATTAATTCTTTAATATGTGGGAGCATTTCCCATGGATATTCATATTTATCAAAGAACTCTTTCATAAATGATGGTTCTTCGATATTGAATAAATCTCTAGTTAAAACAGCTTTCTTATTCATCGATGACAAAGCCTCTTTTCTTGACGACGTTATAGATTTTTTCGATATATTCATCACAGCCTTGTAATGTTGGATATTCCACCATAATACGAATGACTGGTTCAGTACCGGATTGTCTTAATAACGCTCTACCATTATCACCGATTTCTTTATTCACTTCGTCGAACTTAGCTTTAACAGCTTCGTCTTCAACAGCGGCATTCTTATCAGTGACTCTAACGTTCTTTGTCTTTTGTGGTAATAATTTGACAGGAGCGACAAGTTTAGATAAGGAATCTTTTCTTTCGAGCATTTCTTCGGCCACCATGATAGCAGTTAAAACACCATCACCTGTAGTAGCGTATTTTCTAATAATGATATGACCAGATTGTTCACCACCGAGAGTATAACCATCACTCATCATCTTTTCAAAGACAAATCTATCACCAACTTTGGTTCTAATCATCTTGCAGCCAATACCTTTAAGGGCTTTTTCAAGACCACTATTGGACATGATTGTGGCAACAACTGTGTCATTATCAAGAGAACCTTCACTCTTAAGTTTATTGGCTAATAAGTACATGATCTTATCGCCATCAACTTCTTTACCGTTTTCATCAACAGCGATGCATCTATCAGCGTCACCATCGAAGGCAAAACCAACATCGAGTTTTTCTTCTTTAACAAACTTACAGAACTTTTCAATGTGAGTGCTACCAGCATCAACATTGATGTTTAAGCCATCTGGGCGGTTATTAATAATATAGACTTGCGCGCCTAAGGCTTCGAAAACACTCTTAGCAATCATCCAAGAAGCACCATTGGCGGTATCTAAACCGATTCTAAGTTTCTTCATAGAGTGTTTGGCTAAGGAGATTAAATAACCAATGTATCTATTTCTACCTGAAGAGTAGTCATTAATTGTGCCAATATCACCACGTTTCGCAAATGGTAAATCGTTTTCATCACCTTCTAAACCTAAGGTTTTGAAGTCACCATCTAAATAGGCTTCAGCGAGATAGGCAACACCATCTTCTAACTTTTCACCATTACCATTAATAACTTTAATGCCGTTATCATAGAATGGGTTATGAGAAGCGGTAATCATAACACCACAGTCAAAGCAGTCTTGTCTTACTATGTAAGAGACTGATGGAGTGGTTGTGACGTGAAGTAATTCAACATCAGCGCCTGATGATGCTGCGCCTGCGGCGACAGCGTATTCAAGCATATAGGAAGATCTTCTAGTGTCTTTGCCAATGACGATCTTTGGTCTATAGCCTGGTTTTTGCATATTGTATTTAGGATTAGCGTAGAACCAACCTAAGAATCTACCAATCTTATAAGCTTTATCAGAATTTAATAATTCGTTAGCCTCACCTCTAAAACCATCAGTACCAAAGTATTTGGTTTTGACGTTTTCACTTGGAAGTTCGACTTTCTTACCACGATGGATGACGATGTTATCATCAATCAATTCATCAGCGGTAATTTTGAATAACACACATAAATCCTTAATAGTGTTTAAAGGAGGAAGTGTGTCATTGTTTTCCCATTTAGATAAGGATTGTCTGGATGTTTTTAAAGCTTTCGCTAGTTCTTCCTGAGAAATGTTGTTAGCAATTCTAAGGTGAACGATTTTTTCACCAATTGTCATATTATGTATGGCTCCCTTGCATGTGAGAATAGATTAACATTTTGAATGTAAATTACAATTAAAAAGTGTAAAGTTTTGTTTACTTAATAGTTTATTAACAACTATTATAACTATGTTATAAGACAATATATCTTTATTATTATATATTATTTAAATTTTTATTTACGTAAGCGTTTGTTTACGTATGAAACTTAAATGAAACATAAAAAGGGCCATATTAATAATGACCCTTCGTTTTCATTTCGTGCTTTTAAAAAGCTAAAGACCGTATTTATCCTTCAATTCTTTCAAAGATGCTTCACCATCTTTAATTTGATTGTTCTCTAAATTAGATAGGCCATCATTAACGATTGTTGCTTCTTCATCTTTGTCGATATCGAACGTTGCTTTCTTTTTCTCTCTATTTATTACATTCATATTTTCACCCTTTCCAAAAGCCTTTGATAAACCAGTTTCATCCAAAATAGCTCTAACTCTCTGGCTGTAAAGCTTGATGTACTTATGAAAATTGCTGTTGATCAAATACTTAGTTATGTAAGACTTTAAGAGCTTTTTATTGTTAATTATTTCTTCATCATTCAACGACATCGAAATCATATCCAAGAACTGGAGGATTTTCCAATTGGTGTGATCTATTTCTGCTTTCCCTTTACGGAGTATTGCCATTCTTCCGTTAATATTAATCGTTCTTTTACATGTACATTTATTTGTAGTTATTTCAATAATTGCTGGAACTTGTTGGGATATTCCGAAGTGATGCAAAAAAGTTTGTCCTGAATAGTATCCATAAATGTTTACATCAAAGCCTTTTATTCCAAAATCGTCCTTAATATATTTTTTCTCAATAATATCATTGAAAGAAACAACGCTAGGAAATTCTTTATTTTCTTCTTCAAAATAATAAATACCATGTGCTTCACGAACGATTAGTTTTTGTTTAACAGCACGAGAAAGTTCTTTCCTAATAGCCGTTTTACTCTTACGACCAATTCTAATGTCCTTTAAGAAAATTGGAACACCATATCCATATATTTTCTTTAAATATTCAATAATGCCCATACAACGATAGTATAGTATATCGTTAATGGTTTTAATATAGTTTGATTATCAAGTTTTTTATACATTAATGTATAATTTTGTGACATTTTAATTTCAAACAAAAAACCCACATTGAAGTGGGCTCTTATTTGTTATCTATCAAGCATCTTTTCGGCGATACCGATAAATGCGTAATTATTAGCGCCTTTAATCAGATTATATTCATCCTTTAAGTCTTTCGCGGTGTTATAGCAGTTTCTAAAGATTGTGACCATGATGCCTTTTAATCTGTTATCAACTTCTTCAAAGGACCACTTTTCACCTTTTTTATTTTGTTCGATTTCTAAACCAGAGACCGCGACACCACCAGCGTTACTCGCTTTACCTGGTGAATAGATGACTTTGTGATTAATGAATTTCATTGCCGCTTCTA
>CAMKQK010000063.1:0-5272 GCA_946414915.1 uncultured Caryophanales bacterium
CCAGCGCCTAAAGCCACGTGGCAGCAGGCGTTTTCATCAAATAATGTTTCATAGAACAATAAACCAGTTTGGTTAATTGGAGATTCAAATGGCACTAAGGCAACTTCACCTAACATAGAAGCACCTTCATCCATTTTGACCATCTTTTCTAATAAGGCTTGGTTCTTTCTAGCTTTAACATCGCAGACTTTACCATCTTTAAAGCTAATCGCGAAGTCTTCGATTAATTCACCGTTATAAGATAAAGGTTTAGAAGCCACTAATGTGCCTTCGGCTTTACCTTTCATTGGAGTTGTGAACACTTCTTCACTTGGAATGTTTGGATTGAATTGACCTTTGTTAGGTGCGAATTCAACACCACCACCCCACTTCATGTTTGGGACGAGTTCGACTTGGAAGTCTGTACCATTGTTGGCTTTATAAATAAGTTTTCTTAAATCTAAAGCTTCCAATTTCTTTCTTTGGTTAACTAAGAAGTTATTATGATCATCCCAGTTTTTAACTGGATCATTGCCATCCACTCTTGATGTTTTAAGAATAGCAGCCCATAAAGCTTCAATCGCGGCTTCGTCATTTAATTTAGGAAAGACTTTGTTAGCCCAGGCTTTGCCTGGAACTGCAGCGATGGACCATTTATATTTACCATCCATTGCGTCTCTATATTTCTTGATCTTTGGATAACGCTTTGCCATGGATTTAGTAACCTTGTTTTGGTTAACACCCTTCATCGCGTCTGGATCATCGGAAATGATGTGAATCACTGTTGGTAATTTCTTGACCCAATATTTGAATTTCGCAATTTGCATTGGGGAAACATTAGCTAAGCTACCAACTGTTTCGTTTTTATACGCTAATTTGCTGACTGGATCATGGTGCCAATAGACAGTCACCTTTTTAGCGCCTGCTTTATAGCATTCTTCAACGACCATAGTCACGAAATCTGGTTGTTCTAAACCAGCATTAATCCATACTTCGTCGCCTTTAACAACATGGCCACCTTCAACAGCAATTAATCTTGCGTAATCTCTTAATAATTTTTGTTCCATAGTTCTTTATGTTCCTTTCAAAAATACTATAATAGTATTCGAGAGGGAATTCTATATGAAAAGTTTATTTAACAAATACGTCTGGCTCCAACTAATCCTATCAATTTTATTACTATTTGGTGGTTCAGTTATTATCGCCTTTGCTATTAACAACAACACTGAAGTTCTTGAGAACGCTTTAAATATCGTTATCGCGGTTATCTTATTCTTGTTTGGTTTATTCGCCATCTTAACTGCGTTTATCTTTGAAACAAAGAAATACGTGACACTCAGTTTGTTATATGGTTCTGCTTCTATTGCCTTAGGTGTATTCCTTTGCACAAAAGAATTAGTTTTACTAAATTACATTATTTACTTAATTGCTATCTTCTTTATTGTTGTGGGCGCAGTTGAGTTATTAAAAGCCATTATTCTAACAATCAAAGACAGAAAACAATTAACACTAATTATCGTTTCATACATCATCGCTGTTTTATTCATCACAGCTGGTATCTTAGCTATCGTCTTCCGCAAAGATGTGAAAGATGTTCTTAATATCGTTACATGTATACTCGCTGGTGTGTTATTGTTCCTTGCTGGTGCTTGGGAATTATATCTTGGCATCAAAGCCCTTGTTGCTAAAAACAAAGGTGGCGCTCCAAGAGAAAAGAAAAAGAATAAGAAAAATGATGTTGTTGCTGAGCAACAGCCAGAACAACCTGCTCAAGAGCAAGTTCAAAAACCTGAACAACAAGAAATCAAAGAATTAGATTTCACGAGTAATCAAATTGAACAAAAATAAAAGCGGATTTCTCCGCTTTTTTCTTACCTCTAGTTGCTACCAATTAAGCAGCTTTAGCGGTAATCTCAATAAGGATCGCGATAAAGAAGAATAAGATTGCACAGACAAGAGTCAAAATAGAAACGACTTTTTCTGCGCCTCTCTCTTTGGTCTTAACGAAAACGTTTAAGCCACCACCGGTAATAGCACCAGAAGCACCTTCTGATTTACCGCCTTGCAATAAGCATAAGACGATGATGATAATGGCTACTACCAACATAATCCAGTCATACCAATTTAACATAAGAATTTAATTCCTTTCTTAATCGCTGCTTACTAATAATATTAGAATCGCAAAAATAACGCAAACTATATTTTTATAAATTGCTCTTTATTTCGAGAATAATATCTCGAAGCTCAGCCGCTCTTTCAAAGTCAAATTCTTTAGCAGCTTGACGCATTTGTTTTTCAAGTTCTTTAACTTTCGCTTCAATTTCCATACGGCTTCCATGTTTAGTGATATCAATCATTTCACTAATTTCATCATCGCTATTATGGATTGGAGGACGAATCTCCTTGATAATCGTACGTGGGATAATTCCGTATTCATCGTTATAGGCTTCTTGAATGCTTCTTCTACGGTTAGTTTCTTCGATACAATTATGCATTGAATCAGTCATGTGATCAGCATACATGACCACCAAACCATTGGCGTTTCGCGCTGCTCTACCGACAATTTGGATAAGAGAACGTGTACTTCTTAAGAAGCCTTCCTTATCCGCATCAAAGATGGAAATCAATGAAACTTCAGGAATATCTAAACCTTCTCTTAAGAGGTTAATACCAACTAGGACATCATACTTACCTTTTCTAAGTTGATAGATGATTTCACTTCTCTCTAAAGTTTTAGTTTCGTGATGCAAATAAACAACCTTGATACCTTTGTCTTTTAAGTAATTAGTGAGGTCTTCCGCCATACGAATCGTGAGGGTGACCACCATGGTTCTTTCATTTTTTGCCACACGAGTTTTAATTTCGTGAACCAAATCATCAATTTGTCCTAAAGTTGGACGAACCTGAATAATTGGATCAAGTAATCCAGTTGGTCTAATAATCTGTTCAGCGGAAATTCCACCCGCTTTATTTAATTCATAATCACCTGGTGTCGCACTTGTGCACACGACATAAGGCATAATCTTTTCAAATTCATCAAAGTTAAGTGGTCTATTATCTAAAGCGGAAGGTAATCTAAAACCATATTCCACTAAAGTTTCTTTTCTAGACCTATCTCCGTTATACATACCCCTTAACTGTGGGAATGTAACGTGAGATTCATCAACAATCATTAAGAAATCTTCTGGGAAGTAATCTAATAAACACCATGGTCTTTCACCTGGTTTTCTTTTATCAATATGACGAGAATAGTTTTCAATACCAGGGCACATGCCAAATTCTTGCATGCTTTCCATGTCTTGATTTGTTCTCATTTCTAAACGTTCAGCTTCAAGAAGTTTGCCGTTTTCTTTAAAGAATTTAAGTCTTTCTTCGAGTTCCGCTTTGATGGTAACGCATGCTTCTTTGATTCTTTCTCTCGTAGAGGCGTGGTCATAGGCAGGGAAGATTGGGAAAGTATGATATGTATGTTTAACTTCACCAGTCATTGGATTTAGTTGCACAATTTTCTCTACTTCATCACCAAAAGTATCAATTCTAATGACATCATTATCTAAGAATGCCGCAGGGACAATCTCGATCACATCCCCTCTAACTCTGAATGTACCTGGCGCTAAATCGAGATTATTACGTTTATATTGAGCGTCCACTAATTTCTTATAAAGTTCTTGTCTATTTATTTCTTCACCGACACGGATATTAAATACTAAATTACGATATTCATCTGGATCAGTTAAGCCATATATAGAAGCAACGGACGCCACGATAATTGTGTCTTTTCTTTCTAAGATAGAATTAATCGCGGATGTACGGAGCATTTCAATTTCTTCATTCATCACTGCATTCTTATCAATGTATGTATCACTTTTTGGAATATAAGCTTCTGGTTGATAGAAATCGAAGTTGGATACGAAGTATTCCACGCGATTATGTGGGAATAATTCTTGGAATTCTGAATATAATTGACCTGCTAAAGTTTTGTTATGCACTAAAACTAATGTTGGTTTTTGCACTGTTTGAATGATGTTGGCCATAGTAAAAGTCTTACCAGTACCAGTCGCGCCCATCAAAACTTGGAACTTTTTGCCTGCTAAAATTCCATCGCTTAACTTCTTAATCGCGGTGGGTTGGTCGCCTGTAGGCTTGAATTTGGAAACTATTTCAAATAAATGCTCATTTTCCATAAAAAGTCTGCAAAACTCCACTATTTCGTATTATTCTTGGCTTCCATCTGTAGGTAAGAATAGATGAATCCGTCGATATTTCCATTCATTACAGATTGGACATCAGTAACCTCAAAAGATGTACGATTATCTTTGACTAGAGTGTAAGGACAGAAGACATAGGAACGGATTTGACTACCCCATTCAATATTCTTCTTTTCACCAACTATAGAATTAAGCTTATTTTGACGAGATTCAAGTTCAATTAAATATAATTTGCCCTTTAACATCTTCATCGCTGTTTCTTTATTTAATAATTGGCTTCTTTCAATTTGGCAAGATACAACAATACCAGTAGGTAAGTGAGTAATTCTCACCGCAGTTTCAACTTTGTTGACATTTTGACCACCCGCGCCACCGGATCTATATGTATCAATCTTTAAATCAGATTCATTAATCACAATATCAATAGAATCATCTTTGAATTCTGGAACGACGTTTACAGAGGCAAATGATGTATGTCTTCTTTTGTTTGCATCAAAAGGAGATATTCTCACTAAACGATGAACGCCTTTTTCACCTTTTAGTAAACCATAAGCGTTTTTGCCGCTTATTTGTAAGGTTACAGACTTAACACCCGCTTCATCACCTGGTTCAAAGGAAAGAACAGACATCTTAAAGCGATGTGCTTCTGCGTATAATACATACATTCTATATAGCATATCCGCCCAGTCTTGGGCTTCTGTACCACCCGCGCCTGGATGAATTTCAATAATCGCATTTAAAGAATCGAATTCTCCAGTAAATAGGATTTGTAATTCGAATTCTTTTGATTGTTTATTAAGCTCCTCTAACGATGTTTCGATTTGTTCGAGGAATGAATCATCTTCAAATTCTAAAAGCTCTTCAAGGTCTTTTTGACCGCGTAAAAGCGAGCGATATGTATCTACAATTTCACGAGAATGATTGAGACGTGATATGATTTCGAGCGCTGAATTCCTGTTATTCCAGAAATCCGCAGCTTCACTTTTTTCTGTTAAATCCGCTATCTCAGCATCGAGCTTAGCAAGGTCAAAGAGAAGACCCGAGTTGACGGATTCTCTCGCCAACAGCACAAAGTTCCTGTTTTA
>CAMKQK010000064.1:0-5258 GCA_946414915.1 uncultured Caryophanales bacterium
TGTTTTCGAATTTATGGCCTTCTTTAACTGCTTTCTTTAAGAGTTCAACACCTTCAGTGTATGTCATTCTCTTGAAGTCACTATTAGCGACGTGGTTAAGTCTTTCTAATAATGTCTTATCAATCATGGAGTTAAAGAATTCCATTTCTTGAGGACATGCAGACATGATGTAGTTAATGCAGAACTTAACACAGTCTTCGATAACGTTCATGTTACCTTCTAAATCGGTGAACGCCATTTCAGGTTCCACCATCCAGAATTCAGAAGCGTGTCTAACGGTGTTAGAGTGCTCTGCTCTAAAGGCTGGGCCAAATGTATAAACATCTCTAAAGGCTAAAGCGAATGGTTCAACGTGTAATTGACCAGTAACTGTCAAGTTAACTTTACGGCCATAGAAAGAGTTTGGATCTTTTGTGTCGTGTGTGACAACGTCAAAGACGTTACCAGCACCTTCACCATCGTTAGTGGTGATTAATGGTGTATGTACATAAATGAAACCATTGTTTTGGAAGAATTCATGAATCGCAAAAGAAAGAACACTTCTCACACGATAGACCGCTTGGAATGTATTAGCGCGTGGTCTAATGTGGGCGATTTCTCTTAAGAATTCAAAGCTGTGTCTCTTCTTTTGAAGAGGATAGTCATCAGCGACATCACCTTCTAAAGAACAGGATTCAACAGCGATTTCAAATGGTTGTTTGTTTTCTGGAGTTAAAACTAATTTACCAGTGACTCTAATAGCCGCACCGGTCTTAAGGTTTGATAAGATGTCGTGATTAGCGCATTTATCGTTATATACTAACTGCACACTCTTAAAATATGTGCCGTCATTAAATTCCACGAAACCGATAGAACCGTTATCACGGTTGGTTTTGACCCAACCTTCAAGTTCTAATGTTTCTAAGGAATTAATCTCTTCTTGGTCGCCGTTAAGGACGATATCGTAGAGTTCGAAATTGGTAATTTTCATAGGTTCCATATTAATATGCCTCTTAATAATTATTCTAGTTATCTTTGATAACTTTGTCACTTTAATTTTGGAATTCATTCCATTTTTCGATAGACCAGTTAGGATCGACCCCTAAATCCAGTCCAGCGAAAACCTTCATATCATACAAGTGTTCAGCGACCTTTGCAATCATTGCTGCATTATCAGTGCAGCACCACATTGGTGGAATGATGATGTGAGCGCCTAATTTATCACACTCTTTTTGCATCTCTGCACGCAAGTATGAGTTAGCGGATACACCACCCGCAAGAACGACTTGTTGGACGTTATATTCTTTAATAGCTTTAACCGCTCTTGAGATGACCATGCCCACCGCTACATCTTGGAAGCTGCGGCACATATCGGCCACTCTGATTTCCTCTCCTTTTTGTTGGAGATTGTGTACTAAATTGATGACATTGGTCTTTAGACCAGAGAATGACATATCATAAGTATGTTCACCACTTAATGGTGTTGGTAAATGATATGTATGTTCACCTTCTTTGGCTAATTTATCGATTGGGATACCACCTGGATAAGGTAAGCCTAAGACTCTTGCTACTTTATCGTAGCATTCACCAATGGCGTCATCTCTTGTTTCGCCAATGATTTCAAAAGTCATATGGTCTTTCATGATGACGAGTTCAGAGTTACCACCACTAACGACAACTGCTAACATTGGGAACTTAAGTTCTTCGTTAAATTCATTAGCGTAAATGTGTCCAGCCAAGTGATGGACTGGAATTAATGGTTTCTTGTAGAGCATTGCTAATGTTTTAGCGCATTGCATGCCTACATGAAGGGCACCAATAAGACCTGGACCTCTAGTCACCGCAAAGGCATCGATTTCTTCTAATTTAACATTTGCCTTTTCTAAGGCTTCTTTTAAGACGAGTGAGATATTCTCACAGTGGAGTCTGGAAGCGATTTCAGGCATGACACCACCATACTTTTGGTGGACTTCTATTTGTGTGTTGATGACATTAGAAAGGAGTTTACCATCTCTAGTAATCGCTACACTTGTTTCATCACAACTTGATTCTATTGCTAATATTAATGCCATGTTATTTCACCTGTAAAATCATGTAATATGCATCATCACCGTTATCGTAATAATGCGGTTTTGTTGTTTCAATTTTGAAACCATGTTTTTTATAAAAACTAATCGCAGAAGTATTATTGGTTCTCACTTCTAATGTGAGTGTTCTGACTTTCTTCGCATAGCAATCGTTATAGATTTCATCCATCATCGCTGAACCTAATTGTTTTCTTTGTAAGTATGGATGAACGGCAATTTGACAAATTGTCGCACTATCGAATGTTTCCCAATAATCGCAGAAGCCTACGACTTGATAGCCTTTTTCGTCATTAATTGAGAGCTCAACGACCCAGAAATGAGCCACTGGATTTTCCTTTAATTCATAAAGGATGTTTTCTTCTCTCCAAGCCCCATGAGGAAAGCATAAGCCTTCAATTTCCATGATGGCTTTAAGATCATCTAATTTCGCTTCTCTAATGTTGACGAATAGGTTTTGCATATTAGTCCTTCATGTAAACTGGTTTCAAGGAAAGTGGGTTAATAGATTCTAATGAATCTTTAAGGTTCAACATCTCTTGAAGATTATTAGAGGCCACACCTTCAATGTTTAAATATTTAGTGTCACCACAAACTTTATAGTCTGGATGATCTTTAATGTAATTCATGACTTCATCATTTTTCATAATGCAGTCATCGAGTAAGATTTTTTGGTCTTGGTAAACACCAACGTAAGAACGACCACTTCTAGCGTTGATTAGGCAGATTGATGGATAGGTGCCATCTTTTTGCACTCTTAAGGAGCTCACTGCATATAATTTAGCGTCTAACGCAACGGCGATTGTCTTAGCGATTGTAATCGCAATACGAACGCCTGTATATGAGCCAGGGCCTTTAGCGACGATAACTTCTTTAATGTCTTCTTTTTGGATATTGTGTTTCTCTAAAAGCTTATTAAGTTCCACAATCATATATTCTGATTGTCTTTGCCAGGCTTCATAGGAAACATAGTCTAATAAGAGGTTATCCTTCGCGATGCCAACTGAAAGGTTGGTATTTGAGGAATCTAATAATACTGTAACCATTACTTTAATCCCTCCATAAGGTCGTTATCGTTACTAACGATCTTAATGTTTCTCACGTTGTCTTGGACGTGAGTAATATTCACTTCAATGGCGTCTTCTGGAATTAAGTCTTTAATGAATTCTGGCCATTCTATAACAGTGATACCTGTTTCATAGCCGATATACTCATCAAGACCAATATCAGTATTGACGTCAGCGAGACGATAGGCATCAATATGGATGAGTGGTCTATCACCATCGAAGTAAACTTTCATAATGTTAAATGTTGGAGATTGAACAACGCTTTTAATGTTTAAAGCTTTGGCGATACCTCTAACAAGAGTGGTTTTTCCCGCGCCTAAATCACCGGTTAAACAGAACGTTGAACCAGGTTTACAAAGGGCAACAAATCTCTGCCCAAGATTCATAGTTTCTTCGGCGCTTCTTGTAGTAATTTGATATTCCATTTTATTCTTTCTTTGTGCTTTCTAAATATTGTGCGAAATATTTGTTAATCATGTCATCGTCAAAAGGGAATTCGCGTTTGCGCATCTTTTCAACGATCACTTTGGTTTGGTTCTTTAGAACCGCATCTAATTCGTCACTATATTGATAGGTATTTTTATGATGTAGATATTCTTTTTCGTCTAACACTCTAATTTCATTATCATGAAAGAGTTTAGCGTCTAAATCATAATCGATGTATTTGATTGAGTCTTTATCGATGATGCTTGGAGAAGCGATGTTGCAATAATAGCAAACACCATCTTTCTTCATCATACAGATAACGTTCCACCATTCTTTTTTAGAAAAGATGGTAACCGCTGGTTCTTTAGTAAACCAGCAGCGGCCATTAGCCTCAATAACTTTGGCCTTTTTAGTCGCTATGACTAGATAGTCTTCGTTGTTCTCTAAAACTAAACCACGGTCCCAAACACGGTGTAAGGTCCCATCATGTTTATAACAACGGATGCTATACCAACGTCCGACGGATGACATATTATTCTCCCGCTAATAATTTAATGAGAGCATCCACATCTTTGCAGGATTGTTCAAATCCTTCATAGTCGAATGGCTTTTCGAATGGAATTGCCATCACACCATCATCATAGCTTAAGTATGCTGCGGAATGTCCACCCCAAACAGCAATATTAATATTGAATAAGTGAGTATCGATTCTAAGTCTACGAAGTTCACTAATGAAACTACCGCCTAAAATCTTGCGGAAGTCAGCGCCTTCTGGGCCATAGACCACTAAATCTTCTTTTTCTTCTAAGGCCACTAAATCATCGACATTATTTGGTAAGTCGAATGGTTGTTTAGGATTCTTATAAGCAATAATGATACGACCTTCAAACTCTAAATCATTTGGCATAGAAATGTATTTACCAACGAATAAAGGTGGAGTTTGTTGTCTTTTTTGCGCAGGTCTTAATAAAGCAACTTCACCATAGGTGACATGGTGACCTTTATATTCCATTCTGACGATGTTTCTAGAATTAGTAGCATAGGCATCTTTATAAACACCATCACCAGTAAAATCCGCAACAGACATCTTTTCTTCTGGGTCGTATTTGACATCATCATAGGTGTCTTTGAACTGTCTATCTCTTAAGATTTGAGTGACTTCAGCCATATAATTCTTGGTCTTTGTTGGGAAGCCTTTTCTATTGAATACATAGTAAAGAATCATACCAACAAGGAGAACGCCTGCACCTACATAACCAATAATCTTTAAAACATTGTTGTTGTTCATGATTAAGAACATGACGCCGACAATACCAAGAAGAACGATAACCATGAGGATGTTACTAATTCTTCTTTGTTTAGAATATGCCTTAAATAATTCTTGTCTTTTTTCTTCGACAATAGCTTGATATGGTTTGGCTTCAGTTTTTTGTTCTTCTAAGCCTTCCACATTTTCCTTGATATCTTTTTCTTCCATGGGAGTTCCTCCAAACTGTAATAACTATAACATAACAACATTATAAATGTTACTGATTTATATATCGCATACACGAAAAATCCATTTGCATTAGTTAAACAAAAGTTTATGATTACTGATGGGAGCTGAACGAAATTCGGCTGAGAGGGTCCTTCTTGGGACCGACCGTACCTGATCTAGGTAATTCTAGCGGAGGGAACTTTTTTATTTAAACGTTTCCCCCTC
>CAMKQK010000065.1:0-5151 GCA_946414915.1 uncultured Caryophanales bacterium
CTTGCTAAAGCAACACATGGATAATATGATTCACCTTTGGTTTTAAAGGTAATGTTAATAATCTTTTGTTCTTTTGGATCGTTTAAATAAGCAAAGTATTTAGATTCTGCCACAAATTGATCCACAAAGATATTTTTAGTGTCAGGGAACTTCTTAAACATATTAAGCAACGCTCTATTGTGCATCTTAGCTTTAATGCTATTTAAGTTTTCACCTTGTTCGATTAATTCATTGTAGTGGTCGTTAGGTAAGCAAAGCTTAGAAACAAAAAATTTCTTTAATAAGCCTGGTGCAATTTCTCTAATCTTTTCATCGGTGAGTTTCTTGCTATCTTTAACGCCAAAAGATTCCAATTCTTTTAAATCTTTGCCCCTCACAAAAGCGGCGACCACAATAACGGGAAGTAGGAAATCACCAACACCGACTTCGTCGCTACCAATTTGGTTATCTTTACAAAGCCAGCCTTTAGGCTCTTCTTTCTTTTCTTCTTTTACTTCCGCTTCTTCGTTCCATTTTTTAGCCTCAAGTAAAGCATCTTGTCCCATAAAGACAATCTTATGTTTACCTTTCTTATCATGATAGATGGTAATGATGACACCAGAATACTCCGCTTGAAAGAGAATATAAGCGCCATTATTCGGCTTTTCATAAGCACGATAAAAGGTCATGATTTCGTTTGTTTGTTCAATGTTAATAGGAAATGAAACAATCTCTTTGTTCATATAAATAATCATAGCACTTTTTTATCAGTGAAAAATTTATTTTTAACGTGCTAAAATAATCTATATGCAAAACATTTACGAAACATTTGAATTTAATAAAATTAAAGAACATATCTTGGAATATGCGAAAACCGAACTCGCGAAAGTCTATATTGACGAACTAAAAATGTTCGATAGTGCGGATGGAGTAAAAGCCGCACTTGAGGATTTAAAAGAAATCAGTTCCATTATCGTGAGATTTGGTCCTTTGCCAATCCATACTTCCGCTAATGCGTTAGTGTTAATTGATTTAGCGAAGAAAACCGGATTATTAACTCCTAGGGATTTATCTCTCATCGCAGAAGATGTATTAACCATTGGTAAAATCAGTGCGTTTCTTAAGAAACTTGATAACATGTATCCTCGCACTAATGAGATGACAAGTGGCTTTATTGATTTAAGCAACTTAGAAAAAGAAATCCACCGTGTCATCACTAATTCTTTAACGGTCGCCGATAATGCTTCTCCTGATTTAAATCAAATTCGTAAATCGCTTAAAAAAGCGGAAGCCACTCTTCAATCAAAGATTGCTTCCTTAGCTTTTACATATGGTAAGTATTTAAACGATGACAATATTACCATTCGTGATGGTCACTTTGTTTTGCCAGTTAAAACTGTTGATAAGAGTAGAGTCTCTGGTATTGTCTATGATGTCTCCGATAGTGGCAATACCACCTTCATTGAACCTTTGGAAATCGTTCAAATTAATAACGAAATCACTGCTTTAAAGGTGCAAGAAAATGAAGAAATTAGAAAGATTTTAAAAGCCTTAACCGCTTTAGTGCTCCTTCAAGAAGGAGAAATTATTACTAATAACAAGATTATTGCGAAATTAGACTTCTTAAGCGCTAAAGCGATGTACGGTAATGAAATAAATGGTGATATCGCTGAATATAGCGATAAGCAAGAAATCATTTTAGAATCCGCAAGACACCCATTAATCGATCCTAAAAAAGTAGTGGCAAACTCTTATGCCTTAAACGAAGAAGAACCAATCATCATTATCTCTGGTCCTAACGCTGGTGGTAAAACCGTTTCCTTAAAAACAGTGGGTCTATTAACCCTAATGCACCAATCTGGTTTAATGGTCCCTGTCCGTCAAGCAAAGATTGGTTACTTTAAACATATCTTCATCGATATTGGTGATAACCAATCATTAAGTGATAACTTATCAACCTTCTCCGCGCATATCTCACAAATTGGTGAAATCATTCACGCTGTTGGTGGTAAAGACTTGGTCCTATTAGATGAACTTGGTACAGGTACTGACCCTAAAGAAGGTGAAGCTCTCGCGGTAGAGGTCACTAAATACTTAGAAGAAAAACACGCTTTAGCGATGATTTCCTCCCATTTTGCGGCGATGAAGGAATACGCTTTCTTAAGCAAGAACATCGCTAATGCATCGATGATATTTGATGAAGATAATCTCAAACCAACATATCGCTTTAAACAAGGTGTCCCAGGTAAAAGCTATGCTTTAGAAGTGGCATCTAGATATGGAATAGATGCAAAGATTATTGAAAAAGCCCACGCTTTCTTAAAACAAAATGAAACTAACGACGCAAGTGAACTTTTGAACATCTTACAAAAGAAAGTGGAAGAGGCTAATAAACTCCAAGACGCTTTAGAAAGACAACAAGCCGATCTTGATAAACGTGAAAAGAAACTCCATAACGATGAGGAACTCTTTGAATCCAAAAAAGAAAACATGATGAAGGATGTCAAAGAGGAAAAAGAAGAACTCATTGCTAAAGCAAAGAAAGAGATTTCTGACATCATTTCTAAAATGCATAACTCTGATATGAAAGTTCACGAAGTCATCGAACTTAAAAAAGAACTCGAAGAGTTAGAAGAAAGAGAAGAAGAGGAAGTCTATAACGAAGATATTGCTGTTAATGACTATGTCACAATCCCAAGCATGAATCTTAATGGTAAGGTCATGCGCTTAAAAGGTAATAAAGCTCATATCGTGAGTGACAGTGGTTTCTCTTTTGATGTTGATAAGAGCAAACTACACAAAGTCAACAAACCAAAAGTGGGCACTAGTAAAGTTAAAAAGACCAATTATGATTTAGCGATTAACACTCATGTTGGTATCGAACTCAATATGATTGGTATGCGTTTAGAAGAAGCGAAGAACACTTTGATTAAATATTTAGACAACTGTCGTTTAAAACACTTATCACAAGTGCGTATTATCCATGGCTTTGGTAGTGGCGCACTTCGTAATATGACTAGAGAATATTTAGCCACCCAAAAAGATTTAACTTATCGCCCAGGTGGAGAACATGAAGGCGGTGGAGGTTGCACAGTCGTGCTCTTTAAATAATGAAAGAACGAATTAAGTCATGCATTAATAATCTTAAACACCTCCCAGGTGTGTATTTGATGCATGATAAAGATGATAAAATCATCTATATTGGTAAAGCTAAAGACTTATATAAAAGAGTGAGTCAATACTTCCTAAGACCACAGGTTGGTAAAGTTGCGAAGATGGCTTTTGAAGCGGAATACTTTGAAACAATCATTACCAATAATGAAAAAGAAGCACTCATCCTTGAGATGAATCTCATTCAAACCCATTATCCAAAGTTTAATATCCTTTTAAAGGATGGTAGCCATTATCCATATATTGCCATCCGCAAAACTGGTTATCCATATTTACAAATCAAAAGAAACACCAAAGATAAAAACTACGATTACTTTGGTCCTTTCCCAAGAAGTAGCTCTGCTTATGAGACTATTGATTTATTGAATAAGATTTTTCCATTAAGGAAATGTACGAACATTCCTTCAACTGCGTGTCTCTATTATCATTTAGGTCAATGCCTTGCGCCTTGTATTAACATTATCCCTAAAGAAAAAGAAGATGAGATGCGTGAACAAGTCAAATCCTTTATGCGTGGCAATAACGCAGATGTGAAAAGAGACATCACTAACAAGATGATGGAAGCCTCTGAGAAGATGGATTATGAAACCGCGAAAGACTATAAAACGGTTTTAGATGCGATTAATCACATCAACATTCAGCAGAATGTCGAGACTAATGATAAAAAAGACCGCGATATTTTCGCGTTTTCCACAAGAGAGGGTTATTTATCACTCGCGGTTCTTTTGTTCCGCAGAGGGACACTTTTGGATAAAAAAGTCTATATCGTAGAGGAATTTGATAACAACGAAGAACAAGTTGCCGATTTGATTTTGCAGTTCTATCAAAATGTCCCATATCCTCAAGAAGTGGTGATTAACAATGAAACAGTCGTGGACTTACTCTCAGATTTAATTGATCCAAACATCTATAGTGTTTCTAAAGGTAAGATTCATGATTTAATTCTCACCGCGAAACAAAACGCGAATAACGCTTTAGACGAATACTTCTTATCAAGCAAATTAGATAGCGATAAGCTCGCTTTACTAGAAGAACTAGGCAATATTATAAATATTGATACACCTTTAAGAATCGAATTATTTGATAACTCACACTTACAAGGCTCTTCACCGGTTGGCGCTGCGGTAGTGTTTATCAACGGTGAACCTGCAAAGAAATTTTACCGTAAATATCATATCGAACACGATGAGGCTAGAGATGACCTCAAGAGCATGGAAGAAGTGGTATATCGCCGCTACAAGAGAATGAAAGATGAAGGACAAGCACTTCCAGATTTGATTCTCGTCGATGGTGGTCTAAACCAAATTAAAGCGGCCTCTCTTGCCCTCGCTAAAGCGGATGTCTCGATTAATCTCTTTGGCTTAGTAAAAAACAATAAACACCAAACCGCGGGATTAATGGATATAAACGGCAATGTTTATGATATTGAAAATAAGAACATTTTCTTCATGCTCACTAGAATGCAAGATGAAGTCCATCGCTTTGCGATTACTTTCCATCAATCATTAAGAAATAAGAGTATGAAATCATCCATCCTTGATGATATCAAAGGGCTAGGCACTAAAAGAAAAGAACTTATTAATAAGGCCTATCCTGATATCAATTTATTGAAAGAAGCCACAATTGAGGAGTTAAGCCAGCTTCTTCCTAAAGAAGTTGCAGAGGCTCTCTATATGAAACTTCGTTATTAATTGCTTGCAAACAACAAGAGATTTATTTAATATAATTATCGCTGACATGCGCTTGTAGCTCAGTTGGATAGAGCAACAGCCTTCTAAGCTGTGGGTCAGGCGTTCGAGTCGCCTCAAGCGTGCCATAATCGTATACATACTTTGATACAAAGTGGAATATGCGAAAAACCGCAAAAATGCTCAGAAATGGGCATTTTTTCTTATTTATTAGTTGCTTATCATTCGATTTACCTTATTTTTAGAGCTTATTTACTGCAAAGCTTTTGGACATAAAAAGGGTGTTTCGAGATAAAATGCAAAAAAGTAATAA
>CAMKQK010000066.1:0-5094 GCA_946414915.1 uncultured Caryophanales bacterium
AGTTGACGCTTATAAGCGTGAAGTCTCTTAATTTGAACATCAAAGATGGAGTTTGGATCAACTTCAATGCCATTATTCTCTTTAATATAATTGGCTAAAGCCACCTTATTAGCGTATTTAATGTTACCGATGGATTGTAAGACTTTTTCATCGTCTTTGAATTTTTCAAAGCCTTTGATTAAATCCATATTGGTAATCCAATCTTCACCGATACAGCTATTAATTAACTGTGTTAATTTTGGGTTAGCGTAAACAAGCCATCTACGATGAGTAACACCATTTGTTTTGTTGTTGAACTTTTCTGGCATGTAGTTATAGAAATCTTTGAAGGTAATGCTCTTTAAGATTTCAGTGTGTAAAGCGGCAACACCATTGACACTGAATGATGTATAAATTGCTAAGTTACACATATGGATTTGTCCATCTTTAATGATGCTCATTTGATATCTCGCGTCATTAGGGACGTTATTATTAGCCATTTCAATAGAGAAACGACGATTGATTTCTTCAATAATCATGTAGACACGTGGAATAAGGTTTTGGACATAGTTCACTGGCCATTTCTCTAAAGCTTCTGGCATGACTGTATGGTTAGTGAACGCCATTGATTTAGTCACTTCTTCCCAAGCTTCATCCCAGCCCATATCATATTCATCCATCATGATTCTCATCATTTCTGGGATGGCTAAAATTGGGTGTGTGTCATTGAGTTGGAAGACGTATTGTTCATGAATACCCTTTAGGGTACCATGGTGTCTATAGTAGGAGCAAAGTGTAGATTGAAGACCCGCACTCACCAAGAAATATTGTTGTCTGAGTCTTAAGATACGACCTTCTTCAGTGGAATCATCTGGATATAAGCCGTGGCATAATTCTTCTAAGCCATTACAGTATTCTTTGAAAGAGACACCCTTTGGTAATGGATCACTTGTTGGTTCAGCATTCCAAAGTCTTAATGTATTTGTGACGTGATTACGATAGCCCACGACTGGCACATCATACGGAACAGCGCGCACATTTAAGGAATTCACTGTTCTAATGCCATACGTTCCATCCGCTTTTAAGTATGTTTCTGGATTACCATATAATTTCACTTCAACAGCGTATTTAGCTCTTCTCACTTCCCAAGCGTTACCATTAGTTAACCATTGGTCTGGTAACTCAACTTGTTTGCCTCTGACAATCTTTTGACGGAAGAAGCCGTATCCATAACGGATACAGTTGCCGTGTCCAACATAGCCTAAAGAAGCAATACTATCTAAGAAGCAGGCGGCTAATCGACCAAGACCACCATTGCCTAAACCAGCATCGCTTTCTTGTTCTTCTAATTCGTGAATATTAATGCCGTAATCGGCTAAGCCTTCTTTGACTACATCGTAGATACCCATGTTTTGTAAATTGTTAACAAGAAGTCTACCAATTAAGAATTCCATGGAGAAGTAGATTAAAGTCTTTTGTTTTTTAATTGTTTTATCGTGAGTTCTGCCCCAGTCCACGTTAGCGTAGTCTCTGACCATTTCCCCTAAAACTGTATATCTTTCAGAGATATGACTTGTTTCAATGGTCACGCCGTATCTTTCTTGAAGACGACGGGCATATTCTTCTTTGAATTGTTGTTTATTATCGAACATAAACTAAACTCTCCTTATTTAATTTTCTTAAATATACAAGCTCCCAAACTTGCAATCTTGATGTTCATATGAGCAGGTAAGCCTTCAAAACTACCAGGTTCACTATCAACAGGTAAACCATTGTATTGATTGTCCCCACCATAGACATCTTTATCAGAATTAAATATTTCCTCATATGTGCCATTTTCCATTAATGGAATCGCAAATGATTCATAATAATTTGTGGTCATATTAAAGACGAAGACGAGTGTTTCGTCATCAACATTCCTTTGGAATGCATAAATACTATCGTTAGAATTGTCCACCATTAACCAGTGGAAATGAATTGGGTTGTGTTCTTCAAAGAACATCGCCTTATGATTACGATAGATTAAGTTTAAATCTCTCACTAAACGCGCCACGCTATCATGGACAGGGAATGTCTTAAGTACCCATGGTAATGATTTGTTTTCATTCCATTCATCAAATGATGCGAGCTCATTACCCATAAACGATAATTTCTTTCCTGGATGACCAAATTGATAGGTGTATAAGTTACGTGTTAAAGCAAACTTTTGATAATAGTCACCCCACATCTTATTGATGATGGTACCTTTTCCATGGACGACTTCGTCGTGAGATAAAGGAAGCATGAAGTTATCACTATAGAAATAAGCCATGCTGAAGGTGATGTTATAGTGTTCCCATTTCTTATAAACAGGATCTTTAGCGTAATACTTTAAAGTATCATTCATCCAGCCTAAGTCCCATTTATAGTCAAAGCCAAGACCACCATGTTCTGTTGGTCTAGTGGTACCTGAGAAAGCGGTACTATCTTCCGCAATCATCATCACACTGTTGTGAGCGATATGCATCTTAGCGTTTAAACGTTTAATGAACTCGACAGCACCATCGTTTTGACCAATGGAAGAATCACCATTGTAATAAACAATGTTACTAACAGCGTCAACCCTAACACCATCGAAATGGAAATAATCGACGAAGTAATTCATCGCACTCATTAAGAAGCTTCTCACTGGATCTTTACCTAAATCAAATTGTAAAGAACCCCAAGGAGAAACTCTCCATTCATTGGAGTATTCAAATAGACAACTACCATCATATTCGGCTAATGCCCAATCATCGTTAGCGAAGTGTACAGGCGCAAAATCAATAATCGCACCGATACCCGCTTGATGGAGTCTATCAATAAGTGACATTAATTGGAATGGATTACCATATCTCGAATCAATAGAGAAGAAGCCTGTTCCTTGATAACCCCAAGAACCATCAAATGGATATTGGATTAATGGCATGAATTCGACATGGGTGTAGCCCATTTCCTTTATATAAGGAATAAGGAAGTCAGCAATTTCTTCATAGGAATAGGAATGACCATCTGGTGCTAAACCTTTCCATGAACCCAAATGCATCTCATAGATGGACATTGGTGTATCAAAGTTTCTGGTTCTTGCTTTCATCCAAGGATCATCATGCCACGCGAAGTTACGATTATCGAATAAACGAGAACATGTGCCTGGTCTTAATTCACTATAAAAAGCGAATGGATCGATTTTATCGACATATTCCCCTTTAGCGTTTTTAAAATGATACTTATAACATTGATAATTCTTTAGGCCTTCAATAGTAACTTCCCAAACACCTGCAAGATCGATTTTTTGCATTTTGTCTTTGGTGACATCCCAATTATTCCATTCGCCGATGACAGAGACATCATCCGCCATTGGAGCGTATAAGCGGAAGGTGACATAGCCCTTTCCATCTTTTTCAATAAAGTGAGCACCGAAGTAGTTATGAGCGTCGATGCATTGTCCGTTGAGGAAGTCGTAAAGTAATCCAAAAGCCATAAAGAGTTACCTCATAATATTAAATTATAATTTAACTAATTGATAATTTGAATTGAAGAATGAAAAACTTTTCAAAGAAAAGAACCACGTTTGAACATGGTTCTCTAATTTTTTAACCTATTTTTATTGATTTTCACTAGTTGATTTTTCTTCTTCTCCAACGGTGATTTTTGTGTCTTTATTTGGCCAGTTTACGCCTTTTTCATATTCAGACATTTCGATAAGCCATAAGCCAATGTTGTCTTTTTCCCAAGAATCATATCTCCGCCAACTAATAGCGATAGTATAGCTTTGATTTTCACATTCAACTTGAAAACTATCGTGGATTGTAAGCCTTTTTTTATGGTTTTCATAGTATGTTTTACTACTGCTTCCACCATATTTAATCCACTTTTTTAACTTTCCACCTTGGTAATAATCGCACAGTGATTTTATATCATCTTTAAGAGTTGGTATGGCGTTCCTTCTATTGATAGAAAAAGTCTCGTAGATAGCGTCAACATCTTTATTGTTAATATTATCAATTAATGTCTCGACATTCTTAGTCATGAATTTTTCGTCAGTGCCACCTTTTAATGGACCACACGATGAGAGCAAGAATATTGGTAATGATAGAAAAAGTAATGAATGTTTCATAAGAATATTTTTATGATAAGCGTTTACAAAAGCAAGTTAAAAATAAGCTAAATAATCTGCTAAAAGTTGTTTGAATGAGCAAAAACAATTAATTCATATAATGAATTGAAAGAAAAAGATAACTATGCAATAATATGATGTACTTCGAAAGGATATTATTATGGCAAAAGTAATGACAATTAACTCTGGTAGCTCTTCATTGAAGTTCAAACTTTATGAAATGCCAGAAGAAAAAGTTTTATGTTCTGGTAACTGTGAAAGAATTGGTTTACCAGACGGTATTTTTACAATTAAATATGGCGATAAAAAGGACGTCACTAACCCAGCATTCCCTAACCATGGGGTTGCCGCTCAATTAGTGGTTAAGTCTTTTATCGAAAAAGGTATTATTAAAGATTTTAATGAAATTAAGGCAATCGGTCACCGTATCGTTCAAGGTGGTAAATACTTCTCCGCTTCTGCGTTATTTAATGAAGACACAGAAAAGAAGATTGAATCATTGATTCCACTTGCCCCACTTCATAATGCTGCTCACTTAACATGTTTTAGAGCTTTTAAAGAAGCTTTACCAAACTGCCCAGCAATCGCAACATTTGATACCGCTTTCCATCAAACAATGGGACCAGCGGATTATACATTCCCAATTCCTTATGAATTAACAGAAAAATATGACATCCGTAGATATGGCGCTCATGGTACATCTCATAAGTATTTAGCCCAAGAAGGTCTTAAATATTTACCAGGTGTTGAACATCCACGTATTATTTCTTGTCACATTGGTTCTGGTGCCTCCATTACTGCGATTAAAGATGGTAAGTGCGTTGCAACCTCAATGGGCTTAACACCTTTAGGTGGTATCATGATGGGTACCCGTACAGGCGATATGGATCCATCCGTTTTCAACTATGTTGTCAGTGTCACTGGTAAATCCGCGGAAGAAGTTTATCAAATGTTCAATAAGAAATCCGGTTTCTTAGGTG
>CAMKQK010000067.1:0-5045 GCA_946414915.1 uncultured Caryophanales bacterium
AAACCAAGACTAATCATATTATTACGTTGCATAGCGTATAAAACAAACACTATTAGCATAGCGATAAACATTGTTACCGCTCCTGGTAAGGATAACTTTAAGACATTGAAGATAAATTTACCTTTAATATCATTACGGCTTTTATCGGTAAGTAATAAGACAAAAGCCACAGCGTTTATCACTGCGTCTAACACAAAGTAACGATATAAACCAAATGGGTTATCAAATGTTTTAGTGTTATAACCAATTAATAACAAAATAGTTAAGAAGACCGCTAAGATAGCTTTGCTAATTAAATATAAAACTGCTCGATGTAGGCCGTTATATACTTGTTTACTTTCCTTCAGTGATTTTGAAAAATCATCATAATCATCATTGATATAGATGACTTTCTCACCTTTGTTTTCTAACGATTTGATAATCGCGTTTTTGTTTTCTCTATCAGCGTCACCAAAGACAACATACTTATCAGCGGCTTCAACAGAACCATTTTCTAATGAAACTTGTTTTTCAGTGTTTTTCACTCCTGCATCATAGGCAACACTGGAAGCTTTAGTGACACTATTGTTGGATAAAACTTTGATATCAACGTTATGATCATTTAACCATTCAATCGCTGATACCATGGATTCTCTAATGTTTTCTTTGATGACGATTAACGCAATTACATCTAAATCAGTAATAGCACCATTAGAACCTTGGGCTAATACATAAACATCTTGTCCTTGGTTAAGATATTTCTCACATCTTTTAATCATGCCTTCTTTGTTTTTAATGGAGATGTGATTGATTAAGCCAATCATAAAGGTTGTGCCGCTTTTAAATGTCGCGCCCATACAACGAGTTTGATAATCAAATGAATAAGCCTTTTTAACATCTGCGCTTAAGGCAAAATCATATTTCTTTTTCAGAGCGTCCGCTAATGGGTTTCTTTCATTAACAGCGTTTAAAACATTTGAAATAATTTGTGCTATTTCTGATTCATTATTCTTGTTATCTAAAACCACTAATTGTTTAACGGTTAATTCACCATCACAAAGAGCGTTTTCTTTGTCAAAACAAACAGTGGTCGCTTGTGAAAGTTTAATAAAAGCGAATGGATTATTTATTTTATTACTCATGCATATACATGATAAAAAAACTTGGAGTAATTTTCCAAGTTTATTTTATAAGTCTTACTTTCTTTTACTTTTGAAGTAGTTTTTGATGATTGAAGCACATTCTTCTTCAAGAACACCTTTCACTACTTCTGGGCGATGATTGATATTACTTGCTTCTAAGATATTAATTGATGAACCAAATGCCCCACCTTTGATATCAGGAGCGCCGTACACCACTCTTTTAATTCTTGATTGGATAATTGCCCCAGAACACATAATACAGGGCTCTATTGTTACATATAATGTGCAGTCCACTAACTGCCAGTCACCTATCACTTCACTAGCATTCTTAATCGCTAATGTTTCAGCGTGGCCTAAAGGATTATGAGATTTATCTCTTTGGTTATGTCCTCTAGCGATGATTTGATCGTCTTTAACGATAACACAACCAATTGGTACCTCATCTTCTTCTCTAGCTAGTTCGGCTTCTTTTAAAGCCTTTTTCATGAATTCAATGTCTTTATCCATATTAATAAACCACCGCACATGAACATAATACTTAAGGCTGCTACATTCCTGTCCTGACCTGGTTCGCAAATATTCATCGCGATGGCGAAATGATTATAGCACTTAAATAGACTAATAAAAAGGACACAAATTAATGTGTCCGTTTTGTTTATTTCTTAATTGGCTTTAAGACTTCTAAGCCACCCATCCATGGTCTTAAGACTTCTGGAATGACGACAGAACCATCAGCTTGTTGGAACTGTTCAAGTAAGGCTGGGAAGATACGGGAAGTAGCTAAGCCAGAAGCGTTTAATGTATGCACGTATCTGGTCTTTCCTGTGGCGTTATCTCTATAACGGCACATTGTTCTTCTTGCTTGATAGTCTCTAGCGTTACTCGCAGAGCTAACTTCTTTATAGATGCCCATACTTGGTAAGTAAACTTCGATATCATAAGTTCTCGCCATGGAGTGAGAGATATCACCAGCGGCTAATTTACTAACTTGATAATGTAAGCCTAAGCCTGCAACTAAAGATTCAGCTTTATTCACTAATTCTTCGAAAGCGGCATCGCTATCTTCTGGTTTGGTATATTGGACCATTTCGACTTTGTCGAATTGATAACCACGAATCATACCTCTTTCTTCAGTTCTATAGGAACCAGCTTCTCTTCTATAGCATGGGGTATAAGCAAATAATTTCTTTGGAAGATCTTCTTCTTTCATGATTTCATCACGATAGATATTCACTAATGCTGTTTCAGCGGTAGGCAACAAGAATCTCTTTGGTTCCATACCTTCAAGCCAGAAAACATCTTCTCTAAATTTTGGGAATTGACCAGCACCGAAGCCAGAAGCTTCATTTAATAAGTGAGGAGGCAAGATGAATGTATAGCCATCTTTTAAGTGTGTTGTAATGAAGTAATTGAGTAATGCCCATTCGAGTTGTGCACCTAAATTTGTGTAAATCCAGGCACCACGTCCAGCGATTTTCGCTGCTCTATCATAGTCAACAAGACCTAATGAAGTAGCGAGTTCAACGTGGTCTTTCATTGGGAAATCAAATTCTGGTTTTTTACCAAATGATCTGATTGGTTTGTTATTTTCTTTACCACCACCTAATAAGTCATCATCAGGAATATTTGGAAGTTCGGCTAAGAAGTTATAAATCTTATCTTCTAATTCCTTTAATTCTTTATCTGACTCAGCGTTCTTAGCGGCGATTTCTTTAACTTGGGCAAAGATTTTAGAAACATCTTCCCCGTTTTTCTTTGCTTGTGGAACACTCGCGGATAATTTGTTCATTTCGGCTTTGTTGCCTTCAACAAATTGGATTAATTCTTTTTTTCTTTTATCCCAGGCTAATAATTCAGTAAAATCAGCGTCCCATAATTTCTTTTTAAGAGCTTCTTTTACGCCTTCTGGATTTTCACGAATACGATTAATGTCTAACATAATCAGTTTTCTCCTCTTTATATATTATTTAATTATAGATTTATAGATGTTAATGAGTTTTTCACCAAAACTCTTTAGACTGTTTTCTGAAACTTGATTATAAGCTTCTTGAATTGTTGGTTGGATATCACCGTTTAGATATTCTAAGACAAGTGATGTTAATGTTTCAGAGAATTCTGCGATATAAGCAGTGCTCTCATTTTTAAGAGTGCCCGCTAATACGGAAGACTTTCTCACGATTAATTGGCATTTAGCCGCCATCGCTTCTTCAACAGAGATAATACCTGCTAAATTATAGCCAGGAAGCATAAAGACGTCAGCGTTAAGTAATAAGCTACGATAAATATCATCAGGCAAGATGAATTTAAAGCGGACATTTTTAGGAGCTTCTTTAATAATCTTTTTGACCTTAGAAGACTTCGCTGCTTTAGATTCATAACCGACATAATAGAATACCGTGTCGTCTCTTTTTAATGCCGCGTTGATAAACGCATGGATGCCACCTAAGTTATCGTACTCGCCAACCGCAAGAACGATTTTCTTATTTTTATCTTCTCTAAAGTAACGATAGAAGAGTTCTTTTTCATCATCTCTAGAGAAATTGAATCTCGCTAAGTTCACTCCCGGAGGGCAAACCTCAATTGGAGTTTCGACCTTATTTTCAATTAAGTATCTCTTCGCAGATTCAGATGGCACTAAGACAAGTGTGGCTTTATTGAGCATTCTTAATGATCTATTTCTTAAAGTGGTAATTCTTTTACCGTCTTTATCACGACGATATTTTAAGAAGCTGACTGTAGGGTCATCTTCTCCAAATAACGCGGAGACAACACATGGAACACCTCTTTCAAGAACGAGATTCATTTTACTTTCATCATCAGGCGAGATGAAATGGGCCACATCATATTCATCATAGATGTTTGATGTGTACTGCATATCCATAACCTCAAGGGCACCCTTGATGGTTTTACGCATTCTAGTGCCCTCGTAGTTATCGTATTTATTGCCTGGTTGAAAGTAAATTAACGCTCTCATAACTATTCGTTAACTTCGTTATTTTCTTCGTCAACTTGTTCTTCGCCTTCGATTGGTTCTTCTTCACCTTCTTCGCCTTCGATTTCTTCTTCATAAGGAACAACAGCGATAGATGAAACTTTTTGTCTACCTTCGAGGTTTAAGATTTTCACACCTTGAGTATTTCTTGATGATTGTCTAACTTCGGATAAGTGGGTTCTAATGACGATACCATAGTTAGTGATAACCATTAAGTCATCTTCACTAGAAACGGAACGGACGGTGACGATTTTGCCCACTTTATCAGTGGATTTAAGAGTGCTGACACCTTTCGCACCACGTTTTGTAACACGGTATTCAGAGAAGTGTGTCATCTTACCAAAGCCTTTATCAGTGACGACTAAGATTAAGTCACCTTCATAGGCAACAGTCACACCGACGGCTTCAACACCTTCATCTAAGTCAATACCGATAACACCGCTAGCGGTTCTACCCATTGGTCTTACTTCTTCAACTGGGAAGTTAACCATCTTACCTTCGCTAGAAGCAATACCGACAATTGTGTCGATATAGTATTGATCCATTTCTTCTTGTTTTGGTTCATTTACTAAAGTAAATATACCTCTACCATTTTCATCCAATTGCATGGTGTAGTATTTTCTTTCTGGATCAATTTCACCAGTGGCTTTCATCTTGCTTTGGACTTCTTTAACGGCTAATAAGTTATCACCTTCTCTTAATGTGATAGCAATCTTACCGTTTTGTCTAATGGATTCGTATTCACTGATTGGGGTTCTCTTGACGATACCATCCTTAGTGAAGAACATTAAGAATCTGTAATCTAAATATTCATCAACAGGAATGATGGATTTAACGTTTTCACCCTTTTCAATGTTGATTAAGTTAATGACTGGAATACCTTTACCTGTTCTTTGATATTCAGGAATTTGGTAACCACGGATACGATAAAC
>CAMKQK010000068.1:0-4858 GCA_946414915.1 uncultured Caryophanales bacterium
CTGCGGCCTTCAGTTCCCAAAACTGACGCGATACCAAGCTACGCTACGTCCCGAAATGGCGCGCCTCACAAGAATCGAACTCGTAACCTCCAGATTCGTAGTCTGACACTCTATCCAGTTGAGCTAGAGGCGCATTTGATGCTGACAGTCATCTCATCCAGTATGACCTAGAAATAAGATGGAGGTTCCTACCGGATTCGAACCGATGATCATTGAGTTGCAGTCAATTGCCTTACCAGACTTGGCTAAGGAACCATTCTTGCAGCGTTATGAATTATAGCACTGCAATAATCTTACTATCAAGCACCAAATAAACTTTTTTTAATTTTTATTAAGGAATTACTTAATATCTTGCCACATTAAGTCGACTTTTGTTTGTTGAGCACCAAAATCTTTCATGAGGCAGCAGCGATTTAATTCTGCTTCAGTTGGATATTGGGCATCAAATTGACGACCTTTTTCACTTGTTGGGATTTTGATGGTTGCACCACCTTCGATTTCACCAAAGTAGAAGCTTAAATCAACTTCATATGTATCTTCTTCGTCTTCATCAGCGGCGTAGAGATCATTAACGAATTCCCACATATCATCACCAACGATTGGGGATGTATAACCAACTTCACCCATGCAGAGAGCAGCGTTATCTGGTCTGCAAATAAAGTTAACAAATTCTTCCGCTAATTCTTGTTTGGCGCCTTTTGGCATGCACCAACCGTCAAACCAAACGTTACTGCCTTCTTCTGGAATAACATAGGCTAATGTCTTTCCAACATTGTCACCTTCATCCATGGAGTAAACAGCATCACCAGACCAAGCAAGGTTACCGTGGTATGTATTGCTAGAAATAATTTCACTCTTACCATCATCAACTTCAAAGCCACGGACTGTGCCACCATCTTTCTTAGCGGCTTTTAATGCAGTACCGACTTTAGAAATTGTTTCATCGTCACATCTATTGAAGATTTCACTTAACTTTTCGTTAAAATCAGGAGCGGTTCTATCTAAAGCGTTAATTTCATCTTTGTAGACGTGGAAGATACCTGTTAAGTATGTATCTCTAACAGAGTCTTTTAATTTGAATTGGCTCTTATATTTAGCGTCTGTGCTCCATAAGCATTCCCAAGAGTTGAGATCTTCTCTATCGAAGTATTCTGTGTCATAAACAAAGCCCATTGTGCCCCAGAAATAAGGAACAGCATACTTTAAGAAGCTAGAACCATCTTTAAGTTTTTCACCCTTGAATTTGTTTCTAATGAATTGTGAACCGTTTTCATCCCAGTTCTTAAGTGAAGCACCATATTTATCAGTGGCGTCATCATATGAGAATGGAATTAATTTGCCTTCATTAGCTAATTTTTGAATCATGTAATCAGATGGGCAGATTAAGTCTGCTTTTAAATCACCTAATTGTGCATATAATTCTTCATTAGTTGAAAATGTTTGATAGTTAACTTTGACTTTTAAGCCATCGTGTGTTTCAGCATAGTAGTCTTTGAATCTGTCAACGATGCCTTTAACTTTTTTACCGTCTTCTTTACCACCAAGGTAAATGTAATCTTCCCAGTTGCAGATAGTAAGGACAGCATCATATTTTTCACATCCGGATAAAACTGTGACGCTGCTGAGAGCTAAGAGACTGGCGACTAAGCAAGTGAATTTTTTGTTAATCATTTTTCTTTTTCTCCTTTTTTAAATTTTCCCTAGTATTGCGATGACTTTTAACATTCATAACGATCATCACGATTAAAATAACAACAAACAAAATTGCTGTGAATGCTCTAAGTTGAGTTGGTAAGGCACTTCTTTTGGTAACAGAATCAACGTATGTTGAAATTGTGTGGAATGTGCCGTTGTTCTTTGGACGGTTAAAGACAGTAACGACATAATCGTCTAAAGACAATGTAATAGAAAGTAAGAAGCCACTTAAGATGCCTGGAAGGATATCAGGAATGATAACTTTCCATAGCGCTTGTGTTTGTGTAGCGCCTAAGTCCATGGCCGCTTCGTATAAGGAAGAGTCCATTTGTTCTAGCTTTGGTCCAACAGACATAATGACATATGGGATAGAAATAACCACGTGACCAATAATCAAAGTGACAAAGCTATATGGAACACTGAATAAGTATTTAGAAATAAAGGCATAAAGGGCCACTAATGCAATAGCAGTAACGACTTCAGCGTTAACAACAGGAATTTGTGTCATGAAGTCTAAAACGTTCTTTTTCCATTTTCTACGTAAGTAGTAAATGCCAATCGCGCCTAATGTACCTAAGATAGTAGAAATGATGGCTGCCACAACCGCCACTATTGCGGTGTTTTTAGCGGCTTTCCAAATCATTTCGGATTCATAGACATCTAGATCAAATAACTCGATATAGTTGCCGAAAGAGAAGCCATCCCATTTTCCCGCCACTGGTGTTTCAGTGAATGAGAAAACGGTGATGTAGATAATTGGTAAATACATCAAAAGAAGGACGAAATAAACGAAAGCATTGGCGGCAATTTTACCAAACTTGGCTTTTAACGCTTTTCTTTTTAAGGCCTTATTTGTTGCTTCTGGATTGATAAGAGTGGCTCTATTTTCCATTACCAAATGCCTCCTTTCTTTTGATTTTCTTCCTTATTTCCTAAGGTCTTCTCTATAACGATAGAGATACCAATGATAATTAACATGACTAAAGAGATAACACTACCAATGTTGAATCTTAAATCACTGGTGGAATCATTGAACCAATACGCCACTAAATTACCGATAATTGATGTAGTGTTTTCACTCATCTTATTAGCGATAACGTAAGAGGACATGGTTGGCATGAATGTCATCATACACGCAGAAACAATACCTGGGATAGTCATTGGAACAATGACCTTCCAGAATACTCTAATTGGATTAGCGCCTAAATCAGCAGCGGCTTCAATTTGGTTCTTATCCATTTTTAACATTTGGTTATATAAAGGTAAGATGGCAAATGGTAAGTAGTCATAAACCATACCAAGAACAATCGCCACGAATGGATATTCCGCGGTTAATTCAAATTTAAATAACGAGAATGTCACGCCATTAATTAATGCTTTTAAACCAATGGTTCTAATAACAAAGTTAATCCACATTGGTAAAAGGAAGATATAAACAAGAACTTTGTTCTTATTGAACTTTTTATTACTTAATAGCATCGCAATTGGATAGGCAATAACAATGCAAATGATTGTTGATATTAATGAGATGAGAACTGTTTGACCAATTACTTGCCAGTTTTTAGCAGTTGTGAAAACGGTAGCCCAGTTATTAAGAGAAAACGCGCCTTTATCATCGGTAAAAGCGTAGAAGACAATAATTGTTAGTGGGAACACCACAAACAACAACATGAAAACAAAGTAAGGAATGCAAAGGCTTCCTCTGAAATTGAATCTATGTTGTTTACGAACAGCCGCGTTCATTTTTACTTCTTAGCTCCTTTACGAGATAAGTGGATTTGAGATTTATCAATGATGACGGAAACTTCATCGTTTTCGTTCCATAAATCAGGTGTATTTAAAATGAAGTCTTCTTCTTCCTCGGTTCTAACCATGACTTCGTAGTGGTCGCCTAAGTAGATTAAAGAGATGATATTACCATGGATATCACTGGCTTCTGGATCGTCAGAGATGGTAATGGCTTCGAATGGTACTTCAACGTTGATTTCCATATCAGCAACATCGATTTCATTGCCCTTATCGTCGATAAGGACTTCGTTTTCATCGATTTTAGCGCCTGGGAATAATGGTAAGATATCAACATCAAATTCAGCGTTAGCGAATTCAACTTTGTAATCTTTTGTAATATAGCCATCATAGAAGTTACTAACGAATGGCTTTTTCATAATTTGAATATTAACTGGTTCAACATCTAAGCTGACTTTAATGCCTTCTTCTAATTCAGCAGTTGATTGCACGATAACTTCGGATTTACCAACGTTAATGATGTATTCATAGTGCATACCTTTGAAGATCTTGCTGGAAACAACACCATCAACAACACCACTGCCGGCTTTGCCTAAGATGAAGTCTTCTGGTCTCACGACAACGTCAACCTTTTCATTGACTGGGAATTTACCAAAGTCAACTGGGTCAGCATCCCAGTATCTATTTAAGAATCTAACTTTGTTATCTTTGGCCATGGTGCCGGTATAGATGTTAGATTCACCAATGAAGTCTGCGACGAAAGCGTTGTTTGGTTCATCATAGATTTCTTTTGGTTTACCAACTTGTTGGATGACAGCATCATTCATAACAACAATGGTATCGGACATGGTTAAGGCTTCTTCTTGGTCATGGGTGACATAGATGAAGGTAATACCTAACTTTTTATGCATGGCCTTTAGTTCAAGTTGCATTTCTTTTCTCATCTTGAGGTCTAAAGCGCCTAAAGGTTCGTCTAATAATAAGATTTCTGGTTCGTTAACAATCGCACGTGCGATAGCGATACGTTGTTGTTGACCACCAGATAAAGTGGAGATGTCTCTTTTTTCAAAGCCTTCAAGGTCGACGACCTTCAACGCTCTTTCAACTTTCTCTTTGATTTCTTGTTTTGTTAAATGACGGTATTTAATAACTTGGTTACCGTTTTTATCTAATAATGGATTGCCTTGCTTATCTTTAGCCTCATATGGAATCTTTTTAAGTTTTAAACCAAAGGCAATATTGTTATAGATATTTAAATGCGCGAATAAAGCATATCTTTGGAAGACGGTGTTAATTGGTCTTTTATATGGAGGAAGTAAAGAAATGTCTTGTCCATTAAGTAAAATGACACCACTTGTCGGAAGTTCAAAACCAGCGATCATTCTGAGTGTTGTTGTCTTACCACAACCAGAAGGTC
>CAMKQK010000069.1:0-4614 GCA_946414915.1 uncultured Caryophanales bacterium
TTATTATTAAGCGCGATAACTTTCATGCCTTTTTCATTTTGCATTAAAGAAACTTTTCTCATGGCAAAATAGGAAGAAACTTCATCGACATCATTAGAAATTACAAATTCGTAGAGGTAAGGATTTTCTGGAGACCAGAGAATTGGATTTTCAATTGGAATAATGTTTTCTTTATCAGCTTCAATTTCGTAAATTCGATTTTTTAATTTGAGTTTTGCAGACTTATTGGAAGATTTAAAGCTTAATTTGAGCACTTTTTCATCAATATCTGGTGTTATTTTAAGCTTTTCAATATATCCCTCTTTAACACTCTCTAACCAGACTGGCATGTAGATACCAGATTGAGGTTTATACCAGATGCCTTCTGGTTTCAAATGTTGCTTTCCTGAGGAGTGATATGAGGCGTTCGTGGTGTCGACCACTCTCACGATAAGCGTCCCTTTTCCGTCCTTAAGATAAGGCTTAATATCCATTTCAAAAGGAAGAAAACCTCCAACGTGTTTCATCACAAATTGGTCATTAACAAAGATCTCCGCGATTTGGTCAACCGCCCCGAAGTGTAGTATAACTTTATCTTTTATAAATTCGCTAGGTAAATCGAGGCTTAAACGATAGAAAAGATAGTCATCTGGAAGGACCGTTTTATTGACGCCGCTCTTCTCTACTTCAGGAGAAAATGGCACTAAGATTTGACCATCAAATTTATGGGGAATTTTGTCTTCTTTTCTAGTCGCATATTCCCAGTATCCGTTAAGACAAATATAGGAATCTCTTTTAAATTGAGGACGAGGATATTCACTTAGAGGCTTCTCTAGATTCATTGATCTTTTTCTCCTTCCTAATCATCAAGATAACTGGGATAATCGCTAAGGCAAAAATCACACCTGTTACGAAGAATAACCATCTATTTGGAGGATAGACCATAACGCCATATTCGTTTTCATAAGGTTGTCCGCCTAAACGACAAATAATCTCTGCAATAACCATAGGTCCGATAATCATTGGAACTAAGACTGTAAAGATCATTCTTACGCCTTGGAATAAACCAACTTCTTTCGCTGGTGTATAGTCTCTAACTTTCGCGCCTAATACAGCGGTACTAATTAAATAGCCTGACATTAAGACGATACCACTGATAATTAAACCGATTTGTGTACCAATTCCTTGGTTCGCGGGAATTGCAAAGACCACAATACCTCCAATCGCACCAACGATTAACGCTGGAATCATAATTTTATTCTTACCAATCTTATCCATAAATAGACCAAAGACAACAGTGATTAAAGAAGCAGTTAATAAAACTGCACCTAAACTAATCGTGAAGTCATTATCTTTAATACCAAGAACGTTTTGAACATAAAGAATGAAGTATGGCATAAAGACTTGTAAGCCAATATTAAAGACCATGAAGGCAATTAAAGTGATATATAAAACTGGATTAGCTTTAATGACGCTTGGTCTAAAGCCATAAATAATATTCTTAAAGTAGGATTCTTCTTTATTAGGAGTAACAACATCTTTAGGCGCTAAGAAGATGGAAGCAATACCAATAGCTAAGGTGATACCACCAAAGATATAGAAGAATAAGTCCCAACGTTTAGTAGCGCCATCTCCGACGTCAACAAATATACCGGCTACAACAATAACAGCGATTAAGGCTAATAAAGGAAGAACAGATAAAACGCTCTCCACTTTACTGCGGTTATTCTCAGTAGTGTTATCAGTAACGAAAGCATTGAATGCCGCATCGTTTGCGGTGCTGCCAAAGAAGGTCATGACACAGTCCATAATGACAATCAAAGTACCTGCCACAAAGGCATTATGTGCCACGATACTGATAGAGGAATGTGGATCTAAGAAGGCAAACAAAATAATGGAGATACCCCAGAGGATATAACCAGTGGATATTAATAGTTTTCTTTTACCCAATCTATCACTAACCGCACCCATTAATAATGTCGTAATAGTGGCCGCAGCGGCGCTGCATGCAGTCATGACTGGAATAAAGCCATATTCAGAAGTACAGTCAAAGACATAGACATTAAAGTAGTTGTTTTCAATAGCCCACGCTAATTGACCAACAAAACCGGCTAAAATAAACATTAGCCATCTTCTAAGACCTATCTTATTATTCATACACGTCTCCTTTATTTTAATTCAGAAGGAATATTATTACGTATATTCACGAGGTGCACATTATGCTCCCCGTATTTAGCTTTACTTTCTTTTAAAACATTATCTAATTCAGTAATAGGCACTAAGGCAATGACTGAACCAGCAAAACCGCCACCGTTAATCTTAACGCCAGCTTTATTATTAGAGGCTTTCAAAATTAATTCACAAGCTTCAAGTGGTGAATCTTCTACCTTATCAACATACATATTGTGTAATAAATCAGTGGATGATTCCCTTGATTCATTAATTAATCTCACTAAGGTATCTAATTCGTTTTCTTCAATAGCATCAAAAGCTTCTTTAACACGTCTATTTTCGCCATAGAAATGTAACGCTCTTTCATAAGCTGATTCGCCACATTTATCAATCACATCTTGCTTATTTTTGATAACTTCTGCTTCATCAACTTCTCTTAAAAAGTCTTTTCCGAAGTAATGGGCAACTTTATACATATCATCAGGTATGGCTTTATATAAATTGTCTAGTCCAGCGTGGCTACCACCTGAATTAACGATAACAAAGCAATAGTTTTCTAAGACTGCTTTTAATGGTTTAACTCTCGGGTTAGCGATATCTTCAAAATCAATATAAACAAGACCACCATAAGCGACACCAATTTGATCTAATAAGCCACACATCTTGCCATAGTATTCTCTTTCGGCAAATTGTCCAGCTTTACATAAGGTCATTAAAGGTATTTGTTCATTGTTAAATAACTTGTTAAATGTTTGAGCGAATAATAATTCAAATGCAGCGCTACTGGAGACACCCGCGCCACCAGGAATTTCACTCTTAATATAAATATCAAAGCCACCAATGTTATATTCCTTAGCTAAATAGGCTGCTACTCCTCTAACTAAGGCACTTGGTTGACCTTTTTCTTCTTCATTTTCATCTAAAGATGATAAATCAATTGAGGTTTCAGTGAATCCTTCACTAAATAAATGCACTAATAAATCATCTCTTCTTTTAATAGAGGCATAAATGGATAAAGAACAAGTCGCAGCTAAACATAAACCATGGTTATGGTCTGTATGATTACCTAATACTTCAAATCTGCCACCGCAGCTAAGATAAAGCTCTGGTTCAGATTTATATTGTTCAATAAATTTATTCTTGAGGTACTTCTTCATCTTTCACTTCTAATTGTACTCTTTTTCTTTGAGTAACGACTAGTCGATAACTTAAGAAGGCACATAACGCTAAGGTCACAAAACCAATAATCAGTTCTAACCACATTGGTAAGACTGGATGAATAGTGTATTTATCACCTAAAGAAGCATCAGCCCAAACTCGATAGTAATTTACGATATTAGAATTTAAGAATAAGACTAAGATTGATCCAGCGATGAAACCAATAATCGCAAAGAAGGTTTCCTTACGCCATTTCTTTAATAAAACGTTCATGATTTTAGAAACCACAACAACGCCGATTAAACAACCAACAGCGAAACATCCTAAAACACCAAATAGGGCACCTGTGTGTGAGAAATCGCCATGTTTAATCATTTCACTAGCCCAGCCTTTAACGTTATCCACAAGTGGTCTATAGAAGCCTAAAATCAAAAGGATTAAAGAGCCTGATAAACCAGGAACAGTTAAAGCAACCGCAGCAATCGCGCCTACTGGAATAAGAAGTAGATATAACCACCAAACTGGTTGAGGATTAAATAAAGATTCAACGCTGAAATCATTAAGACCAGCGATAACATTTAAAACACCTAAGGCAATGACGAATAATACGCCTAATGCGATAAGTAAGACATATTTCTTATTAAGTTTTTCACCTTTAACTTCATCAGTAATGCCAGGGAAGGAACCAATTAAGAATCCTGCGAATACGCATATTAAAACAAACATTAAGTATTCAAAGGCATAAGAGAAGATAATGATACACGCCACTACGGCAATAACAATACCTAATAAAATAGGGATTAATACTTTGATAGCCCAGCCAAACTTTTTTCTAAAGTTATTAACTGCACCAATGATGTCTTCATATACATGGAAGATAACGGCAATAGCAGCGCCGCTCACACCAGGAATCGCGGCTCCTGCACCGATGGCTAAACCAGCCACAAGTTTTCTAAACCATTCTTTAATTTTCATACATACAAAAGTATACGAAACTTATTAAGTTTAGTAAATTCTTTTCATTGTGCTATAATTGTTCGCGTAGATTTATGAAACTGATTGTAGGCTTAGGTAATCCAGGTAAAAAATACGACAAAACTCGTCATAACATGGGCTTCATGGCTATCGACCTTTTAGCGGATCAAGCAAAGATTGATATTGATAAGGAAGTCTTCCATGCTTTACTCGGTAGAGGAAAGATATATGGCGAGGATGTGATCTTATTTAAGCCACAAACATTCATGAATTTATCCGGAACAGCGGTGCAAGAAGTTGTCCATTATTTCAAGATTGAAATGGATGACA
>CAMKQK010000070.1:0-4560 GCA_946414915.1 uncultured Caryophanales bacterium
CAAGTGATCTAATAACGTTTTCTTCACTTGGTTTTGTTTCCACGAATTCTTTTTCTTTTAATAAGATAGCAGGTAAGAGCATACAAACCGCAGCAATAACCGCTAAAACGATAAAGCAAATGCGGAATGACCAAGCATAAGCAGCTTGAGCGCTCATACCAGCATTTTCTAAAATACTAGTTACTAGTTTTGGTTGACGAATAATTTCAGTAACATTGCCAGCGGCATCTTTGATTTCGTTCATACCAGCACCCGCTAAAACGAATGGAAGGTAAGCAATCAATGTACCAGCAAAGAATGTTAAAGAAATAGCGGTGCTAATGAACATTCTATCTTCTTGAGTTTTACCAAACTCAGAAATTAAAGCGTTGTATGGTGTGCAATACATTGTCATAAATGCATAGAATAAAACGATGACCACGCTAATCCAAATAATGTTACCAACATTACCGCCTTCAGCTTGTCCACCAAATGGAGCGCAGAATAATAACACTGTCACAATAGCAAGTGGAATAGCGGCGACCATCATAAATGGTGTTCTTCTACCTCTTGGATTCTTGCTTCTATCGGATAATGAGGCAATAAGTGGGTCAGTCACAGCGTCAAAGACACGGCTTAACGCAGTGATTAAACCTAAAACTGTCATAAATCCACCGATAACTAAACCTGGAACAATATACTGTGTCGCACCAGCGGCAATGTCGCCAGTAGGGCCACCTGTTGGTAAATAGAATGTCACTAGCCAAGCACTGATGATACCAGAAAGTAGTGACCATCCTAATTGACCGATAGCAAAAATAATCATTTGCTTTTTGGATAATCTTTTCATAATTAAACTCCCCTTAAGATTCCCTTTATTAATGTCTTAATGATGATAATGTGATATCGATTAGGCATCCAACCTGCGCAGATTTATCAAGGACCTTATCTTGAGTTAATACTGCTTTTCTAATTGATAACTTTTTGCATAATTCAAGCAATGCGTGAGTGGTGCTAAAGTAGAAGATTTTAATATCCTTTTGTGGTTTGATAGATCCATCTTTAACCCCTTCTTTATAGGCTTCCATATAGACCTTTTCATATTGGCCCACAACTGATTCATATGGGTCGATAGCGCCGCTATCGTCTTCACCCATAAAAGCATCGAATTCATTGATGAATTTATAAAATTCAGGATGATTCTTGAAGATATCAAGGTAACTTTGATAGAAGATTTCAATTTTTTCTAATCCAGTCTTACCCTCTTCCAATTTAAAATATTCCGCATTAACTGCTTGTTGTAATTTCATGGCCGAACGGACTACTAAGGATTGTTTCTTTCCAAAGTAGCGGTAGATGGTGGCCTCACCTACCTGCGCGGACACGGCTATATCCTTAATAGTGACCTCTTGAATTGAACGGGCCATAAATAAGTCAGTAGCGATGTCGACTAAAAAATTTACTTTTGCATCTTTTAAACTCATAATCTTATGTGATAGGTCATCTATCAAAACGATAACCTTTCTATCATCACTATATCTTTAATTAAAAATAAAAGCAAACAATTATTTATAAATTCATAAAGAAAAGTGGTTCTTTTTATTTATAAAACCGATATAATAAATACGCTCAACACATATATAAAAGGAGAAAAGTAATGATGAAATTACCAAATAAACTTTTGTTTTTAGGCGCTTTATTAGCGACTTCTTTGTCCGCTTGTGATCACGCAAAAAGTGAACCAGAACCAGAGCCAGATAACACTCACGTTGATGTTTTTGTTCTTTCTGGTCAATCCAATATGGAAGGTAGTACCTATTGGATGCATCCAACAAGTAAAAAACAATTATTAAAAGAATATTTTGAAGCCGAAGGTATGGATTTCACACCTGTTTCCGAAGGTATCAAAACCGTTAAAACTTCTTACTATGGTTTCTATCACCCAAATACCTGGAAGCAAGCGCATACCGCTAGTACAGATACATCCACTCCAGAAAAAAGATTAAATCCTAACTTCCAACCAACTAAAGTTGGTATGGGTGTCGGTGATAAAGGTGATAATCCAAACCCATTCTTTGGTCCTGAATTAGGTATCGCTAATACTATCGCCGAACACGCCACAGAAGAAAACCCAGTTCACTTAGTGAAATGTGCCTTCTCCGGTAGTGGTTTTACCAATGGTAACTATAAGAATAGTGACCCAGACTGGAGCAGCCGTAATGACGATCCAAAAGAATCTTTATTCTATTTATTAAAAACATATACTCACAATTGTTTAAAAGCCATTGAAGATACTGGTAAAGTCCCAGTCTTAAAAGGTTTCTTATGGCACCAAGGTGAATCTGATGGTGGCGAAACTAAATATGAAACATATATGAGAACACTTCTTAATGATTTCAAAGAAGAATTCAAGAGTTATGCCTTGGATGAGGACCCAAACAAAATCGCCTTTATCGACTGCACCATCTATGATGGTAAAGGTAAGAGTAAACAAAGCTATGGCACAGCCGCAAATAACGCAAAGATGAAAATCGCTAACGAATCCGAAGAAGACCTTAATTTCTGCATTAATGCTAATCATGAAGAAGGTGGTCTAGGCTTAGAAATTGGCGATGATGCTAAAGGTGGCTATAATACCTTCCATTACAATACTGAAGATGCTTACAAACTCGGTAAAGCATATGGTGAAATCATCCTCAACAATAATTTATTAAGAGATAAATAATCATTTGATGCGCTATAATAGTAACTGCGCTTGTAGCTCAGTTGAATTAGAGTGCAACTCTCCGAAGGTTGAGGTCACGCGTTTAAATCGCGTCAAGCGCACCAGCTCGTATATAATAACTGTCAGATACATGAAAAATATATTAGAAAAGATGAGTTACTTTTGGAAAAAAATTGCTGATGCATTTTTTGGTTTTTTAAAAAAAAATGATTGGATTGTTTTATTAATCGTTCTAACGATTTTTGGAATTGTTATTCGTGTGCTTTTATTTGACAAAGTAACTGACGACTTTACAATCTTTTTAAATAACTGGTATAAGAATTTTTATGATGATGGTTTTATGGCTATGGGACGAAATGTGGGTGACTATACACCTGCGTATAACTATTTCCTATGGTTTTTCTCGATTTTTAGATTAGAGCCAGGTAGTTTACAATTACTTCGCTGTATTAAAACAATTTCGATTTCATTCGATTATTTGATTGCGATTTATTCGGGATTGATTGTTTATAGAATTTCATGCAATGACAGAATCAAAGCAATCACAACCTATGGATTGGTTCTTTTTGGATTAACCATTTTTATTAATTCTTCACTTTGGGGGCAATGTGACTCAATTTATGCATCTTTTGTTGTGATGAGCTTTTATTATTTCATGAGGAGCCATCACCGTACCTCGTCAATTATGCTTGGCCTTGCACTTGCTTTCAAATTACAGGCCATTTTCGTTATTCCTTTCTATATTGTTATGTTCTTAAGAAGGAAAGTGAATTTAAAATACCTGATTTGGATACCTCTTGTATATGTTGCTTTTGCAATACCTGCATGTTTTGCAGCACCTAATTTCTTTGTTAGATTTAAGGACATTTGCAAGGTTTATTTCAATCAGAGCACAAATAGTTACAAACAAATTGCTTTAAATTGTTCAACCCTTTACTCTTTAATCTTCAATAATTTTGCTGAAGAACAATACATTGCTGCTTTTTCGATTCCTTTTGCAATTATTATCATTGGTCTATTCATTTTCTTTATCTATAGAAGTCCAGTGGAATTTAATGATAAGACACTGGTGAAAGTGTTTTTGCTGTTTGTCATGCTCACCCCTTTTGTTTTACCACATATGCATGATCGTTATTACTACATTGCTGACGTTGCAATTATGATATATGTTGTGCTATTTCCTAAAAAGTTTTATTTGGCAATTATGGCAATCCTTACTTCTATGATTGGTTATTCCGCATATTTATGGAGGGTTTACTTCATTAACATTGGTGGCGACTCATCTTTGTCATTTAGAGCTGGCGCCATCATCTATCTTGTTGCTATTTGTCTTGTTTCGTTAGATTTGTTTAAAGAATTATATCCAAACTTTCGATCACAAAAAGAAATTAGCAGTGGGGAAAAAGATTTATAACTACTTGCTCAACGCTAAAATTAGCATCCTAATGAAATAGGATGTTTTTATTATTTTTGGAAGAAGTTACGTACATGCGAAAGCCACAAAGAATAAAAAAATAATAAAAATGTATTGACACCTATATACCTCGTGATATGATGTATACCGTGAAAAGAGGTATGCTATGGATGCTCAATTAAAAAGAGGTGTACTAGATGTCTGTGTCTTAGCGGCTATTAAGAACGAAGATTCCTATGGCTATAAGATCATTAAAGACCTAAAACCAATCTTGGAATTATCAGAATCCACTCTCTATACCATCTTGAAACGTCTAGAAGATTCTCACATGCTCGTTACTCGAACCGCGGAATATGAGGGCAGGTTAAGAAAGTACTATCACATAACCAGCACAGGGCGTCAAAGAATCGAAGACTTCAAAAATGAATGGAAGGAAATAATG
>CAMKQK010000071.1:0-4540 GCA_946414915.1 uncultured Caryophanales bacterium
GTGTATTTATGCCATTCTTTTTCAACTTTATTGATGACATATCTATACCATTCACCAGTATCCATAGTTAATTGAATGGTCATTTCAGCGGCAATATCCTTTTCATCAAGATACGCTACTGCAGGATCATCAAATTTTGGTGAAGCATCTTTAAGCCAGATAGAGAAGGCGTTCAATGTAGGATCAACACTCTTTGTGTCTAACATAATTTGATATGTCGCCATTTCCATATCCGCTTTATAGTCGAATTCCGCACAATATGTATTAGTGGTTCCACCCGCTTTATGGATGGTGTCTAATTTCATCGCTTCATCTTTATTAACTGTGCTTTGATCCCAGTAGTAATACATTTCTGTATAAACACTATAGTCATTAAAGTTATCAATGCAGCCATCATTAGAGACGACACGTGTACGACTTTCGACGATATCATCAATCTTGATCACTTCTAAATCTTTAATGGCTAAAGAACCAGAAGCATAGTTATCCGCTAAACCGATATTGAACTTTTGAATGTAATAGAACTGTTTAGCCCCATCACCTGTCATATAATCGGTTCTTTGGAAAGCTTTTAAAGGAATAACTAGTTCTTTATAGTCATCCTTAACTAGATAATTGAATGATAGCTTAAACTGCCACCTATCGTTATCTTCTTCTAAGATACGGAAGTAGAACATCGCATTCGCTGATGCTCCCGTATATTTAACTTTCATTCTTACCGCGTCACCTTGGACGAAGTATTTATAAACGTTAACGTTTTGGAAACCATAACCAGAGAAACCATTTGGATTTGTTTCTGCATTTTTAGCAGTGAAGTTAAGAGTTAATTCACTACCATCTTCAGAAATAACCATATCTTTTCTAAAGTCAAAGTTTTCATATGTCCAATCTTTTGGATCTGTACTTCTAAAGTCCATCTTATCCATGAACATATTTTTATAGTCATTAAATTTGACCGCTTTGATATTGCTAAATAAGCAAATACCATCACCAAATGTTCTTTCAAAGACGATTTCAAAGTATCTAATATGTTGCCAGTCAAATTTTCTATTAAAGATATTTGTGCCAGCGGTTCTAAGTTCAAAGTCTTCATAACGCATTAAGATTGTTTGTTTGGCGTTATTAGAGATTTGAATTTGTTTATGCCAGTATTCCCCGTCATAGTCCAAGACACGGACTAAAACAGAGGCATCGTGACCTGAATAATAGAAATTGAAATAGAAAGAGTCAGTACCATATAACTCACGGTCTTCACTCTTAGTAATAACGATCCAACCATCACTACTTGGTTTACCTTGTAATGTGTGTTCTTTATCAAAGACGATGGCTAATGAGTCATGACCAGTACCAAAGAAGTCACTTCTATCAATCTTGATATCAGCGTAACTACCTTCTTTATGTAAGACCCAGTCTTGTTCATCTTCAATCTTGATTGGGATTTCATCAATCTTTGGAGAAGCGACATAGAAGTTACCAACATCTGATTTTTTAGTGTGATCAGCATTAACCGCGGTCACTCTCCAATAGTAATTAGCGTCTTTTTTAGGGAGATTAAAATTAAGGGCGTATTGATTGCTCGCTAGGTTACTTTCTTTGACGTAAACTTCATCAGCGTCGTCATTAACAAATGAGGCTGTACTAGCAATTTCAATTTGATAATTATCCGCATTGTTCGCCTCTTCCCATGTAAAGGTGAAATATGTATCAGTCACAAAACCATTTTCTGGTCCAGTTAACTTAAAGTTACCGATTTCACCAGTATGGACAGGTTTATTAACGCTGTTATGTTCGTAGCTACCTTTATCCGCACTACTATTGTTACCCGCACAACCAATAAGCATTAAAGGTAAGAGCAATAAACTTAAAAATCTTTTCTTCATAGTTTATAGCTCCTTAGAGGAAAGAATGACCATGGAGTTTTGTGGAACACTGATTTCGACTTCATCCTTTAAGGATAAGTCTAAAACTTGGTTCTCTTTCACAAAGCCATCTTCACCAATCTTTAAATCTGCTTCATTGTAGATATAAACATAAACCTTATTTGGAGTGGTCGCGTTTTCTAAGAACTCTTCCGCCACTCTAAATGTTTTAGTGACTGGTAACATGCCTCTATTGATAGCAACAATACCAGCGTAGGTATTATCTTCACCCACGACACCCATACTTCTAAATGTGTTATCGATTTCTGGGTCATTAGCAGGGTTATCAATAATCTTACTGCCTTTTCTCATTAAGTTAGTGAGAAGAACACTACTATGGTACCAAGGTCTTAATCTTTGTTTCATCGCACTGTCTGTGCTTAAGGAAGAGAACATACCCCAACCTTTAGAGGTCATTGTGCCATCGGCGTTATACATAAAGTGCATACCATCATCAAAGTCCCAGTAGACAATGGAGTTAACACCCGCAACTGCGCATTGTAAGGTGTAGTCCGCCATTCTAAGACCATATGAATAGTTAGCGATATAAGCGTTACTATCTGTTTCAGCGTTTTTGCCATCATATAGACCCGCTTCCCAAATATGTGGGATACGTTTAACGCCTAAATCTTTATCGTTTTTCTTAACCTTATCATAGATATCTCTAATACGAGTGGCTAAGTCACCAGTATCGATAATCATATTTGGGCAGTAGACGTGGAAACCATAATCACCCACTGCTTCTTTTAATTCATTATTCGTGGAGATGCCATTGAAGTATTCAATTGTGCCTTCAAAGCCAGTCGTGTCACCACCGATGATTTTGATGTCATTGAATCCTCTATCATCTAAGGCTTTTCTCACATTCTTCACACCTTCTGACCAAATAGCAAAGGTGTTGTTATAGTTTTTAGATTTACCTTCGACACCAGAATAGTTAGGTTCGTTAGAGTTAACGAAGTATTTAATACATTTAATGCCTTGGAATTTAATTAAGTATTCTAAGATGTCCGCGGTCATCGTGGCCCATCTTGGGTCACTAGTGACTTTAGTGAACATATTGTATTCATCTTTGCCTAAACTACCAGGCACGTTCCAACAACCAAATGCCACATCGATATCGTGGTCATCGCAGTATCGGAGGACATCAATGGTGTTATTCATTAATTTGTTAGAGAAGTTATATTCCCAGGTATCGTTAGTCGTATCGTTATCGTATTTATCATCGAAGTTAGTGATAAACCAATCGTAGTTAAGCATGCATCTAGTCACTTGAGGATTAAGTCGATCCATAATCTTTAAGGATCTTTCCCAAGAGTCACTAGAAAGTTTATCAGGGTCTTCATAAGTACCCCATTCCACACCTAAACCTTCAAAGTTATCTAAGACGATATGTTCTTTGTCAAAGACAAGGTTATCTTTATTAACTTTTTCTTTGCCTTGATGACATCCCGCCATAGCGATAAGCGAAGAGGACAACAATATGAGGGAGACAATATTTTTAGTCCTTTGTTTCATAAATTATTTTCCTAACTTAGCGTTAATTTCGTCTAAAACTTTCTTCCAGTTATTGTTTTCAAATTCTTTCTTATACGCATCGAAGTTAATCTTATCGAAGCAGTATTTTAAGACCGCTGTATTAGCGTCGTTTAATAAACCTTCAGTTTTATCGTTTTTAGAAGGAGTAGACATCCAAGAGATATCCGCTGGTTCTTTCACAACACGTAAGTTACCAGCAGCTTTTGCCGCTTTCATTTCTTCTTGCCAGGCATTTAATAAGTTATAAGCATCTTGTTCAGTAAATGGATCAAAACTCTTTGTGTCATTACCTAAGGTGGCCATATATCTTAAATATTTAGCACCATTAGTTTTAGTGGCGTATTGACCAGTCATGGAGTCTTTTTCCCAACCCATTTCACTAAGTACGACTTTGCCATCAACGATAGAGTAGTCATAGCCTTCTTTACCATAGATTGCGAGTCTAGTGCCTTCATCAGTTAATAAGTAATCTAAGATGTCTAAAATCTTTTCTTGTTTCTTATCAGAGATATCCGCGTTAAACATGGTCATAGAGAACCAGTTTTCTGTACCTTCTAAAGCAAATTTACCATCTGGTCCTTTAATCTTTAAGAAAGCTGTACCATCGTCTAAATCAACAAGTTTTTGTGACGCTTTAAATAACTTTCTTAACTTAATGTAGTTGGCTAATGAATAGTTATCATAAAGAATCGCGGCTTGTCCGCCTAAATATAATTGGTTAGCTTTATTAGCAGCGAAGTTGAATTGGTCTTGGGAGTAAATCTTTTTACCACTGACGAATTCTTTAGCGACTTCTAAGCCAGCGAGATATTTTTCACCAGCGAAGTTAGCAATGGCTTTACCACTACTATCTTTCGCGTAGCAGTGAGGAGCGTCTTTATAGAAGTTAGTGACGCTTGGGAAAGCCCATTCTTCATCAACAAGGACACTACCTTGGCTCATGCCTGATAAGGCTTTGAAGTTAGTGTTAAATGCATCACATAAACGGGTGAATTCTTCCCATGTATAGACATCGCCTTCTCTATAAACAGGTTCTCTATCTGGATACATTTCATCAATCTTCTTAGCCCAGTCTCTTCTAT
>CAMKQK010000072.1:0-4509 GCA_946414915.1 uncultured Caryophanales bacterium
AGCCATGGTTTTCTCCTCCTTTTTAGCACTCTATCACTTTTTGTGCTAACTACATTTTACCTAAATAATTAGCACTGTCAAGCATTGTCTGCTAATTTTTTATATTTATTTATAATAAGGATTTAAATATGAGGCTAAAATGCCTTTCTTGTATCTTGATTACAAACAAAAAATACCCTGATTTGAACCAGGATATTTTTCATTGGTAGAAGTTATGTCAAAGATTTCAAACGATTATTTGTTCTTCTTTTAAAGTTAGATGAGCTTAAGGATGATTTGGTCTAATATCATCATTCCTTCATATGTCGCTAGTAAGGTATCGTTCTCTAATGTTAAATAACCTTGATTAATTAATGCTTTGATTTCATCAGCTTTTTTAGATAAGTCAAAATCATATTTATCTTTTAACAAGGATAAAGAAAGGCCTGCTTTTACGCTTCTTAAGGTCAGCATGATTTCGTATGTGATGAGATCTTTCTTGGTGAGTTTTTCTTCTTCTAAAATAAATTCACCGTTAAGATACTTATCTAAATTAATTGTGTTCTTATAACGGGTATCATCAATATATCCCGCTGCGCCAAGGCCACATCCATAGTACTGTTCATTCTTCCAATAAGTGAGATTATGCAAAGACTCATGGCCAGGTAAACACCAGTTAGAGACTTCGTAGTGAGTGAAACCTTTTTCTTTTAGAAATTTATGGACAATATCATAGTTTTTGCGCATTAAATCATCATCCATTTCTCTAAAACCTTGATTGTATAAGACGGTATGAGGATGGATGGTTAATGCATAGCAAGATATATGTTTAATATTTAATGAAGTTAAATTATCTAAATCTCTTTTTAAGAGAGTCTCACTACTATGTGGCAAGCCAAGTATCAAATCAACATTGATATTATCTATGCCATATTGATTAAGGGTCTTAATAGCTTTTTTAACGTCTTCATAACTGTGCTGACGGTTGATGGCTTTAAGGACTTTTGCATCTGTACTTTGTACGCCTAAAGAGACGCGATTAACACCGTATTTACTTAGTAATTTAATCTTTTCTTCACTTAATGATTCCGGATTAGCTTCAAAAGTATATTCTTTTACACCTGAGGTGTATGGCTTGAGCATTTCTAAAAGTTCCAAGAATAAATCATCTTCTAAAGCGGTTGGTGTTCCCCCACCGACATAGATGGTTTTAAGGTCATTAATTTGATAAGAATCTAATTCTTGTTTAAGCGCTTTTAAGTATTTAGTAGCGAAGTTACGAAAATACTGCAACTTAGTAAAGTCGCAGTAATCGCATATAGTTTCGCAAAATGGTATGTGAATGTATAAAGAGGATGGTTTATTCATCTTCCTTATAATCGCTAATTTGTTTAGCGGCTTCTGGATCTTCAACGTCCTGAAGAACACGATTCATTTCATCTTGAAGAATTTCTTCATCAGATGGTTTATCTTCTTTGAGTTTTGGACGTAAGAAACGATAGATAATGTACGCTAATAAAGCAATAACTGCTGTAACAGCGATAACGATAATGAGAATTAATACTGATTGTGGCATTGATTTTTCCCTCTACTCTCTTTCAACAGGAATGTAAACATATTTATTTTTAATCTTTTCTTTGCGATAGTAAAGAAGTTCTGCTAAATGATCCATCGATGTACGAGCGGTTTCATAGGCACAGCGTAGGCTCTTCTTATATTGCGCAATGGTATATTTTTTACCTTTGGTGCAATGTCTAGCGTAGAATTTAGCTTCACCTTTCTTAAGTTCAGGATCTCTTTCTAAGAGGTCTTGTTCTAAAAGAACAGCTTGTTTTTCATCTAAGGCAACTGGAATATAAGCCACTGCAAGTTCTTCTTGGACATAAGTGACTTTAACGGTCTTTTTCTTTGGAGCTTCAGGCACAACCATTTCTGGCGCTTCTTGTTTTGGCTGTTCAAAATGTTGAACTGGCGCTGGAGCAGGTTCTGCTGGTGCTGGTTCTTCTTTTTCTTCTTCCTCTGCTTGAGCGAATAAATCCATAGTTTCCGCTCTCGCTGGTTCTGGGATTTCGACTTCTTGGATTGGTTTATCTTCATCAACTTGATAGAAGTCAGCGCGCATTTCTGAGACTTTTGCTTGGGCAATATCATCAAGGAATGTATCGCAGAACTTACTAAGATGCTTAAAAGCATAATCAACGAAGTAAGTGACATCAGCGGTCTTTTGGACTTCCACATAAATACGAGCAGCTTCTTCTTTTGGTAAGAGTAAAAGCTTTTCTAATGGAAGAGCGACAATTGAATCACCGAATGTTTCATGGGCTAAGACGGCTTTCGCCATTAAAATGGCCATTTCTTCAGAGTAAGAAGCGAATGGTTTAACAAAGTTAATATAGAAGAAAGTAACGACGGCTTTTAAAGATGTTGGCAATGTGGAACTATTGATGAAAGTAAATAAGCTATTCATCATTGGTCCAATGAGATTAACAGGCGCAGATGTATAAACACGGTCAATAAGGACGCGGTTTTCTGGATTTCTATCTTCACTAGCACGATAGAAAGTCACTAATTCTTCTGTGCCTAAGAGTTTAGCGTATAATTCAGCGAGGAAATCTTCATCAATAGTGTTAACATAAGCACGCTTAATGTAGTTTAAAGCATTGAGGTAATTCACTAAGACCATATTGGTAGGAATTGCGCTCACCACTTCATTACGCATTACGGAATCAATGAAGTCGTCGCCGACATGTAACTGTTCGAATTCATTCAAGATGTTAAGGACCTCTTTTTTAAAGGTGTAATCAACATTCTTAAATTGTTTTGTGTTAGGCGCGAGCATCATGCATTCGCGATTCACTCTAAGAAGTTTTGCTTCTAAGTTATTGACTAAGCTATTGATGGCTGGACAGCCGCAGAACAACAGCATGTTCTTTTCAATAGTCCTGATTGATAAATAATGATAAAAGTTGGAGCGGTATGAAAGAATGTTGCTCCAAAATGGATCGACCGAAGAGACTTTAAGTTCACGACCAACTTCTAATTTGGTGGCGTATTTGTCTTCAGTAAAACGCATCGCATAATCATTGCCTGCCATATAAAAGTACCTCTTTATACCTTTATCTTACAGGAAGTAGATTTTATTGTAAATAATTTATTCTAAAAAACTACTAATTTTAAACTAGTTATCTTCTTCTTCGTCAATGGAAAGAATGCTCATAAATGCTTCTTGTGGGACTTCAACAGAGCCGACTTTCTTCATTCTCTTTTTGCCTTCTTTTTGCTTTTCGAGAAGTTTCTTCTTACGAGAGATGTCACCACCATAGCACTTTGCTAAAACGTCTTTACGAACTGCCTTAACATCGCATCTAGCAATGACCTTACCACCGATGGCGGCTTGGATTGGAATCTCGAATTGTTGACGAGGAATAACAGTTTTAATCTTACGGATAATACCTAAGCCACGATGATAACCATCTGGGCGATAAATAATGCTACTAAGAGCGTCCACTACTTGGCCGTTAAGTAAAATATCAAGTTTCACTAAATCCGCGCGTTTATAGTCGCTGAAATCATAGTCAAATGAAGCATAGCCTTTTGTGTAGCTTTTGAGCTTATCAAAGAAGTTATAAACGATTTCACTTAATGGTAATTCATAGGTTAATACCATACGTGTATCATCGAAGTAATCTAGGTTCTCGTAAATACCTCTTCTTTCACGGCATAATTCCATGATTGGGCCAATATATTCTTTAGGAGTCATGATGTTAGCTCTAATATATGGTTCTTCAATAAATGAGATTTTACTAGCATCAGGAAGTTTGCTTGGGTTATCAAGATTGATCACTTCTCCATCAGTCATATGAACTTTATAAATAACTGATGGCGCGGTTAAGATTAAGTCGAGATTGTATTCTCTTTCTAATCTTTCTTGAATTACATCCATATGTAATAAGCCTAAGAAGCCACATCTAAAGCCAAAGCCTAAGGCTTGGCTTGTTTCTGCGACAAACTGTAAGGAAGCATCGTTTAGTGTTAGCTTTTCTAATGCGTCTTTTAAAGCTTGGTAATCATCACTATCAACTGGGTAAAGACCACAGTAAACCATTGGGTTCATAATGCGATAGCCTGGTAAAGCTTCTTGAGCGGGATTATCCACTAAAGTGACTGTGTCACCAGGATGGACATCTTTAATATCTTTAATTTGCGCGGCAATATAACCAACTTGCCCTGCTTCTAAAACATCAGTTTTAACTTCTTTAGGAGTTCTAATACCAAGTTCAATAACTTGATATTCTTTATTGGCTTGCATTAAACGAATTTTATCACCAACTTTAACAGAACCATCTTTGATTCTTACTAAAACAATGACACCTCTATATGGGTCATAGTAACTATCAAAGATCAGAGCCTTTAAAGGTGCGTTTAAATCACCATGAGGTGCTGGAACACCTTTCACTATGGCTTCTAATAATTCGTGAACATGTAGGCCTGTTTTAGCGCTGACTTCAATAGCTTCATCACAAGGAATAC
>CAMKQK010000073.1:0-4502 GCA_946414915.1 uncultured Caryophanales bacterium
CTAAAGCGAAGGTAATTGTTCTAATGTGGTCAGCGATAACTCTAAAGGCACGCATATTATCCGCGTATTTTTTACCACTGATTTGTTCGGTTTTTTGAATCATTGGCCAGAATAAATCTGTTTCGTAGCAGGTATCTGTACCTTGGATAACGGTAACGAATCTTTCTAAACCCGCACCGGTATCAATGTTCTTACTTGGAAGTTCTTTATATTCACTTCTCTTTTTACCTGGTTCACTATTGAACTGGGAGAAAACGATATTCCAGATTTCCACGAATCTGAAGTTTGGTAAGTCTTCAATTAAAAGCTTGAGACCAACACCTTCTGGGTCAAACTTTTCACCTCTATCGAAATGGATTTCAGTATCAGGACCACATGGGCCTTCACCGATTTCCCAGAAGTTATCTTCTTTAATAATTAAATGGTCTTCAGGAACACCCGCATCCATCCAGCATTTCTTTGTTTCTAAATCATCTGGGTGATAAGTGACATAGAGTTTTTCCTTTGGAAAATTGAACCATTTTTCACTTGTTAACATTTCCCAAGCCCATGGGATGACTTCTTTTCTAAAATAGTCACCGATGGAGAAATTACCTAACATTTCAAAGAAAGTTAAGTGAGTCGCATCACCAACGTTTTCAATATCGTTAGTTCTGATACATTTTTGGGCATTGGTGATTCTTCTACTGACTGGGATTTCTGTACCATCAAAATATTTCTTTAACGCCGCAACACCAGCATTGATCCATAGTAAAGTTGGGTCATTCTTTGGAATTAAAGAAGAACCTGGTTCGATATGGTGGCCTTTGCTTGCGAAAAAATCTAACCACATTCTACGAATGTCTTTGGATTGCATGTACTTCATAAAATACCTCCAAATAAATAAAAAGTACCTCTTTAAGGAACGGATTTCTCCGCGGTACCATCCTTATTCTCTCAATAATGTTGAGAGCACTTATTTAAGAATAAATCGTTATTCTAACGTCGGCATTACCCGAATCTTCAGAAGTGGCTTTATAGCATCTTCCTTATGCCCTTTTCACCAACCGGCACTCGCTAAAAGGTTAATAGCTATATTGGCTTCCTGCTTTGCGAAATTAATATATCATTAAAAAATGATAAAAACTAGTCTTTGTTTATACGATAGTTATTCTGCCTTCAGGAGCGGAATATTTATCCTTTAAATGTCCTTTTAAAACATCAACGATGTATTTGACTAAGCATTCATAGTCTAGCATTAAGTCTTTCTTTACAATCTTGATGTCTTTGAACATATTAGCCCCTCCGCCACATTCCTCTAATAAATAGTTATGCGAGGCCACTAAATAGAATTTATCCATTTGAATATCAACATACGCATCGTTTTCTAATACTTTGATGTCTTTAACTCTTCTAGTTCCATCAATTTTCACGAACATATTCTTTTCGTCGAAAACCACAGGAGTAGGAATTGAGGTATCAACTGTGTATTTCATGCCTGAAACATGGGCAAAACTACCATCTTCACCTTTTGGCACTAGTACACCATTCTTTTCCTCATAATAGTCTTTATCAACGTTAGAAGAAGCAAATTCAAGATAATCAGCAAGGGTTTGACCTCTCACTAAAGCGGTATCGATGTTGTTGCCAAAAGGATGAACAGCTTTAATATCACTAAAAGTAATATCTCCTTCTTTTAGATCTTCACGAATACCACCACCATTAGTAAAGCCAATCTGCGCTTCACTCATAATACGATAGGCATCGGCAACTAGATTACCAATCGGCATTTCTCTAGTTCTTATCATACGGGTGCCTTCAGGTCCTTTAATGCTTAAAGCTAGGTCACTTGTGGCCACAACTTTATTAGCTAGTTCGTCAACTTTATTATTGATGTTAGTAATATATTCACTAATATGAGGGTCTTTTTCTTCAATTTTATCGATAAGCTTAGTTGCAATGGTTTTGTCTTTTTTAATAGTTAATTGTCCAACTTCACTCATCTGATAGCCTGGGGCTAACAAAGGAACGCTATTACCTTCTTTATCTTTCACATCATGAGAAATAGTTTTGTGAGAATGACCATCAAATATAGCGGTCACACCTTTAGTGTTATTGATTAAATCGATTGAAGAATACGGAACATATTCATCACCTTCACCAAGATGGGCTAAAACAACTACATAATTAGCTTTTTGCTTATAACAAGCATCGATGTTTGCTTGAACGCAGGCATAGAATTCTTCCGCATTATCACCTGTAAAAGAATAGGCAAATTCGTTATCTTCTTGAAAATAAGACGGCGTTGAATCAACGATAGTAAATGGAGTAGTTACTCCGACAAAGCCAACTTTCTTCTTACCATATGAGATGATTTTATATGGTTTAACTTTGTTAAATTTATTTTCTTTTTTACCTATATATTTAAAGTTACAAGATAAAACATCACCTTTAAATTGCTCCACTCTTTGACTAAGGATATCCATTCCATAATCAAATTCATGATTGCCAAGAGTCATAGAATCATAGCCAACTTCATTCATGAGGTCGATAATATATTCACCTTTGGATACCGCACCAATAAAATCACCAGAGATATTGTCTCCTGTATCCATTAAAGTAACATAGTTATCTTTTTCTAATTGCTTTTTATAGGCACTCAAAGAATCGTAACCAATATTTTCATCAATGCCACAGTGGACATCACTTGTATACAAAATCACAATGTCTTTGTCTTTGTTTGCGTTGCAGCCAACAAGAGATAAGGCAAGGAACGATACAACTAGAAATGTTTTTCTCATGGTTATTTAATAACTTTATCTATTAAGCCACCACCAAGACAGATATCCCCGTCATAAATGACCGCGGCTTGTCCAGGAGTGACTGCTTTAATTGGATCAACAAATTCTAAGGTGATTTGCTCATCATTAATCTCTTTAATAACGATTGGATTATCAGCTTGTCTATATCTAAACTTAGCGTTTAATCTTTGATTAACTTCAGGCTTTTTACTAATCCAGTTTAGGTTAGTAACTGTGCAGCCTTTGGAATATAAGTAACTACTTTCATCACCACTTGCAACGTAGACAATGTTCTTTTTAATATCTTTAGAAACCACAAACCAGCCTTTGGCTTCTTCTCCGTGGATTCCCCCGATACCTAAACCTTTTCTTTGTCCAATTGTGTAATACATCGCACCTTCGTGCTCACCAATCTTACGATTACGTTCAATATCAACGATGTCGCCTTTTTGAGCAGGAATATAATTCTTTAGGAAATCTTTAAAGTTTCTTTCACCGATAAAGCAAATACCAGTGCTGTCTTTTTTATCCATGACGGATTCTAAATCGAGTTCATGGGCGATTCTTCTCACTTCTGGTTTATCAATATCCCCCAATGGGAATAAGCAGAATGATAATTGTTCTTGTGAAATTTGACTTAAGAAGTAAGTTTGATCTTTGTTTTTATCAAAACTCTTAAGTAAATAAGCCATACCATCTTTATCAATACGCTTAGCGTAATGACCCATCGCAATGGCGTCATAACCGTGTTCTTTAGCGTACTTTAAGAATGGTCCAAACTTGATGTATTTATTACAGAAAATATCTGGGTTAGGAGTTCTACCACATTCATATTCTTTAATTAAATAGGTAAAAACGTTATCCCAGTACTCTTTGATATAATCAATTCTTAATAATTTGATACCGAGTTTATCAGCGACTTTTTGGGCATCATCATAGTCTTTTTCTTGTGGGCATTGGTCATTATTAATTGTGGGGTTACCTAAATAGTCCCCATTAGCAAGAGCGTCCCAGTTACGCATAAAGCAACCGGTGACTTCATGACCTTGCTTAAGTAAAAGATAAGCGGAAACCGCACTATCAACACCACCAGAAAGACCTAATAACACCTTCATATTATTTAAATAATTCCTCGCTATCTAAGACAATAGTAAATGGTCCATCATTTACACTACTTACTTTCATATCAGCACCAAAGATACCTGTGGCAATTGGACCATGTTTGGCTTCGAGTTGCTTATTGAAGTAAGCATATAATTCTTTAGCTTGGTCAGGTTTCATCGCGTTAACGAACGATGGTCTTCTTCCACCTGTTACATCTGCGTATAAAGTGAATTGACTTACCGACATAATTTGACCGTTTACGTCATTTAAAGAGAGATTTGTGAGACCTCTATCATCACAGAAAACTCTTAACGCTAAAATCTTATCAATCATCTTATCGACAATCGCTTCACTATCGGTATGAGTGAAACCAACGAGTAAACAAAAGCCACGATCAATTTGGCTATAAAGTTGACCGTCGATGGTGACTGATGCATTTAATACTGTGGTTAATACGACTCTCATTTTATTGAATGACTTCTAAGACTACTTTTGGCTTTTCAACGAATTCTTTGCTAATTGTAAAGGCATTGAATACGTTCTTAGCCACTCTATTAATTAATGTAACATTCTTATTAGAATGTAAGTAGCATAACGCTTCGCCTTCTTTGACATAAT
>CAMKQK010000074.1:0-4497 GCA_946414915.1 uncultured Caryophanales bacterium
TGACGTAACACGGCTGGATTGATTTTGACTTTACGATTGAATTGATAAAGTGCAGCCTCATCAGCTTCCACTTTGAGGAGAACATAGAAACCTTTGGTTTGATCCTTGATTTCATAGGCTAATTCACGTAAGCCCATTTTAATGTCGGTATCTAAAACCTTGGCGCCGTTCTTTTCGAGAAGTTTTTGGATGTTACCCATTTCAGCTTCACGAGCGGCTTCATCTAAGTCGGCCTTCAAAATGTACATAATTTCATAATTGCGCATTTTATTTACCTCCCTCTGGTCTAATGGCTACCATATATTCATTGGTAGCAGAGAATTTTGCTAACTTATTAGCGTGTCAATTATACTAGTCAATTTGCAATTTGTAAAGCGCGTACATACACTAGTCGCCCAGGCGGGCAGATGTTCGTTGACTTAGACTATGGAGTTGGTATAATAATAATGGTTTTTTTGGAAGGGGTTGCAATGCCCTTCTTTTTTATGAAGAAACTACTTCTTAGAAGATTTCTTCAATGCCACCAAAATTAATAGTACCAGTAATAAAACAAGAATTAATTCTTGCATACCCTAATAGTAAGCCAAAGGACAAGTGCCCTATAAAATGTCTCATGGACGTCTCCTTTCAACATTTTATTCTGGGTGAACGAGAAGCAATTCTAGCGATAAAGTTAGACCGTTTGGCTAAGTCACTAAAAAAGCCCCTCTACTTAATTAATAGGAGGGGTTTTTGATTTTTTTCCTAAAAAAGTGAAAAAAGAAGCAGAAATATCTGCCTCTTATCTATCTCTCATTGTTGGGAAGAGAATAACTTCACGGATTTGTGGTTGGTTAGTTAATAACATCACGAATCTATCGATACCCATACCGACACCGCCTGTTGGAGGCATACCGTATTCAAGAGCTTCGACAAAGTCTTTGTCCATTTCACTGGCTTCTTCATCACCTAACTTTTTGGCTTCTAATTGCGCAAGGAATCTTTCTTCTTGATCTAATGGGTCGTTAAGTTCGGTATAAGCATTAGCGAGTTCTTTACCATTAACGAATAATTCAAATCTTTGGACGAATCTTGGATCTTTTTCTTTCTTGGTTAATGGAGAAACTTCAATTGGATATTCGTAAACAAAGGTAGGTTGAATCAAATCAGCTTGGCAGAACTCTTCAAAGAATTCGTTCATGACATAGCCAACTGTGTTTTTAAACTTATCTAAGTGTAAGCCTTTTTCATCAGCGAGTTTCTTGGCTTCTTCATATGTTTTGATAGCCTTGAAATCGATACCACACTTTTCTTTGATTAAGTCATTCATGGAGATCCATTTGAATGGGTCTTTGAAATTAATTTCACGGTCACCATAAGTGATGATGGCAGAACCAGTGACTTCCTTAGCGGTATTTCTGATCATTTTTTCTGTTAAATCACCAATACCTCTTAAGTCAGAATAGGCTTGGTAAATTTCAATTGTTGTGAATTCTGGGTTATGGGAAGCATCCATACCTTCATTACGGAATAAACGACCGATTTCATACACTCTTTCCATACCACCAACGAGTAAACGTTTGAGGTTAAGTTCAGTAGCAATTCTTAAATAGAAATCTTTATCTAATGTATTGTGGTGAGTAATGAATGGTCTAGCAGAAGCACCACCTAAGATTGGGGAAAGGATAGAAGTCTCAACTTCTGTGAAGCCTTTTCCATCAAGGAAGTGTTGGATGCTACGAATGATTTGTGGTCTCATAAAAGCAACTTTACGAGCTTCATCATTCATAATTAAGTCTAAGTATCTTCTTCTAGAACGTTCTTCAACGTCAGTTAAACCATGGAATTTTTCTGGTAATGGATGTAAGCACTTTGTTAAGTGAACAAACTTTTGGGCTTTAATGGTGAGTTCACCAGTTCTGGTTAAATTCATAATACCTTTGATGCCAACGATATCACCAATATCGGCCATTTTGAAAAGTTCATAGTTCTTTTTACCTAAACCATCGAGTGATAAGTAAACTTGGATGTTACCAGTTTTATCTTGGATATTCATAAAGGAGGCTTTACCCATTTTACGAATGGCTTTAATTCTACCAGCGACAGAAACTTTTAAAGCGAGTTTCGCTAAAGCTTTTTCGCTCTTTTTATTGCATAAAGCACGAATTTCTTTAATAGAATGGGAAACTTTATAAGCTTGACCAAATGGATCGATACCTAATTCTTGGTATTTTTTAATCTTTTCTAATCGGATTAACTCTTGGTCATTTAATTCATTAATGTTCATATTTTCAACTTTCCTTTCAAATATCTCCGTCCAATACTATACTCGAGTTCTTTGTCTAATCAAAGACAAACGTTAAAATTTCATATTTTCTTTCTTGAATTCATCAAGAATGTTCACTAGCGATTGATAGTTAGTTAATGATGTCGCTAGAACAGTTCTTAGCACTCTTGAATTAGCGAATCCAGAGAAGAACTTAGGGGCAATACCACGATAGATTCTCATCGCGGTTAATTCACCTTTTTCTTCACATATTGATTTAGCAAGTTCTAAGCAGTATTCACATTGTTCTAAGAATGATGGATTAGGTAATCTTTCACCAGTTTCAAAATAAGTTTTTATTTGCTTGATGAGATAAGGATTACCCATTCCTCCACGCGCCACCATGACAGCGTCAGCACCTGTAATCTCAAGAGCGTTAATTGCGTCATCCAAAGTGTAGATATTACCTGACACCATTAGAGGAACTTTCATCTTGCTTCTTAAGTCTTTTAAGAGGTAAAAATGTGGTTCACCCATGTAGAGTTCTTTTCTTGTTCTAGCGTGGATTCCAATGGCGTCTACACCACCATCTTCTAAGGCTTTTATGACGTCTAAAAAGTTAACCTCATTATAGCCTAATCTAATCTTTGCGGTTACCGGCTTATCAGTCACACTTTTGATGGCTTTAATGATCTTACCACATAATTTAGGATTAAGCATTAATGCGGAACCCGCGCCTGTCTTAGTTACCTTAGGAACAGGGCAGCCCATATTCACATCAAAAAAGTCAATATCTGGGTTGAGTTCGAGTGCACGTGATGCCGCTTTTGCTAAATTCTCCGGTTTCGCACCAAATAATTGCACACCGGTAAGTGTTTTATCTTTTTGGTACTTAACATATGACTCTGTTTCTTTATTTTGATAGATAAGTCCCATATCGCTAACCATTTCAGAAACGCAGACATCCACACCAAAAGTATTGAGGTATTTTCTATAACCTTCACTTGTAATTCCCGCCATTGGGGCAAGAACGACTTTTCCTTCGATGACAAACTTACCTAATTTCCACATATCAAAACATAGTAAAAGGAAGGCGTGAACCTTCCTAATTAGTTATTTATTTTCTTCAGCTTTTGGTTCCTCTTTATTAGGTTCTGGGAACTCAACAGCCGCTGGTTTTTCATCACGTTTGAGATGACGATTTTGCATTAAGTAATCAATCTCTTCACCAGTGATTTGTTCGTGATCAATTAAGGTCTTGGCTAAGAGGATGACATCATCCTTATTTTCCTTAATGACACGAAGAGCCTCTTCGTGAGCAAAGTCGATAATCTTTCTGATTTCATTATCAATCTTTGTAGCGGTATCAACAGAGAAGTTCTTTTGGGTATTTGTGTAGTCTCTTCCTAAGAAGACACTACCGGTATTTCTTTCATATTGAATTGGGCCTAAATCAGACATACCCCATTCAGTAACCATTGCTCTAGCAATTGCTGTCGCTACTTCAATATCACTAGAAGCACCATTAGAAATATCATCGCAGAAGATTTCTTCACTAGCACGACCACCCATTAAGCCAACAATACGGGCAATGAGCTCTTTTTTACTGTTAGTAAAGCGGTCATCTTCAGGTGTGCTACGTACGTGTCCACCTGTATTACCACGTGGGATGATAGTAATCTTTTGGACTTTATCACTATGTGGGTATCTTAAACCGATAATGGCGTGACCACTTTCGTGATAGGCAATCATTTCTTTTTCGTGTGGAGTTAAAGAACGTGATGATTTAGCAGGACCAGCGACACGACGGTCGATAGCTTCATCAATATCATCGATAGTAATCTTTTCTCTATTAGCACGAATCGCTAAGATTGCGGCTTCATTCATGATATTTTCAATATCAGCACCGGAGAAACCAACGGTTCTCTTTGAAAGATTTTCAAAGTTAACTTCTTCATCTAACACTTTGTTACGAGAGTGGACTTTGAAGATGGCTTCTCTACCTTTTCGATCAGGTAAGGAAACAGTAATCTTTCTATCGAAACGGCCTGCTCTTAAAAGAGCTGGGTCGAGAACATCGTCTCTGTTTGTGGCAGCGATAACAATGATACCGGCGTTATCATTAAAGCCATCCATTTCAACGAGTAATTGGTTAAGTGTTTGTTCACGTTCATCGTTACCACCACCTAAACCAGCACCTCTTTGTCTACCAACGGCATCGATTTCATCGATAAAGACTAAGCATGGAGCGT
>CAMKQK010000075.1:0-4409 GCA_946414915.1 uncultured Caryophanales bacterium
GATAACGCTAAGAAGATGATATAACCAACAACGTTAATACAGACAAATTCACCTAAGAAGACCCAACCAAACATCATGAAGTAGTTACCGACAGTTAATGGCATTGCCTCGTTTGTGCCCGCTGTTGCTAAGACAATAGTGAATGGCACGACAATCGCGTTTAATAAGGTTGGAATTAATCCCGCGAAGAATAAGTTCTTAATAAATTTGGAATAAACAACCATTAATAAGCACGCCACTAAAGTCGTTAATGTACCGAAGACAACATCAATAATGCCATATAAGGAGAAGATATTGGCTAATAAGCATCCTAATGTTAAACCAATTGTGAAGCTTGGATTAAAGAACACTAATAAGTTTAATAATTCAGAGAATCTGAACTGTGCGAATTGATATGATAATGAACCACAGGCAATGGTAACAACTGCATATAAACAAGCAACGATACCATTTAATGCAATATTTTTAACACTTAATAAATTTCTTAATCTCTCCATTAAATTTCGTCCAATTCCTTTCTGATGGCTTTTTCATCAAGATTTTGACCGATGAAGACTAATTTGATCAGTCTATCTTGATACTCGTCATCCCAGTCATGGGCGTATCCTTCATCGTTTTGTTTTAAGAACTCTAATTGTTTCTTGGTTAATGTCGCAGAATACCATTTTCTTGATAAGGTAATGGTAATTTGTTGACCTGCGGATTCATAAATATAGATATTTTCTTTTTCGTTATTGAAGTAGCAGACACCTTTGGCTCTAATGATGTGATGCTTACCCGCTTCTTCTTTAGCCCAGTGTTCAAACTTCTCGCTATCGAAGCCTCTTCTACGATAATAAACGAATGTATTGATATCGTATTCTAAGGCTGTGCCTTCTTCTTCATTTTCCACGCCATGGTGATGGTGATGATGGTGGTGATGATGTTCATGCTCTTCATGCTCATCTTCATCTTCGTCATCATCGTCGTGGTCATGATGGTGATGGTGTTCTTCTTCCTCATCATCGTCATCATCTTCATCATGATGTTCAACATCAGTGGACCAGTCTTCGAATTCTCTAATCCAGGCAGCGCTTGTGCTTGCCTTTTCAAAATCGAATAAGTTTGTATCAATCAATTCATTGATATCAACCTTGCAGAAATCAGATTCAATGATCTCCGCACTTGGTTGTAATGCCTTAATTGCGAGTTTGACTCTTCTTAATTCTTCCTGACTAATAAGGGAAGCTTTATTAAGCAAAACGATATCACAGAATTCAATTTGTTGAATAACTAAGTTTTCTAAGTTTTCTTCACCACGTGTCGCTTCTTTTAATGTTTCACCACATCCAAACTCATCTCTAAGTCTTAAAGCGTCGGTGACAGAAATAACCGCGTCTAAATAATAGAATCTTGGTAATTGTTGCTTTTCAAATTCCTGCTCCATATATGTAATGGTTTGGGCAATTGGGACAGGTTCACAAATACCTGAAGCTTCGATAAGAATGTGATCGAATCTTTGTTGCTTAACTAAGTCCGCTAGTTGGTTGATTAAGTCTTTCTTTAATGTGCAGCAAATGCAACCATTTGATAAAGCGACTAAGTTATCATCTTTACCAGAAACAACGCCATCGTTTTCGATTAAATCAGCGTCGATATTAACTTCACCGATATCGTTAACGATAACGGCCATTTTATTACCTTTAGCGTTTCTTAAAATATGATTGATTAATGTGGTCTTACCACTTCCGAGATATCCAGTTATTAATGTAATTGGGACTGATTTGAAGTTTGCCATTTAATTAAAACCCTCTTTTCCAACCGGTATTTTATCACATTTATTAAAAATAAATAGTTAAACGATAAAAAGAAAAATCTTTTAGCGGTTTTATCTCGCTAGATTCGTCATATGTGTAGGAGGGTGAAAACATGAAACCAGTATTATTCTTATTAGCCTCTATTATGACCATTAAAGCTACACCGCCTTTACCACCAAGAACGGTTGATACTTCGATTTATCATGACTTTGAAATCACCCTAGTAGATAAATACGCTATTAACGATGAGAAATATGGTCATGTCACTTCCTATAAGGTCAATGTTAAAAACACTGGTGAAGGATACATCAAAGATATTGTTTTTGCATACAATGGTTTTAGTGCATATGACAATAGATTAGAAGACAAACTCTCCGATAACCATGTTATAGCCCCTAATCAAGAAGCCACCTTTGTAGTGTCCGCTAGTTATGATGTTAATAGTCTTGATGACCTTGAAATATATGCTGAAGCATATACCTCGTTCACTGATGAATTAGAAGTTACTGGTAGCAAGAAAATAACATGGATTGTTTATGAAAACTATCATGATGATCTTTACTATAATACTGTCGATATGTCATTAGGCCTTATCGGAAAAGATCGATACTGCTATGGTGCAATTATAAAAGCCTATGCTGATAATCAAGAAGCCCATTTCGTCATCAATGAATGGGACAACTTTACTTTTACAACTTATAAAGAAATCAAAGGCAATGATAATGATGAAGTTGAGATAGTAAAACTACTCAAGACTGAATATAGAGCCTATGATGAAGAACAATTCCAAAATCACTTTTATTATAAAGACAACAAAGGCTGTAATGGTGCAATCATTACAAGCATTTCTTCTGTTGCTGTCTTAGGTATGTTCATTGCACCTATAATAGCTTTGCGTAGAAGCAAGAAAAAATAATTTAAATAAGTTTAACAAAATAAAAAATGCATCTATAATCATAAGCGAGGAAAAGAGTATGAAAGTTGAATTAACACTAGTGTTAAAAACTACAGAACGCGCTTATGGTGCATTAGAAGCAATTAAAAGAGCGGGTTATAACGCGACCGTTATGACCAGTGAATCTTTAAGACACGCTGTTGACTATTATCCAGGCGAACATACATTCATCAATCTTAGACACGTTGAACAAAGAGATGTTTTCGAAAGTATCTTAGGTGTCTTTATTGTGGAAAATGATCGTTTAGAAGATTTAAAAAAGGTCATCCGCGAAACAACCAAGAATTTCACAGAAATTAAAGGCTTCATGTATTCTAGAGCAATCGACGACTTTGAAGGTTCTATTTAAGAATGAATGATATTTATTTGATTAGTGCTTATGTGGCCGCTCTTTTGCTAGTGGCCCTATTATCAACGCGTTTAATGCGTCTTATCAAATTACCAAATGTGACTGGTTATATTTTAACTGGTATCATCATGGGACCATTTTTATTTGGTTTATTTTTTAATAACTTCTCATTCGATGGCATCAAAGGTGCCCCTGTTTATAAATTCGTTGACCAATTAGGTTGGGTTTCATCAGTGGCCTTAGGCTTTATCGCATTCTCCATTGGTACATCATTTAAATTCAGTACAATTAAGGCTCTAGGTAAAAGGGTCTTAGTGATTACAGTCTTAGAAGCTTTAGGCGCTTCTTTATTAGTGGTGGCCGCTTTATTAGTAGCGCATTTCATCTTCCCACAATACGTTTCCTTAGAATTAGCATTAACATTATCCGCGATTGCCAGTGCGACTGCTCCTGCTGCGACATTAATGGTTATTAAGCAATATCGCGCACATGGCCCATTAGTTGATACTTTGTTGCCAGTTGTAGCCTTAGATGACGCTGCTGCTTTAATTTTATTTGCTATCTTATTCCAAATCGCTACCGCTTTAGCGGGTGGCTCTGTTTCCGTTTATGCGATTATTGTTAAGCCATTACTTGAAATCACCATCTCATTAGCGGTTGGTGCGGTGCTTGGCTTTGTGATTAGCTTTGCTAACCGTTTCTTCAAATCAAGAAACAATAGACTTATTTGGAATATCTTCTCTGTCTTTGCCGCTTTAGGCTTCTATTATTTATTCAAAAAGATTGGTGGCTTTGAACTTAGTTCACTTCTTACCTGCATGATGGCGGGTGCGATATACACTAACTTTGTTAAGGAAAGTGGTAGAACACTCGATGTCATGGATCGATTCACTTCACCAGTATATATGATGTTCTTTGTGATATCTGGCGCATCCTTAGACTTAACTATTTTCTTCAATGGTGATGGCTTAGTGGTGGTATTAATTGCCTTAACTTATCTCATCTTCCGTGTTGTTGGTAAATGGAGTGGTGCTTATGTTGGTGCGACTATCACTAGATGTGAACCACAAGTGAAAAAGTACTTAGGCTTTGCCTTAGTTCCTCAAGCGGGTGTCGCTATTGGTTTATCCACAACTGCCTATAAGCTGTTCTCACAGTATAGTGATCCATATATGCAAAAAACAGGCGCTTTAATTCTCGCCATTATCTTAACTAGTACATTAATCTACGAACTATTCGGCCCAATGGTGGCGAAGTTCGCTTTAAAGAAAGCTCACGAAATACCAGAAGAAAACCTTTAAGCGTTTTC
>CAMKQK010000076.1:0-4336 GCA_946414915.1 uncultured Caryophanales bacterium
GATAGAGTTAATATCCCTAGTGCTTTCTTAAGTGATGGCCCTCACGGGGTGAGAAGACAAGCTGCTGCTGCGGACCATTTAGGATTAAACGCTTCTATTCCAGCGACATGTTATCCAACCGCTGCCACAATGGCCAACTCATGGGATGAAAAGCTAGGCGAAGGCTTAGGTGAAAGATTAGGTCAAGAAGCTGCTGTTCAAAAAGTTAATATCCTTTTAGGACCTGGTACAAATACCAAAAGAAACCCATTATGTGGTCGTAACTTTGAATATTTCTCAGAAGATCCTTATTTAGCGGGTAAAATGGCCGCTGGTTATATTAGAGGTATCCAATCAAATGGTATCTCTGCTTGTGTTAAACACTTTGCGTGTAATAACCAAGAAGAAAACAGAATGACCCTCGATAGTGTGCTTGATGAAAGAACATTTAGAGAATTATATTTAACTGCTTTTGAAATTGCTGTTAAAGAAGGTAAAACCAAAAGCATTATGTCAGCGTATAACCTAATCAATGGTACATACGCGAATGAAAATGAACACTTACTCGTTGATATCCTTAGAAAGGAATGGGGATATGACGGTTTAGTGGTCACTGACTGGGGTGGCAATAATGACGGTGTCTTATCACTTAAATGTGGTAACCAATTAGAAATGCCTGGTACTCCAGATAGACCAGAAGAAGTACTTAAAGCTATTGAAAACGGTGAATTAGACGAATCCGTTTTAGATGATTGCTTAGATAAATTATTAGAAACAGTTTTCGACACAATGGAAAATGGTGTGAAGAAAGCACCAGAAAAATTTGATGTTGAAGAACACCATGAATACGCGAAGAAATGCGCAGAAGAAAGCGCCGTTCTCTTAAAGAACAATGGTGTCCTTCCATTAAACAAAGAAGAAAAAGTAGCCTTTATTGGTGACTTCTTATATTTACCAAGATATCAAGGCGCTGGTTCCTCAATTGTTAACCCAACGAAACTAGACAACACTGTCGACATTTTAAAGAATACCGATTTAAATATCGTTGGTAGTGCGCGTGGCTTTAATAGATACGGTAAAAAGAACAAGAAACTATTCAATGAGGCCATAGAATTAGCCAAAAAGGCTGACACAGTCGTTTTATACCTTGGTTTGGATGAAGTTACCGAAGCGGAAGGTTTGGACCGTCAGAACCTCAATTTAGAAAACAATCAAATCGAATTAGTTAAAGCCGTTAAAGAATTAAATAAGAAGATTGTCGTTGTTCTCTCCTGTGGTTCTGCAGTTGAAATTCCATTCATCTTTGATATTGATGGTTTATTACATTGCTATTTAAACGGTCAAGCGGGTGCGGAAGCCACTTTAAGAATCTTAGAAGGTAAAGTTAATCCTTCTGGTAAATTATCTGAAACATTACCAATTAAATATGAAGATGTCGCGAGTAGTGATAACTTCCCAAGCCATACTAGAACAATTGAATATCGTGAAGCATATGGTGTTGGTTACCGTTATTTTGAAAAAGCTGATATTGAAGTCAGATTCCCATTTGGCTTTGGCTTAAGTTACACAAAATTCGAATACTCAAATTTAAAAGTTCACGAGAATGGTGTGAGTTTTGAAATCAAAAACATCGGTGATGTTGATGGTAAAGAAGTCGCTCAATTATATGTTGGCTTAAAGAGTAGTGAAGTCATTAGACCAGTTAAAGAATTAAAAGGCTTCACCAAGGTCTTCTTAAAAGCAGGCGAATCCAAGAAAGTGGAAATCGCTTTTGATGATAAGACATTTAGATATTTCAACACTAAGACAAATAAGTGGGAAATTGAAAAAGGTGTCTATGACATCTATGTTGGTGCCTCTTCTGATGATATCCGTTTGTTTGGTACAGTCGAACAAGCTGGTACAGGCGCGGAAGCCCCATATGATATCGCTGATTTACCACATTACGCTGATGGTAGATTAAGAAAGATTCCTGATGAGGAATTTGAAAAGCTATTAGGTCATCCAATTCCTGATGGTTCTCTTCCTTTCTATAAGAAAAACAGAATGGTTATCGACTATAACACCACATTCAGTGAATTACGTTATTCTAAACGCTGGATTGGTCGTTTAGTGGGTAAAGCTATCCCTTGGTTTACTAGAGTACTCCGCAAGATGGGTAATCGTGTTTTAGCGAATACTCTTGTCATGGGCGTTGTCCATCAACCAATGAGAGGCATGTCCAGATTCTCTGGTGGTGGTCTCCGTATGAGTCAATTAGATGGCTTAATCATGATTTTCAATGGCCATTTCTGGAAAGGCTTACATCATTTCATGAAAGAAGGCCGTAAATATAAGAAGCTTGCAAAAGCGGAAAAAAGAGCCGCGAAAGCCGTGCAAGAAACTAAATAAAACTAAAAAGGGTTCGCATTAAAACGAATCCTTTTCATTTAAAAATTTAAAGAATACTATGTAATACATGAAAAACTATTACTCTGAACTATTTAAACGCAAATCATTCCACTTCTTTATAGGAGGGGAGGAAACAACCTCTGAAGACATCGCTAAGATTAATGAATTTATCAAAACCGTTAAGCCTTTATATGTCGATATTAAAACCATCATCAAAGTAGTCCCTGAAAAAGAAACGACATGTCATAGAGGCGCAGATTATTGCATCCTCTTTTATAGTGAGCATAAAGAAGGCTATTTAAGAAATATTGGTTATATTGGCGAACAGATTGATTTATATCTAACTTCTATTAACATAGGCGCTTTATGGTTTGGGATTGGTAGACCAAAAGAAATTATTGATGGTCTAGAATATGTCATTATGATCGCGATTAAAAGAATGCCTGAGACTAGCTTTAGAAAAGATATGTTTAAGTCTAAAAGAAAACCCATTAGTGAAATATGGTTAGGTGAAGAGATGGATATCGCTAATATCGTGAGATTCACACCTTCTGCGTGTAATACTCAGCCGTGGTTCATAGAAAACAAAGATAATGAATTGACTATTTACCGTTATAAGAAACCTGGTAAACGCGGCATTATGCCAGTGGATAAGGTGATGTACTATAACCGTATTGATATAGGCATCTTCCTATATATCCTAGAAACTTGTTTTGAAAACAAAGGTGTTAAGTATCAAAGAGAATTATTCGATGATACAAGCGATAGTGAAGTGGAAAAGACATTATCTGCGAAATACAAAATGCAATAAAAAAACCGATTCAATCGAACCGGTTTTTTGTTTATCCAAGTTTAATTATTTTCTTGGGTTTTTGATATTGGCTTGAGCGGCAGCTAATCTAGCGACTGGCACACGGAATGGAGAGCAGGAGACATAGTCCAAACCGACTTTGTGATAGAATTCGATAGATTTTGCATCGCCACCTGTTTCACCACAGACACCAACGTGGAGGTCTGGGCGGGTGCCACGGCCTAACTTAACGGCTAATTGGACAAGTTTACCAACACCGTTTTGGTCTAAGGTCTTGAATGGATCTTCTTCAAAGATCTTGGTTTCGTAATAAGCTGGTAAGAATTTACCGGCGTCATCACGGGAGAAACCGAATGTCATTTGTGTTAAGTCGTTTGTACCAAATGAGAAGAATTCAGCGTCTTTAGCGATTTCATCAGCGAGTAATGCCGCACGTGGGATTTCAATCATTGTACCAACGTGATATTGCATTGCTAAGCCAGAATCTTTGATTAACTTATCAGCGGTTTCGCAGATAATCTTCTTAACGAAGGCTAATTCTTTTTCTTCGAGTACTAATGGCACCATGATTTCTGGTTGAACCATTGTGCCTGTCTTTTTGCTGACATTGATAGCGGCTTTAATGATAGCAGTTGTTTGCATTCTGCAAATTTCTGGATATGTGACCGCTAAACGGCAACCACGGTGACCCATCATTGGGTTAGCTTCGTGGAGTTCAGCAATTCTATCTTTGACATCTTCGACTGTTAAGCCGAGAGCGTCAGCTAATTCTTTAATGAGTTCTTCTTCTTGTGGTAAGAATTCATGTAGTGGTGGGTCTAATAAACGAACGTTAACGTTGAATGGTAACATTGTTTCATAGAGAGCTTCGAAGTCTGCTTGTTGCATTGGTTCGATTTCCGCTAAAGCGGCTTCACGATCTTCAACTTTGTCAGCAAGAATCATCTTTCTCATAGAGAAGATTCTGTCTTTAGCGAAGAACATGTGTTCAGTACGGCAGAGACCAATACCTTCAGCACCGAAGATCTTAGCTTGTTTAGCATCTCTTGGTGTATCAGCATTTGTTCTAACTCTTAAGGCACGGTTTTCATCAACCCAGCCCATTAAACGACCGAAGTAACCAGCGGTTAAGTCTGGTTCAACTGTCTTGATTTC
>CAMKQK010000077.1:0-4178 GCA_946414915.1 uncultured Caryophanales bacterium
TTACTATCAACGAAGAGATGAGATAAAGAAAAATCTAATCCAATGGAATTATTAGGGTCTAGAGATTCCTTGATGTATTCTCCATAGTCAAAGTACTCTTCTTCTCCTAATAAAGAGACATAGTAGTATTTACCTTTTCTAGAAACACTGACCATGGTGAATTTAAATGATTCTGGTAAATAGCGATGAAGTTTTACTTTAACTCTACCTAGTTTTGGGATTTGGATATCATCCTCAATGAAACGAATAGAGTTATTTGTATTCATGGTCGTATAACCATAATCATTCTTTTTCTTTTTAAATTTTGGGAATTCAGCATTATGTCTAAAGAAATTCATATAGGCATCATATAAATGGATAACTGTTTGTTGAAGCGCGATAGAATCAACTTCTTTTAAATATGGGAATGTCTTTTTATATTCAGGAAGAAGCTTAATTAAATCATACTTATTAATTATCCTATTATGATCAGCTTCATAAGATTCAATGCACATCGAAAGGAAGTCGTTATAGACTTGACGAGAACACCCTAAAGTTTTCTCAATTAATCCTTTTTGGGAAGGATTAGGATAGATTCTAAAGCGATATGTTCTTTTAACTGTCTTAATCATACTTATCCTTTCGAAATATAAGAAAAGGGAAATAAATGCTAAATGCATTTTCATTCCCCACATCAATATTTCCTAATAATATTATATCAACTTGTTGATATAATTACAATAATTGATTCACTATTTATCAAAAATTATGTCTAATAGATTAACGAGATGGAAGCCACTGTGACATTATTAATTTGCTCAAATTCATCCCCTACTTATAGAAGATAGGGGTCTTCTTTGAGAATTCGATAATAAAGTTTTTTAGGAAAAAAATCAAAAAATCCCCCTATTAATTAATAGGAGGGTTTTTATATGAAAAGAGTATTTAAAAAGACAAGAAACTGGAATATAATGGTATCAAATGATACCTATGGTGAAAGATATGAGTAACCATAAGTACACAGTGGAAGAAGTGATAAACTTCTGCCAAAACAACCTAATCTATATCGTTGATCGCTTGGATGGTAAAAATAAAAGGTTTATTAGAGAAGTTAAGATGTCTATCGATGAAACTATTGGTGAAATAAGAAATCTTAGAAAGGAGTTCTTATTCAGAGGTCCATTTATCGATAGAGATATCCAAAACAATTATTTGTATGAGTTTCATAAGCATGTAAGAGGTAAATGGTGCTATATCAAGCTAACAATTGACGATAAGAAAAACGTAGTTGTAAGAGTGATTAGCTTTCATGAAAGTGAGGTAGCAATTTATGCTTGATAAGAATAAAGAATATATGGGTTATTGTCCCGAAGAGCAAGACTTAGTGCCTGGCTACATTATTGATGGTGAAACAGAGCATGTTGTCGCTGGCGTTAAAGTAATTGCCCCTTCTTTTCACTTGGCTTGTAAGAAATGCGGTGCTTGGCTTTCAAACAATGAAATCGAAAGAGAAAACGACATTTGCATCTATGATGCTTATAAAAAGAAAGTAGGGCTATTAACTACTTATCAAATTAAGGAAATAAGGGCAAAAAGAGGAATGAGCCAAAGACAGCTAGCAAAGTTCCTTGATATTGGAGAAAAAGATATCACACGCTACGAAAATGGATCTGTGCAAACTAGAAGCATTGATAACATGATTCGCTTAGTCGGAGATGATACCGCTTATGCATGTATGTGTTCTTGCTTAAATAAAAATACTAATTCAAAGAAATAAAAAAGCCGGAAGGACACAGATACATCAACAAGATGAACGTGCGACAATAACATCCGACAAAATCATTAAAACAAAAATGACGAAAAAAGCAAATAAAAAGGAGGCGGAATTAGTACCCGTCTCCCTTGTCTTTATTGTTTCTATTCTTCTTTAAACATATCAGTGGATAAGTATCTTTCACCAGTATCTGGTAATAAGACGATGTTCAACGATATTTTATTAGATAACAGCAGAACTTATTTCACTTTTTGCTTGATTCAGAATAAATTGAAAGTTAACATGAATTTGTCAAAATATTAATGTGTATGAACAAAAAAATGCTTTTAATTCGTTCTGCTATTAATTTCGCTTTTCTTGCTCAATCTTTGAGTTTTCTTTCTGCGTGTGGTGTAAACACAAAAACATGGCCTCATATTACTTTTTCATTTAGCGTGGATGACATTTTAGAAGTAACTGTGTTTTACGAACGAAATGCAAACAAATATTTAGACTATCTTAAAGACACGATAACCATTAACAAAAAAGATGCGATCGAAAGTGTCTTAGACACTATTAAAGCCTATCCGTATAAGGAAGCGGAGGAAAAAGATGCTGACGAGACCAACTATTGTTCGATGATTAAAGTAAAAATCGCGTATTTCGAAAACTCTGAAGAAAAAAATGAAAACATCAGATTTTATGAATATGGGGTTTCTAATTGTAAAGTTATCCTAAACGATGGCACTGTTCACAATTTGCCAGGTGATATTTCTGCAATCTATAACATTGCAAAGGAGAAAAGATGATTTTAAATTTATTGACAACCATAGTTGCTGCTAATTCTCTTAGTGGTAGGGTGAATGCTAGCAATATCCTATTGCAAACGCAAAACACTATTTCTGAGCAATCAATGTATGTGGCAAATAGTATAGGGCTCACTAATCTAAAGAGCGATCAAAATCTTGTAAAAGATTTGGATGGCAATGTTTTTTTGGTACAAGAGAGCTTTAATGATGGCTTTATGATTTTTGACCCAGTTGCTGGGAAATCTATAGAAGCAGTATTGACAGCTCAATGCCCATATGACTTTGACAGTGAAAAAGAGTATTATTATTTCGGCCCAAGCAATTATTTTTATCGCCAAGGAAATTCCTTTTACCATTGCTTACTTTGTGACGTTGAAAATAGCCTTGATGATGTTCGTTTTTTACAGGACGCTTTTAGTGAAAAGATGATGGCTTTCAGAAAAGAGAGCTCTACTGAAATAACGAAAGAAAGAGCTTCGGAGGCAAGGTTGCTATCACCAGGAATACCTCTTGATTATTACGAACCACACTATATTAGCAACTATCAAATCGTTAGAGATTGTGAGTACCCAACAAATTGGGATGGGTCATGCGGATTTGTCTCTGCTTCTATTATTCTTCATTATTGGGATAGGACTGTTCATGATGGCATTGTAAATAGCGCATTTAAAGATTCAATTAGCAGAGAATTAAATTCTACAACCACTTTTAGTCCGGCTACTAATTTAAAGGATAAATTAGTTCAATACAACGGAAATAATGTAGCATCTACAGGTAGAACCGTTAGTGATGCGGTAAACAAATATTGCAATGATTACGGAATTAAAGGATCCTGTTCGTGGTGGCTTGCCGTTGGTGGTATAGAAGATATAATTGCACAAGATAAACCTGTTTCAATTTTTGGATTACTTCCGAATGTTGGCGGCAACGGGTTAGTTGCTCATGCCGTTACCTGCTTCGGGCATACAAATACTGACTACGTGGTTAATTATGGGTGGTCTGGGTATAACGAAGTATCACTAAATAAAACTTTTTGCTTATATGGAGAATTCATGACATTCAATGTTAATGAAAACTATTACAAAAAGACCTACACAATTAAACCTAGCGATTATGGATTCCTTTCTAGTTATGCCCCTAACGAAATTGAACAAGCAGTTGACATTGATGATTTACATTTTGATACAAAAAGATTTAGGTGTGGTTATATTGAAAATCAATACATAAATATATCGCCTAGAAAGCAAGGCTATAACACAGCCTATTTAAAATACAAATTTAAAAATCCGATAACATCTTTAAGCGCAAAAATGTCGTTTTGGAGCAGTAAAGAGATGTATGACAGCAATGCTTGTGCATATTTCATGAGTAAGCCATTATATACTAATGGCGATAGTGATTGGATACAAAATATCGATTTACTTCGAGATGTAAATTTATCAACCGACAGGAACAATCAGACAACAATTAATATTACATTTCCAAATAAAACATGTGAAATATCCATATATGCCCATTTTTACACTATGAGCGCACCGACAGATAGAAACAAGGGCAGGATATCAATCGGCAATCTTACAATTAATACTTATTTCTAAAATAAAAAAGGAGACGGAATTAGTGAAGTGAACCCCAAA
>CAMKQK010000078.1:0-4176 GCA_946414915.1 uncultured Caryophanales bacterium
GAAGAAGAAGCAAGAAAAGCATTAGAAGCCGCGAGAGCATTATTCTCTGGTGAAGGTGATGACGCTAATATGCCAACAACAGAAATCGAACTCGAAAACGATATTGGTTTATTAGATTTACTCGTCTTAACAAAATTAGCCGCTTCTAAAGGTGAAGCTAGAAGACTTATTGATCAAGGTGGTATTTCCTTAAACGGTAGCAAAATTAGTGATGTCAATTTAAGAATCACCAAAGCCGATTTAGCGGAACCTCTCAAGATCAAAAAAGGTAAAAAAGTCTTCCATAAAGTGGTCTTAAAATAGGACACTCCTTACTTATCTATAAGTAGGTTAGTAAAAATAATAAAAAAGAAAAGCCGATTTTCGGCTTTTTTATTCTTCAACGAATGTCACTTTAGCGAGGAACGATGTCGCTCCATCAACTTGGACTTCAAATGTTTCTGGATTATTTAAATCGGAATAAACAGAGACTAGGTCTTTCTCTCTAATTTCTTTCATGTAATTCAAAGAGATGAATGATGGACGGTGTGTTTTATAGAATTCAAAGTCATGGACATCCATTAATAATTCGACATAACGGACATTATTCATGTGGCAGTTAAAGTCTAAGTCACTATAATGGATTGTTCTATTTTCAATGAGATTCTTATTTTCACTAGCAGCGATCTTACCAGGTAATGGTAATTCGTATTCGCTTGTTTCAGGTGGAAGCTTCTTAATTGTGTCCTTATCAACGATCACTTTTCTTGTTTTCGCGTCAATTAACGCCCAAATGGAAGAAGCTCTAATGATGACTTCGTTTTTCTCATCTAAGATAAAGAAGAAACGTGGATAAAGCATCGCGAGATCTTTACCTGGGTAGGTGCACACTGTGATTTTTTCATTACAGTGTGGTAATCTTTTGATTTCCACATCCATTCTAGTAATGACCCAGTCAATACCTCTTTTAGATAATGAAATAGAGTCTGAACCCACTTCTTCGGTCGCCTTTAAAGCGATATCTTGGAAGATACGATATAAGTTTGCTGGCTTTAAATTGAAACGATAATCGACATCGTTATTGGAAATAATAAATTCTTTCTTGTACATGCTGTTATTCTCCTAGTGCCTTTTTGACTTTTTCCGCGGAGGCGAAGGCAAACATTAAGTTGTAACCCCCACACATGCCATCAATGTCAAGAAGTTCACCAGTGAAATAAAGACCTTTTTCTTTCTTTGATTCTAGAGAATCAGTTACTCCTTCTAAAGCAAGACCACCATGGCTTACTTCCGCGATTTGATAATCATAGAAAGCTTTGAAAGAAAAGACTAGATGATGGATATCTAAATTATTCATTAAGAGATATTCAGCGACTTTAGGGGAAACATATTCTTCATATTTTTCCTTTTTAATTTCTTTGTAGTTAGGGGCTAAATCTAAAACAATTTGTACGTTTCTTAAATTATTAAGACGATTAATTCTGCTAGAAATATTAAGGATGACAATACCACTTAATCCATCATCCTTAAATAAGACTTCCCCATCTTCTTGATAGATAGCTTTATTATCTTGATACAAATAGACTCGGCTTCTGACTCTTTGACCAGAGATTCTCTTTGTATTCTCTTTTACTTTAATTGGAGAGAGTGTTGGTGATAATTCTTTAATCTTATAGCCGTGCTTATAAAGAATATCAATGACTGTCCCATCTGTTCCAAGTTGAGGGTATGACTTACCACCACTAGAAAAGACTAATTTATCAAAGATAAACTCCTTATTCTCGCTTTTCACAATGAATTGATTGTTCTTATTTTGGTAATCAATAACTTTCTCGTTAGTGAATATCTTCACACCAAGTTGTTCTAGGCGTTTATTCATCATTAACACCACTGTTTGAGCGCTTAATGATGTTGGGAACACTAATTCATCAAGATAAGTTGGATGCACGCCAAAACTCTCAAAAGCCTCAATAATGTCTTTAGGAGTGAATTCCTTTAATAACTGATTAGCAAAACCACTATTGTATTTATCAGTTAAATCACCTGTGTTCGCATAGTTGCAGCGGCCATTTCCTGTGACCAAGACTTTCTTTAAGATCTTGTCATTTCTTTCAATGAGGGTCACTTCAAAAGAAGGATTTCTTTCTTTTAACCGAATGGCTAGAAAGACACCTGAAGCACCCGCACCAACAATTCCAATTTTCATGGCTGTATCATAACACCTAGTGTTAGAAAGCACAATAAAGGACTAGGTTGCCCTAGTCCAATTATTCGATTTTGTAAATCTAAATCCTATTCAGCTTCATCAGCTTCTGGGATTGTGACTCTGAAGCCAACGTTACCCCAAATGTTTTCTTCTTTGTGTTCACCTGGGTGAGAGTAGACAGCGATTGTTTTGCCATCACCAGCATCGAATGGAGCATCTGTTGTATCGATAATACCTGTAGACACGCAGTTTTCTTGCTTGTTGTTTTGGATATTAAGGTGGGTATTGTAGTCACCACTTGTGGCGCCTTCTTTAACCATGAAGTCGATATTGATAACGATGAATGCTTCATTACCTTCGACGACATAGAAGTAGTATGGGTTACCTTCTTGTTGTGAACCTTCCTTTTGGACACGTGTGTTTGTGTTTGGAAGTTTTTGGAAGTTAACGTAGGAATTATAACCGTTGAGTTGTTCTTCTGTGAGGTTAGCGTTATTAGCACCACCGATCTTAGCGAAGATACCTGTGCGGCCATATAAGTCTTTAGCGACAGAGGCTTTTTCAATTCTGACTGGACCTAAATCGTCAACGACTAATTTAACACTGTTGCCAGCATCTGCATCGGCACGGAAATAGTATTTGAATGCGTTATCTTGTAAAACTGTTGTTGGGGCATCGAATTCTAAATGTTCATAGCTATAGCCCTTAGCGCCAGCGTAGATAGCGTATTTGTTACCACCATCTAAGATGTAGGCATCTCCATTCTTAAGATTGGAGAGGTTTAATTTAGCTTCGAATTTCTTGTCAGCGATTGTGACGTCGATGTTATAGTCGGCATCTGCTGGTGTGGCTTTACCATAGACGAATGTATCTGCTGGTGCAGCTTCTTCGCCACCGCCTTCACCTTCGCCTTCACCTTCGCCTTCGGCTGGGGCTTGACCAGAGTTAGCGTTGTAAAGTTCTAAACCAAACGCGAATTTTAAGGAAGTCGCTTCAATAGCTGTGACTGAACCTTTGACGGACAAGATAACATCTTGACCATCTTTAGCAATGCCGAGCTCTTCCATGCTCACTGTTGGTGTAGGAGGAAGTGAGGAACGACTTGTTGTTGGTGTATTACCACCACCGGATTTGCCAGAAGACTTACCACTATTTGAGCTGCCACCATTATTATTACAGGCACCCAAAATGAGTGTTGAAGCAACTAACAAAGCACCAATTAATTTTTTGTATTTCATAATAATCCCTTTCTGTACATTAAATGTACTAATGAAATAACAAAACTAATGTAGTTTGTTTTCAAAAAATAAAATACTTGATTTTATAATAAGGGGGTTTTCTTGTTTTGGCAAGACCCTATTAACCTTCTTTTTTATCTTTTCTATGAAATAGAGAGAGATGCATGGACTCTGGAAGAACCCATGAAAGGATGAAGGAGATAATAAACATATTTAAAACATTATTGGCTAATAGATCACTAATCCAACCTAATCCGAGCTTTCTAAAGACGTTAACGGATAAGGCAACATCATTACTACCAATTGAGATATTAGCGACTGTAATACCGAAGCCTAAACAGACACTGATGGCGGTGATTAAGATATTCTTATCACTCCATCCGATTTCTGAAATAGACTTCATACCAACGACGGCAATAGTACCTAGTAGGATGACCATTGTACCACCGATAACAGCGTCAGGAATGGAATAAATGAAATGCGCCACTGGCGGGAAGAAGCTAGCAATTAATAATAATAAGGCACCAATGAAAAATGAAAAGCGATTAACGACTTTATTTTGGGCAACAATACCAACGTTTTGCGCGTAGATAGTCACTGGGAAAGCACCGAATAAAGCACCAATAGAACTATTAATGCCGTAGCAAATAAGACCACCATTTATTTCACGAAGTGTAGCTTCTCTATCTAAACCAGATTTAGCAGTTGTCATAGTATTACCAATCGCTTCCACAGTTGTGGCAATAAAGCAAA
>CAMKQK010000079.1:0-4127 GCA_946414915.1 uncultured Caryophanales bacterium
TTAAGGCTGCTACATTCCTGTCCTGACCTGGTTCGCAAATATTCATCGCGATGGCAAGGTGATTATAACACTAAATAAGATTATTAAAAAGGACACATTTTAATGTGCCCAATCTAATTTATTTTTTTATTGGTTTTAAAACTTCAAGTCCACCCATCCATGGTCTAAGCACTTCTGGGATAATTACTGAACCATCTTCTTGTTGGAACTGTTCAAGTATGGCTGGGAAAATACGAGAAGTTGCTAAGCCAGATGCGTTTAATGTATGCACGTACTCAGTCTTTTTTGTTTCTGGATTTCTATAACGGCACATTGTTCTTCTAGCTTGATAGTCTCTAGCGTTACTAGCGGAACTGACTTCTTTATAAATTCCCATGCTTGGCAAGTAGACTTCAATATCATAAGTTCTTGCCATTGAATGAGAAATATCACCAGCAGCAAGTTTACTAACTTGATAGTGTAAACCTAAACCTGCGACTAAGTTTTCTGCTTTTCTTACCAATTCTTCAAAAGCGGCATCACTATCTTCTGGTTTGGTATATTGGACCATTTCGACTTTGTCGAATTGATAACCACGAATCATACCTCTTTCTTCAGTTCTGTAAGAACCAGCTTCTCTTCTATAGCATGGAGTATAAGCAAAGTATTTCTTTGGTAAATCGTTAGCGTCCATGATTTCATTTCTATGGATGTTCACTAACGCTGTTTCCGCTGTTGGAAGTAAGAATCTCTTTGGTTCCATTCCTTCAAGCCAGAAAACATCTTCTCTAAATTTTGGGAATTGGCCAGCACCATAGCCAGATTCTTCATTTAGCAAATGTGGAGGAAGGATGAATGTATAACCATCTTTTAAATGCTCGGAAATGAAATAGTTTAATAAAGCCCATTCTAAACGAGCGCCTAAATTTGTATAAATCCAGGCACCACGACCAGCGATTTTAGCGGCTCTATCATAATCCACTAAACCTAAAGATGTTGCTAATTCAACATGATCTTTAAGTGGGAAATTGAATTCTGGTTTTTTACCAAATACTTTAATCGGTTTATTGTTTTCTTTTCCACCGCCTAATAAATCATCATCAGGAATATTTGGAAGTTCGGCTAAGAAGTTAAAGATTTTATCTTCTAAGTCTTTTAATTCTTTTTCGCTTTCAGTATTGGCAGCCGCAATTTCTTTAACCTTAGCAAAGATTTTACTTACGTCTTCACCATTCTTTTTGGCTTGAGGAACACTAGCGGAAAGTTTATTCATTTCGGCTTTATTGCCTTCAACAAATTGAATTAATTCTTTCTTTTTCTTATCCCAGGCTAACAATTCAGTAAAATCAGCATCCCAAAGCTTCTTTTTAAGGGCTTCTTTTACTTTTTCTGGGTTTTCACGAATTCGATTAATGTCTAACATAATCCATTTCTCCTTTATTTATTGGCCACTAGCTTTGAATAAATACTAGATAATTGGTGGCCAAAGTTTTCTAAATTATATGAAGATATCTTTAGATATGCTTCTTCAGTTGTGGGTTTAATCTTAGAATCTAAATAATCTAAGCATAGCTCTGTCAAAGCTTCAGAATGTTCTGCTATATATGCGATATTTTTATTTTCTAACAGCTCAGGGAATACCGCTGATTTTCTAACGATGAGTTGGCATTTAGCCGCCATCGCTTCTTCAATGGAGATAACTCCTGATTGAATCTTGCCTGGAAGCATAAACACATCAGCGTTTAATAATAAGCTTCTATAAATATCGTCCGGAAGAATTGTTTTGAAATGCACGTTCTTAGGAGCATTTTTAATAATTCTTTTACATTTACCATAATTAGCGGCAAATGTTTCACAACCAATATAGTAGAATTCTGTATCTTCTCTTTTCTTAGCGGCGTTAATTAAGGCATAAATGCCTTCCATGTTATTGGTGTACTCACCCATCGCTAAGACAAGCTTTTTATTTTTGTCTTCTCTAAAGTAACGATAGAACAGTTCTTTTTCATCTTCTCTAGAGAAATTGAATCTCGCTAAATTCACACCAGGAACTATAGTTTCAATTGGGCGATTAACACCGTTTCTAATTAAAAACTCTTTCGCGGATTCACAAGGTACTAGCACTAGGCTAGCTTTGTTTAATAATCTCAGTGCTTTAGGTTTTAAAGAGACCACTACTTCTCCGTTTTTATTTTTATGGTTAAGAAATCTTGTAGCAGGATCATCTTCCCCGAATAAAGCGGATACAACAATTGGTACTTTCTTTTCCAAAGCAATCGCTAGTTTAGATTCATCGTCTGGTGACATAAAGTGAGCAACATCGTATTCATCATAAAGATTAGATGTGTACTTTAAGTCGATGACTTCAAGGGCGCCTTTGATTGTTTTGCGCATTCTAGCGCCCTCGAAATTATCATGCTTAGGACTAGGTTGAAAATAAACTAGTACTTTCATAGATTATTCTTCAACTGGTGTGTTTTCTTCTTCTGGAAGTTCTTCTTCACCTTCAACTGGTTCATCGCTTTCTTCTTCAAATGGAACAATAGCGATAGAGGAGACTTTTTGTCTACCTTCAAGATTCAAAATCTTGACACCTTGAGTATTACGTGAAGATTGTCTAACTTCATTTAAGTGTGTTCTGATAACGATACCATAGTTAGTAATAACCATTAAGTCATCATCACTAGAAACGCTTCTAACTGCGACGATCTTACCAACTTTATCAGTGGACTTAAGTGTGGAGACACCTTTAGCACCACGTTTGGTAATACGGTATTCAGAGTAATTAGTCATCTTACCGAAACCTTTATCAGTCACGACCAAGACTAATTCACCTTCGTATTCAGCGGTAATGCCAACAGCTTCAGCACCTTCGTTTAAATCGATACCGATAACACCGGATGCTGTTCTACCCATTGGTCTAACTTCGGCAACTGGGAAGTTAACCATCTTGCCTTCGCTAGAAGCGATACCAACGATTGTATCAACAAAGTATTGGCCAATTTCTTCTTGCTTTGGTTCAGCGACTGGATGGAATTCAGCCTCACCATTTTCTTTAAGAGTCATGGTGTAATATTGTCTTTCTGGATCAATAGTGCCATTAGCCACTGATTTTTCTTGAATCTCTTTAACGGCTAATAAGTTATCATCTTCTCTTAAAGTGATAGCAATCTTACCGTTTTGTCTAATTGATTCGTATTCAGTAATTGGAGTTCTCTTAACAATACCTTTCTTAGTGAAGAACATTAAATACCTATAATCGTAGTATTTATTAACCGCGATAATGGATTTAACACTTTCACCCTTTTCGATATTGATTAAATTAATGACTGGAACACCTTTACCTGTTCTTTGGTATTCAGGAATTTGATAACCACGGATACGGTATACCTTACCTAAATCTGTAAAGAACAATAAGTCAGTATGTGTTTCGGTATAAACCATTAAATCAACGACGTCGTTTTCATTTAAGGATGTACCACGCACACCACGACCACCTCTATGTTGCGCTTTGAATTGATCGATGCTTAAACGTTTGACATAACCACCTCTAGATAAAGTAACAACGATATCTTCTTGCGGAATTAAGTCTTCGTCATCAATATTCGCCGCAACGTTAGAGATTTCAGTTCTTCTTTCATCGCCGAACTTATCTTTGATTTCTTCTAATTCTTTAATAACGACTTCAACTTCATTTTCTCTAGAAGAAAGGATTCTCTTATATTCTGCGATGTTGGCTTCTAATTGTTCTCTTTCAGCGATTAACTTATCGGTTTCAATACCAGTTAAACGTCTGAGAGTCATGGCTAAGATGGCGCCGACTTGTGCTTCAGAGAATTCATATTTCGCCATTAATGTCTTAGTGGCTTCTTCTGGTGTCTTACTTTCTTTAATGATATCAACGATATCATCGATGTTATCGTGACACTTGATTAAGCCGATAACGATATGATCTCTAGCTTCGTCTTTTTCTAATAAGAACTTTGTTCTTCTTTCAATAACAGAAACTTGGAAGTCTAAGTATTGTTGTAATAAGACTGGTAAAGAGCAAATCTTTGGTGCGTTATCCACCAAGCAAAGATTGATAATACCGAAGCTCACTTGTAAGTTTGTTAACTTATAAAGTTGATTTAATAAGACTTCTGGAA
>CAMKQK010000080.1:0-4121 GCA_946414915.1 uncultured Caryophanales bacterium
GGTACTGATGGTGTTATGCCACAAACACGTGAACACATCTTATTAGCCCGTCAAGTCGGTGTCCCATACATCGTTGTGTTCATCAATAAAACAGACTTAGTCGATGATCCAGAATTATTAGACTTAGTCGAAATGGACGTTCGTGAATTATTAAATTCCTATGGTTTCCCAGGCGATGAAGTCCCAGTCATCCGTGGTTCCGCTAGAGCCGCTCTTGATGGTGATCCAGCCGCTGAACAAGCCATCATCGATTTAATGGCAGCTTGCGATTCCTATATCCCAGCTCCAGCTCGTGAAAACGACAAACCATTCTTATTAGCTATCGAAGACGTCATGACCATCTCTGGTCGTGGTACCGTCGTTACAGGCCGTGTCGAAAGAGGCCAAGCTAAATTAGGTGATGCCGTTGAAATCGTCGGTATCAAACCAACACAAAACTCTGTTATTACAGGTCTTGAATCCTTCCGTAAGATTCTTGACTACGCCGAAGCCGGTGACAACGTTGGTGTCTTATTAAGAGGTATCAACCGTGACCAAGTCGAACGTGGTCAAGTCCTTGCTAAACCAGGTACAGTTACCCCACACAGCAAGTTCAAAGGTCAAGTCTACGTTTTAACAAAAGAAGAAGGTGGCCGTCACACAGCTTTCTTAAGCAACTACCGTCCACAATTCTACTTCCGTACAACCGACGTCACAGGTGTTATCACACTTCCTGCTGGTGTCGACATGGTTATGCCTGGTGATAACGTTGAACTCAGCGTTGAACTCATTCACCCAATCGCCATGGAAAAAGGTACCAAATTCTCCATCCGTGAAGGTGGCAGAACCGTTGGTGCTGGTACAGTTGCTGAAATTCTCAAGTAATTTCTTAGAACTAATTAATCAAAAACTCATCTGTCAAAGGATGAGTTTTTTGTTGTTTGTTAAATGTGTGCTATATTAATAGCATGGTAGATAAATCTAATAGACCAATCGAACAATATCAATTGCCAAAAATGGTGAGCAGAATCGGCGCTGCGGCTTTAGACTTGGCTATTTATATATTATTATCCTTAATTATTTTTACTATCGCGGGCGCATTCGTAGGTAAAAGCGGTACGAGCTATAGTAACGCTAATGCATTGATTGATGAGCATATCCGTTATTCTAAACTCGCTAAAGAAGATGAGAAAAACGGCTATGTCGCTTATAGCGGTAATGAAATGCTCACTTTAGTGGAAGAGAAACAATCCCTAATTATTGATAGTGTGTCTTATTTTTACTGTTCCTATTTAACTGGTAATAACATTCAAGAAGGCTTAAAAGCTTCTTTAGATACTGATAAAGAAATTAAGATCAATGGTAACTACTATTTACCAGAAAGCTATTACACAGTGTCCTTCTTTAATGAAGAAATATTAGGTTTACCTAAGCCAGGAGAAATCGGTCATAGTGATTATTTCCTTTATCAAAAAAACGGGGAAGAAAATGACTACACCAAAATTGGCGTTATAAGCCCTGATTTTATTGAGGAAGTACAAACAACAGGAGGCAAGGTAAAACGCCTTAAAAACGAGTTAGGATTAACGAAAAAGTTGAATAACATATATAATGATGCGATTAAAGTCTTCTATAATCAAAAATCCATTAGAAAGGCTAATGATACGATTAAGAATACGAATATCGTTTTGATGCTGATTTCATCCTTACCAACATTCTTAATTTTCTATGTCTTATTACCTTTATTATCTCCATTTGGACAAACCATTGGTAAACGTATTCTTTCATTAGGTGTCACCGATGATAAGGGTTACTTAGTAAAGAAGTGGAGGACTCTTCTTAGAGCCGTACCTTTACTAGGCTTAATTATTTATATTTGCTTAGTTAATAGCCTCTATTACCAATTATTAGTGGCGATGTTCTTACTCCTTGTTTCTATGGGTATACTAGTCTTCACTCCACGTCGACGTGCTTTGCACGATATCGTCGCAGGTACCGCTGTTATTAAACTTGAAAAGAATAGTGTAATCTATGAAGATGAAGCCCATTATGAACAAGCTTTGTTAGTGATGAAAGAAAGAGACGAACACCATGGCTAAAGTTAAAAACATTGTTAATGCGCCTCTATTCTCTAGAACATTCGCGGCGATTATTGATCTCGTCCTCGTCATCTTTATAGGTGCGGGTATCTTTTTAGGTATATCCACTTTAGCGAGCAACATTAATCCTGCGAAAGGTTATAAGGATGATTATAATCAGATCATTGTTGATTCTGGCTTAATGAAATTAGAAAAAGAAAACCTTGTTCCTTATGAATATGATAATTATTTAAATTATCAGGAGCAGTTTTATAACTTCTATCATGAGTATTATTTTAAGGAAGTAAACAAGAATCAAGAAGACTATGATGTCTACTGGTTTAACATCTTTATTTATGGTCAACAAGATGGTTTAAATAAGTATACTCAAAAAGAGCTAGACGCTCGTCCAAGTTTAGTCAAAATAGTGGGTCCAACATTATTTAGTTACGCTCTCGATGGTGAAACACCTAAATATAATGAATTCGCTATTCCAGTAGTCAGTGAAAATGGCACTAAGCCACTAACGGACGCTGGTAAAAAACAGCTCAGACAATATTTTTATATGAGTGATGAGGAAGTAAAAGAGAGTGAAAAGGGCGCAACGCTTAGATATATCTATTATTACGCTTTAAGTGATCTCACTTCCTTATCTAAACTACAAAATGATTACAACAAATACGCTTTATATGGTGTGACTTTACCATTAGTAATCACGATTATTTTATCATTCGCTATCTTCTATTTTGTCATCCCATTATTCTTCAAAAATGGTGAAACAATTGGTAAGAAAGTCATGCACATATGCCTTGTAAATAAACTTGGCTATCAATATAAAAGAGTGCAGTTATTACCAAGAGTCTTATTCCCAATGTTATTTACCATAATTGTGGTATTTTTTGCCGGTTTTTCCATTTGGGCCTTCGCTGGAGTCTCATTATTCATCCTCGCTTCATTCCTCTTTGTGGTCTTCTCTAAAGACAATAAAGCCATCCATGATTTTCTTGCTGGAACATTAGTGGTGGACGCTAGAGCATCCACTTGGTTTGATAATATAAATGACGAATTAGAAGCGGAAAAAGATGTCGAAGATTACGTCAATAAAGTACAAGCAAACCATGACTCTTTAAACGAGGAAAATATCGTCTATACTAACCCACATTTTAAAGACAAAAAATAACACCGATTTTTGACCCATATATAGTTTTTTAATAAAAACTTTATTAGTCTCTTTTTCTTGTGCTAATATAAAGGCGTGAACTTCTAGCATATAATTAGGAGGAATTTATATGGAAGTAAGAATCGAACATCTTACTAAAACTTTTATTGGTAAGAAAGGTTCTCAAACTACCGCTGTTAACGACATGTCTTTTGTCGTGCCTGATGGTAAGCTTGTAGGCCTTCTCGGTCCATCTGGTTGTGGTAAATCAACAACTCTTTACATGATTGCTGGTCTCCATAAACCAACTGATGGCAAAATCTGGTTTGGTGATGAAGACGTCACTTCTGTTCCACCAGAAAATAGAGGCATTGGCTTAGTTTTCCAAAACTACGCCTTATACCCACATTTCTCAGCGAAACAAAACATCACCTTCCCATTGGACAACGTCCGTTTCCCTGGACCGCTTGACGCAAATAAGACAAGGGTCAACGAAGCTAAATCTGCTTTAAAGAAAGCGATGAAAGCTAACGAAGGAGTGGAAGAAGCACAAAAAGAACTTGAAGAAGCTCAAAAGGCTCTTGAAGAAGCCACTAAAGCTCTCGAGGAATTAAAGACTGCTGATCCAAAGAAATACAAAGAAGTAACTAAAACCCGTTTATCAAAAGTCGAAAAGGACGCCATTGCACATAAGATGGCGCGTTTAGTCGATATTGAGCCATACTTAGAAAGAAAGCCACGTGAATTATCCGGTGGTCAACAACAACGTGTTGCTATCGCGCGTGCCCTTGCTAAGACACCACGTGTTTTGTTATTAGACGAACCATTATCTAACTTAGACGCTCGTTTGAGATTACAAACTCGTGAAGAAATTAGAAGAATTCAAAAAGAAACTGGCATTACCA
>CAMKQK010000081.1:0-4043 GCA_946414915.1 uncultured Caryophanales bacterium
CCAGAAAGAGATGGCTATTCCTTTACTGGTTGGTATACAGAACCTGAATGTAATAGCATTTGGGACTTTAGCAGTGCTCCTTTGATAGAAGAAGGAAATACGCTTGTTTTGTATGCTGGCTGGAATTCTTAAAAGCAAAAAAAGTAATTACAAAGGGAATTATTCCCTTTGTTTCTTTATATATTAAATAAAAATAAATTTTAATATAATTAATTGAACAGATCAGTTCTTTTTATACGTCTTATAGGTGAGAGGCAAAAAAGTGGAAATATCAAAAAGGCTATTCGATAAATTTCTCAAAGGCGAAGATAGTGCGGTTGAAAAAGTGTATTTGCAGTACAAGAACCTCATGTACTTTATCATCGCTTCATATATATCTTCGAGATATGACGCTGAAGATGTCCTTTCTGAATCATTCATCAAAGTGGTTGAGCATCGTCACGAAGTGAAAAATCCTAAAAGTTTTAAATCGTATGTTGCCTCAATTGCAAAGAATCAGGCCTTAGATTTCCTTAGGAAGCAAAGAGAGATTCCCTCCAGTGACATCATTGATGAAATATATGGAAAAGAAGATAAGACCAATGAATTGCTTTCCACATTTGAACCTCTTTTGACCAACAAAGAAACAATCGTTACTTATTTAAAGATCGGCTTTTCTTATACTTGGAATGAAATTGTTGCTGAAACAGGCATTTCTGAGAGCACCGCGAGAAGATTATATGAAAGCGCGAAAGGAAAGCTGAGAAAGGAGTTAAGATGAATTTTGAAAGACGAATGAAAAAACACATTGATTCAACATTAGAAAGTTATACTCCAAACCCATACCCAAGGAAGCGTCATTTACCTTTATGGGCTAAGATTACAATTCCAATTGCCGCGGTTGCAACAGCAGTTGCGGTTGCTGTACCAATCATTAATAGCACCAGTGGTATCGGTGGCTTTATCAATCGCTTAAGAGGCACTTATGTGGATATGGATAAAGTCTCAGCGTTTTGTATTTGGTCCGCTCCTGATAAAGAAAATGCTCGTCCAAAATTAAAGAGTTTTGCAAAAATTAAAGACAACTTTAAGTTAAATTCCGCTTATGAAGATGATGACTCATCATCTCCAAGCATCAATAGTGACTCTTGGACTGAAGAGCAAAAAGAACAATATGAATGGGAATTAGACTATGACTGGGATCCAGAAAAAGCTAGTGTCCTCATTTCCATGAATGATGATGGTTCAGTTAAAGAAGTTGTCTATGAGCGCACAAACGGCCGTGGACAAGTTAGACAAGACACATTAGCGAACGCTGCAGCCGTCTTCACGACAAAGAATTTCACCTATGTGATGTATGTTGATGATGCAGAATGGGAATTCTGGAAAGATGTTAATTATGCTCAAGAAATAGTGTGTCCTAATGGATTCCATTGTCATCATGAGGAAATGCAAACAATTGTTATTCATAATCAAACGGGTAAAGTCTTTGCTCTTAAAGATTTGATGAAACAAGTTGATAAGTATTCTTGTGGAAAAAACTACACAATGCAAGTTATGCCAACAAAAGATGATTTCGCCTTAGTGGATCCGATGTATGGCAATTTAATTCCTCAATGTTACGATGTTGTTTTCGATGAAGAAGAAGGATTGAATTATAGATACATTATCCCTGAAGAAGCAGGAATAATTGATTCGTTTAACTGGCATCATACAATTGCTGATGTTCGTCGTGATAAATATGGTCAAATCTTTGTTTTGGTAAATGAAGGCGTAGATTTTAACTATCGCGGAGAAAAAGAAATTGTTAGTTATAAAAATCATGAAATTATTGATAACACCCTAATCTTTGAAAGAGAAAATGAAATCTTATGTGGAACTGATAAAAGAATGTATACATTTGATGATGGCGTGCTCAAAGTATTTGGTGAGAATTTTGAACTAACGCCAGTAGAAAAAGACTTAACCGTTTCCTTTGAAGGAATTAATGGCGCTATGATAGAAGGAAATCACATCGAAAACGATACTGGTATCGTCTATCATTTAGAAGACAATTATCTCTATTCAATCTTTGGAGATGTTTACAAAGTAAGCGATGATGGATTTTATATTAGACAAGACTCATTAAAAGGTGTTTCACTTCCAAAATATGCAGACGAAGGATTCTTACTTAACGGCGCAATTGTGGCGTTCGTTGAAGCAAAAAATGGTTTGAGTCCATATTATTCGACAGAAGGAAAGGTCGTCCAACTATATTTCGGTTTAGAAGATGGTGAACCAAGCGTGAAATCTAGAACGATTATGGAAAACGCAACAACATACTTTGTTTTGCACCAACGTATGTCAATGGACTTTGGTTATAAGCAATATCTATTAACTGTTGATAATGGTGAAGCTCGAGCGGAATATGTAGTAGATAGAAGTGGTGGCAGAGCCTCGCTAGTGAAACCTATTACTGAACCATTAAGACTCTAAATTTTAATAATCTTATGACACCTGGTGCATTTCAAACCACCAGGCACAATAGAGAGTATGCCCCCACAGTCGGGGCATATTTTCTTTTCTATAGCCGTTCTAATTTCTTTTTGATAATCTCTTCTCTCTTTAATAGTCTTTTGAATATTCGCTAGATGCATCTCATCATTTACATCCGCTTCGGAATATAGAAGAGTGTTATAGATGCTTTCAATCGTGGATTCATTTAATGGATTATCAATGGTGATGAGATTAATTCTTTTTAAGATATCCTCGGGACCACAGACGTTGAATAAGTCTAACCCGTCCCCGTTATTTTTCACTAAAACGATAAAACAGTATATGGGATAATCTCTTCCAATAATGCGCTTGATCATACGGATATGAGATTGATTTTGTTTTAAAGGATTATGGAATGTTTCAGTCTTCATTCTCCCTTTAAATGGGAATGTCTTTTTCCAATAGGAGTCATCTTCTCCCCCTACGATATTTCCAAAGTAGTTCTTTGTTTCGATAACAAAAATACCATTACTACGAATGAGTATATGGTCTATTTGATGTGAAACTTGATTGTCCCCTAAGAGGACTAGATTATTGATTAAACGATGGAAAGATTTATCGCTATCTAAAATAGAGGCGACCAGACGTTCGCCTTCTTCGCCTCTTTTCAGTTTTCTTTTATTGTTGTTCGCCATCCAAGATTGGTTTTAAGTACTTCATGGTGTTTTCACTTAATAAGTCATTAAGTAAATAACCAAATGTATCAATAGCTTCATCTTCATGGGTTAAACCCACTGCAGCGTAGTGAAGTTCTAAATAATCACGATCTTTGATATTAGTGATGTACGCTCTAAACCAAGGATTGTTTTCGTTAAAAGCGTTAATCAAATATAAGTTATCATATGTTCTTTCAATCACATCAAATGTTAAGAATAAGTGAATAGTGCCACTAGAGAAGGCCACAAATCTACAGTAAACAGAATTAATAAAATATTCTTTTGCAGTGATTTGACTATGGAGTGTTAAAGAATTAGCGTCTTCTTCATGAACTTGAAGGCCAATCTTCTCGCCCATTTTTAATAGTTTCTCTTTTAAGTTATTAAGATTCATATGATATTCCTCTACTTATCCCAAACATTATATCATAATTAACTTTTAATAAGTTATGCACTTGTGTAAAATAGGGTGGGTATGAAATTAAGTATTGTTGTTCCTTGCTATAACGAAAGCAAAGATATCGCTAAAAACGCACAAATTATCAAAGATAAACTTCAAGAGTTAAAACTAGATTACGAATTAATCTTAGTCAACGATGGTAGTAAAGATAACACTAAAGAAGTGATTGAATCCATCGAAGGAGTGAAAGCTTTATCTTATGATGTTAACCGCGGTAAAGGTGGTGCGGTTAAATACGGCATTAAAAATGCCACTGGCGATTATGTTTTATTCATGGACGCTGATTTAAGTACAGATTTAGAAGCCATTAAACGCACAATGGAATTAGCCCCTAAATATGACATGATCATTGGTAGTAGACACGCTAAAGATAGTGTTATCAAAAAGAAACAACCAGCCTTAAGAGTGTTTAT
>CAMKQK010000082.1:0-3975 GCA_946414915.1 uncultured Caryophanales bacterium
GCGGTTGGGAAATTGATTTTTCGACCATTGCCTTTTCCTTCAACAACTAGACCACTGATACGGTATGGACGACCTAATAATCTTGAGGCTTGTTCCATATCTCCCGCTTCAACGAGTTGTCTAATTTTCTTTGATGAAATCTTCATATTATCAATCTTTTGAAGTGGAACAACTTCGACATCAAAGAACCTTCTTAAATACTCAGCGTCACCTTCACCACCGACACCGAAATTATAGTCTTCGCCAACGAAGATCTTACGTGGATTAAGTGGTTTTAAGACACGGTCAATGAATTCATCTTTAGTGACTTTTAAAGTCTCTTTATCGAAGTGCATAAGATAAAGGAATTTGACTCCCATATCTTCAAGGAAATCCGCTTTATCAAATGTGGAAGTTAAGGAATAATTTTCTTTTTTGCCCAATAAGAAAGCTGGGGCTAAATCGAAAGTCATGACCCCGACTGGATAGCCTTCATCTAAGGCTTTTTGAATGAGGTGTTGATGACCGAGATGGAGACCATCATAGAAACCTAAACATAAAACGAGGTCTTTATCATTGGCTGGTGTATCGTTGATATAGAAATCAATTATCTTCACGGTTGATACCTCTTACACATTCATAATAACCTAATTCGCTATATTTATAAATAGCGATCGCGGTTTTTTTCTCATCAATTACACAGAATGTATCTAATATTTCTGGGAATAATTTGCTGGATAGTTTACCACCATGTCTTGCCTTCTTAAGCTCTACTTCATTAGGTAGATACATGAGCGGCATAAACTTTTGGATGATATCACTGATAGGGATTAATTTATCAGTGGTTAAATCTTTGATTTTACTCGCCGATTGCACGTTTAAGTCTAATATTTCTGTTCTTCTAAGGGAAGTGAGATGCCCCACTGTTTTTAGTTTCTCCGCGATAGTTTCGCCGAGTGTACGGACATATGTACCTTTGGAGACAGTAGTTTTGAATCTAATGACTGGTAAATCAAACTCCAACAATTCAAGTTTCTTAATATCGATTGTGCGCTTTGGTAATTCCACTTCTTGATTGAGATGAGCGTAATGATAAAGTTTACGACCGTTTACATGCACCGCGGAAGTGATTGGGACAGTTTGTTCACTTTCTCCAATCAAAGATTGGAAAACTTGTTCGATGTCTTCTTTTGTGATATTTGGCACTTCTTTGGCTTCGCTTATTTCACCGGTCAAATCACCACTGCTGGTCTTCTTACCTAATAGCAAAGTAGCTTCATAAGTTTTATATTGGCCTTCGATATAACTTAAGGTCTTAGTGGCGTTATTCAAAGCGACGATTAATAGGCCTGTCGCAAAAGGATCTAGAGTCCCTGCGTGCCCTACTTTTTTTGCATCAAAAATCTTGGCGATGATGTTGCACACATCTCTCGAAGTATAGTCACTTTCTTTATCGATTAATAAGAAACCATCTTTCATCTTTTATAACTCACACGAGAATAATATAATTATTTCGTTATGAAAGCAATTAGGACTGTTTTAGCCTGTATCCGTAAGGCTGACCAAATGTATAATCTCATCAATCATGGCGATAAAATTATGATTGGTTTATCTGGTGGCAAAGATAGCGTGGCTTTAACATACGCCTTAAGTTTATATCAAAAGTTTTCCCATACTGACTTTGTCATTCAACCAGTAATGTTAGATTTAGGCTTCCCAGGCTTTAATCCATATGAAATGAATAAGTTCTGTGAATCTTTGGATCTTAAGCTCATGGTTGTGGATAATACTGAAGTTTATCGAATTTTACAAATTCAACAAAAAGATAAAGAACATCTTCCTTGCTCAATCTGCTCGAGGATGAAAAAAGCCTCCATGAACAAGATCGCTAAAGAGCTAGGATTTAATAAAGTGAGCTTTGCTCATCATGCGGATGACGCGATTGAAACATATATGATGAATTCGTTATTTGGGGGACGTGTCGCTTCTTTTTCACCAAAGATGCACTTAGAACGTGCGGATATCACTTTTATTAGACCACTTATTCATGTGAGAGAAAGCGACATTATTAAACTAGTTAAAGAAGAAAATCTTCCAGTCTTAGCCTCTGGTTGCCCAGCGAATATGCACACGAGAAGAGAGGATATGAAAAATCTCTTAAAAGATATTTATAAAAGATGGCCTGTTGCTAAAGATAACTTATTAACGATGTTATCTAACTACGAGAAAGAAGATATCTGGGGTAAGGAAATTTACTATCAAGTAAACCAAAATGGTTTAACTCTTAAACCAGTCACCACTCCGATGGATATGATGAATGTCTTAAATATTAGAAATATCGTCTTTGTCGGGGAACAAAACTGTCCTTATGATATTGAAGTTGTTCCTAGTGAAGAAGAGGAAGCAAAGCATTTCTTAATCTACTATAAAGATACCCCAGTGGGTACAATCAGATACCGCGCTATGGGGGATCGCACATATAAAATTGAAAGGTTCGCAATTTTAAAAGAATACCGTGGACATGGTTATGGAAGAGATGCCTTCTTGTTCTTAGTGGCAAAGCTCGAAGAAAACTATAATCCTTGCACTATTTACTTTAACGCTCAATATCAACTACTTGATTACTATAAATCTATGGGCTTCGTTGAAGAAGGAGAAACCTTCTACGAGGCTAACATCGAGCACATTAAAATGGTGAAGAAAGCATAAAAAAAGAGAAGTTTATTACTTCTCTTTATCTTTATTTAGTAACTCTGTGATTCTAGCTTCTCTTTTGAAAGATTCATCGAGGACAAAGACTAGCTCAGGACAACGTCTAGTGTCGAGTCTTTTGGCAAGTCCACTTCTGATGAAGCCTTTGCTCTTTTCTAAGACTTTCATGCCTTCTTCGATTTGTTCTTCAAACATGAAGGAGACATAGACTTTTGCATAAGAGAAATCTTTGCTCACTTTCACTTCTGGAATAGTGACGAATCCAAGATGTGGATTCTTTAATTCCATGGTGATGATTTCACTAATGCTTTTACGGATAATGCCAGCAATTCTTTCTTCTTTATTGGCCATAATTAATCCTTTTGTTCCACCATTTCGTAAGATTCGATGATGTCGCCTTCTTTAATGTCATTAAAGTTTTCGATAAGCATACCACATTCATAGCCCGCTTTAACTTCTTTAGCGAGATCTTTTTCTCTTTGTAAGGAAGCAAGTTTACCTTCGTAGATGACCACACCATCTCTCATGACACGGACACCACCTGTAGCTTTAATCACACCATCAACGACCATACAGCCAGCGATTGTACCGAGTTTAGATACTTTGAACAATCTTCTGATCTCTGCTTGGCCAAGGACCTTTTCCACCATGGTTGGGGCAAGCATACCTTTCATCGCGGCTTGAATTTCTTCAATTAAAGCGTAGATGATGCGGTGTAATCTAATTTCAACTTTTTCTTCTTGGGCTTTCGCTCTTGTTTTAGCGTCTGGTCTCACATTAAAACCATAAATAATCGCGTGAGATGCGCCTGCGAGAAGGACATCACTTTCTGTGATAGCGCCAGAAGAAGCTCTTACAACATTAATCTTAATCTTGTCGTTTGTAAGCTTTTCTAAGGAAGCTTTAACGGCTTCAGCACTACCGGTTGATTCAGCTTTAACGATAACGTTAAGGTTTTGTACTTCACCTTCTTTAGCGAGATTGAACAAATCGTCTAAAGAGGCTGCGCTTGTTTTATTTCTTTCCGCTTGCTCTTTTAAGAGTTTACGTTTTGTAGCAATGCTTCTAGCTTCACTTTCTTCTGCGAACGCCATGAAACGTTCACCAGCTTGTGGCACTTCGCTTAAACCAATAATGGAAACTGGAGTACCTGGTGTTGCACATTGAAGGACTTTACGATATTCGTTAGTCATTCTTCTAGCTTTACCATATGTTGTACCAACAACTAGGTAGTCGCCTTCTTTTAAGGAACCGTTTTGGACTAAAAGCGTAGCTTTAGGACCT
>CAMKQK010000083.1:0-3940 GCA_946414915.1 uncultured Caryophanales bacterium
TATTTACAAAACTTGCCACTTATTTTCGATATAGCCCTACTATAGTCTCCACGTGGGTGCAGTTATCTCTTGTGCGGACAAGTGTTCGAAATAACACATTGTTTTTGCTTATAAGCGGGAAAAAGAGGTATTGCTACCCCTTTCAATTAAAGTGTTGGAATAATGAACTCCAAATCTTCTTTATGCTTTTTAGCTTCTTTCATTGCCTTTGTATAATAGTCAGTAATGTAATCAAGATATCGTTGGACAGTCTTAACTTGAGACTCATTCCATTGGACATATTTTGGATAATCTTTAAGCATTCTTGATTTGTAATTGGACAAAGCTAAGGTGTCATCAAATAAGAAGAAGTCATTATAACTAGTTCCCATTTTTGCCAAGACTTTATTCAAGACATCAAAGTTCTTAACAATTTTGGTCGCTTTCTCTTCATCTTTTCCTTTGAAAGCCATTAGATAATCTTTGAAATCTTCTCTTCGAACTTTTCCAACTTCTTCCTTCACTTCTTTTGGTTCAGAGATTGGGGTTCTATGAAGCACTAGATATCCAACACTAATGCCATAGAATTCCAACAAATCTCCAATTATCCAAGTTGAATGAGTTGCTGTGTAATTAACACTAAAGAATAAACCATCTTCAATCTCAACCATATTATCTATAGATTTAGAATCGCTAAATATAGGAGCTTTTGACCAATCAGTTCTATAGGCCAATAATTCTTCCTTAGATTTAGGTGACTTATCCTGAAGATAAGTAACCATTTCTTTAAGAAGCTGTACCCATGATCTGCTTTCGAATCTTTTATTAACAACCGAAGGAGAGATAATTAAATCGCCATTGTCTTCTTCCCAATTTCTATCAACGAGTATTACAAGTTCGATTGGAGTTACGTAATCCAAATCGTATCTACGTTCATTTACTGCTTGAATGTATCTTCTTTGTAAACCATCGCTAATGATGTGGTATTTTGAGTACAATTCTTCTAATTTCATATCTTCCCTCCTTAATATCTAGCATAAATGATTGGCTTAAGTGTCGCATATGCTCTTCTCATTGCCTTATCGTATGTTTTCTTTGAAATCTTGAGTTTGTTTAATATCGACTCTTCTTTTAGACCTTCTAAATATGAGGATTTAAACACTTTAAGAGATAATTCGCCAACGTATTCTTTCTCTTTTTCTGATAAGCCTTCTAAAAGTTCAAATAAACGTTTTCTATTAAACAAAGTTCTAAACTCAATATAGTCACGTAAAACTTTAATGTCCAAAACTATATCTTCATCGTATTGATTAATAATTATACCACTATAACGTGGATCATTCTTGACGATTCTTACTAAACTATCAAAGCAGAATGCTGAGTTAGATAAGAACTCATCTTTAGATGGTAGATAATATGGGTCAGTATACGCTGCCAAATATATTTTTCCATCTCTTTCAATTTTTTGGAGTTTTGTTACAGGCTTCACATCTCCTGTGATTTCGTTTTTCTCAATTAATTCAACTAAATCATCAAAATTGAATTGAGCGGTAGTCATTGAACAAATAAACATATTGGATTCTTGCAACTCATCTAATGGGAACGAATTATCGACTTTGTATTCTTTATTTTTGAACTCCACTAGTTTCTTAACTAAATCATCTTGACCTAATGTAGAGTTGCTATCTGCTGTTGTAATCATATGAAGTTCATTATATTCAGCAACAATCCTTCCACGATATTCCACAGGAATAGATATACAAAGGAAGTTCCAATCAACGATTCTTTTAATCTTCCCCAATTCTCTTTCTCCATTTGGCCTATCAATTAAAACCAAACTATCGATATCAATTTTGTCTTCGAGGTATGTAGGAATTGGATCACAAAGCAATATTGAACCATCATTCCTTTCTACATACACATAAGGATTTTTATGTTCTTCTTGAGTTTGAAAATCTTCTTCATAGAAATTGCAGAAATGGTCTCTCATTTGAGCATCAAACACGAACGGATTTATTAAGTCCAAGCGTTCCTTATATTCCTTTAAACAATGATTGTAGACGGGCATTGGGAACGGAGAATAGAATTGTTCGTTTTCATCGCCTTCACCAACATCAATAATAAGTGTGAGGTTACCTTCTTCATCTTTTTGCCCAGTTAATCCTGAATAATTGATGTTTTTAATTTTGCGTTTGTTATCATTGCAATACTTAATGAAGTCATATTGCATATAAAGTAACGCTAATTGCACCACTCTCCAATCAAGATCGTTGTCAAGAGCCGTAATTGTTGTAATCATATCTGCCAAAGAAGTTACCCCAATGACTTTAGTATCATCAATTAAGCCTGGAAACATTTCATTAATTTTGTTATGGTTAACGAATTCTTCTTTAAAATCCATTAAATCTGCATACGAATTAAGCTGAATCATATATTTCTTATCCATATCGTGATACAAGAATGGGTGAATTAATACTTCGAAGTGTCCACATTTTGGGCAAACTGGAGCAAAGATGCTTCCATCAAGGACTTTTTCCTTTAATTCAGGATCAAGTGTAACATTAACGCTCTCATATAAATCGAAATCAAATTCTTCACCACAATCAGGACATGTTAATTTTATTGTTCTTAATTTAGACATTTTTCATCACTCCTTTTCTTATACAAATCTTTGCCAATTTGGTATAGTTCATTTCTTATTTTCAATTCTGCTTTAGGAATACTTTCGTGCGTTAATTGTTTTAGCTTTCTTTTAGAGAATCTCTTTTTGATTGTATCGTATAATTCATAATCAAATGGAATTCTATAGATTTCTTTGGTATGTGAGATAGAAACTACCAATTCAACGCCGAAACTGTTCATAAAATAATCATTCCATAAAGTTCTATCTGTCCCTTCTAATCCAAGTTCCCAGAAATAAATGGCTCTCATAGCCACTCTAGTATAGTCGCCTAGAATAGGATGAATGTTTGCATCAATTAACGCTTTATATGACTCTAAATGCATTCCTGATCTAACCAACAACTCATTGGGTGCAAAAGACTTGTCTTTATATGTTTCTCTAGAGCCAATATAGAAGTAATAATTTTCGTATTTTAATACAGTTAATTCTTTGTACATTAACAACCACCATACCTTTCTTTAAATTCATCGACTATTTCTAGCATTTCAGGTGTTAGTTTTTGTCTTACTTGCTCAACAAGTTCTTCAGGAATGTATCCGTAAAACGCTTCTGCAATAGCACAACTAATGGCTGCTGTAGTGTCACAATCTCCACCAATTGAAATCGTTGTTCTTAAACAGTCTTCAAAAGAATCAGAGATTAAGAAGCAATATATTGCTTGCGGAACTGTAATTTGGCAAATTTCGGCTTCATGTTTGTAATTGGCGACTAGTTCATTGTAATCGAATTCAAGATTATAGAACTGTTCTGCAAACATCTTCATTTCCATTTTAGACTTACCCATTCTCGCCATATAAATGAGTTGAGAAGTAACAAATGCACCTTTCATTCCTTCAGGATGATTATGGGTAACTCCAGTAATAATATCGGAGAGAAGCTTTGTTTCAGGCATTTCATCGCTAACCCAACCAACGCCTGAAATACGCATCGCTGATCCATTACCACAAGAATTATATGGTTTTGGATTAACGCTATCTTTCCATTGATAGAACATTCCACCATATCCAGCGTGTGGATACTTTCTCGCCCATTTTTGGAGATATTCGACTGCGGTTTTATTGCATTTCACATTAGCGTGAAGCAGCCAATCCATAACGGCAATCGTAAGCACACTATCATCGGTAAATGTGGAATCTTTATCCACTAATTTGAATGATTTGGATTTGATGTTGTTGAATTCAAATCTGGACCCAACAACATCCCCAATAATTGCACCTAACATGGTTAATTACCTCCTTCATCATCTTTGTGTTCGAGAGCATCGAACTTTTCTTTCAT
>CAMKQK010000084.1:0-3867 GCA_946414915.1 uncultured Caryophanales bacterium
ATCATCGCAAAGTTATAAGCTTCTTGGACGTCACTACCAATAACTTCTGCGGCTCTAAGGTCTGTTTTTTGTCTTAAGGTGGAGAGGATTAAAATAACAATCCACACAAATAAACAGTTCACGACGATAACGATAATCATCGTAATAGCGAGATACTCTGGTTTCACATTTTCCATGAAGCCAAAGAAATTATTGAAATAGAGTATGGAGAAAACAGCACCGGCTAGTACTTCTAGCGCGATGATGATAAAAGAAACAATCTTGATAAGTCTAATCGTTTTCCCCATAGTGACATTATTATAAATAATATATCGCGAATAATAAATACAAAAAGTAAAACTAAATTGTATTTATTAACCTCAAATTATCACTATGTCCCAAGTTCTTTTTATAAAAGATTGGTGATGTGTTAGTATTATAGACCAGCTTATAAGAAAATTTAAAGATTAAATAAAATTATTTAGAATCGCAAGTCTTTGGCAATGTCCCAAACCCTTTGAGCAACGTATTGAGCGCCAGCTTTTGTGAAGTGAACTTTGTCTCGATTTGGTCTTAAATAAAGTGATTCAAAGTTTTCTGTTGCTTCGAATTCTTCTCTTAAATCGAGCGTTTCAAAACCATACTCTTTAGCGAGATCTCTTTGCACTGGATTAACATTATCTCTAATTGGTCCGTTTGGAATGCTAAATTCATTACCATCCACGACTGGTGGAGAGACCATCATGATAAATCTAGCGTTAGGGAATTGTTCGATAAATGAATCAAGAAGAATGTGATATTCACTGACGAATGTTGGTTCCGCTTTTGACCATTCTGTGGCATCGTTTGTGCCTAGCATAATGGCAAAGATATCAGGGTTAAATTTCACGCAATTCTTATACACGTCCTGCTTAATATAGCGTTGATTAGGGGCGGTTGAACTAAATGAACCACCATAACCAGTAATGGAAATACCATTCACTCCAAAGTTACCAACTTCATAGTTAGCGGTGACGTCTTTACTTAAAAATGTTGGGTATGATTCATTAGGCCACATATGACCAGCGGTTAAAGAATCACCAACGCAAGCAATCTTATATTTCTTTTTCACAGTAATTGGGTAATCAATTGTGTAGTCCTGATATTTGATTCTAATACTTGTTTGTTCAGAAGTGAGTGCTTGGTTATTTTCTAATTCGTACTCCACTTCTTTTTCTTCACCACAATCAGTGCACTTTAAAGTAACCTTCAAACCACTTGTATCAAAATCTTGTCCTTCGATACAAGTATGCCATCCACCATCGGCTACAAGCTCATAATTGTGCTTATGAGGCCCTTCACAGCCAGTGGCTAGAATCGCTAATGCTGAGATGCTTAGAAGAATGAGTTTTTTCATAGTTATGCAACCTTTGTGAAGTGATATGTGGTTTTAGAAGTAAATTGTTCGTTAGCCTTAATCACGGTCGTACCGTATTCTAAGAAATTCGCATGGTTAATCGCATCTGGGAATTGTTGTGTTTCTAAACAGATTTTACCATTGTTTTCTTTATAGAGTTGAAGACCCGCTCTATCGCTATAAACGTCGACCTTAACACCTAAAGATGTACCGATCATTGTCGCGGCTTTTCTGAACTCATTTTTATTGCCTTTGATAACATAGTTATCATCATAGCTCTTTGATTTATCAAAAGCCTTCTCTTCACGATAGTCAAATTGTGTACCTTCAACAGGAGAAATATCACCTGTAGGAAGTTGGTTCGCTAATGGGGTATAACTATCAGCGTTGACCCATAATTTGATATTGTCATAGGAAGTATTTCCGTTAAGTGTCATGAATAAGTGATTGGTTGGATTGCATAAGGAATCTTTATCACATGTGGCTTTATATTCGATATTTAATTCACCAGCTTCAGTTAATGTATATTTAACGTTCATATCCATGTTACCTGGATAGCCATTATCACCATCGTTGGAATGGAATTTGTATTCAATTGTTGTGGCTGTTTGTTCAACGAAAGTCCAATCGTTTGTAGCGAAAGGTCCTTGCCATGAATTCATGCCTTTACCATTACCACCATGGAGGTGATTACCGTTATTATTCTTGGTTAATTGATAGTCTGTTCCGTTTAATGTGAATTTACCCGCAGCGATACGGTTAGCGCATCTACCGACGGTAAAACCGTTCTCGGCAATCTTCTTGCCCGCGAAAGTAATGCTTTCAATCTTCGCACCAGTCTTATTGAATTTAACAACCAAACCAGAGGAGTTAGATAATTCGTCTTGAACAAATGTTGGAGCAGCACTTGTTGTTGGTTCTCCTTCACCACTAGATGTGACTTGTGAACTTTCGACAGGTGTACTGCTTGATTCTTCTTTACTGGAAGTTTGGTTACACGCCATCATTGAGAGCGCAAAAGAAGCGAGCGCAAAACAGGCTAATAGTTTTTTCATAAATAAATACCTCGAGTATAGTTTCGCACTAATAAAAAGCGTATGCAAGTAGGAGCATACGCGTCATGTAACTAATCTTAATATTTTGATTATTCTTTGATGAGTTCTTTTAACTTGTGATGGAGTTCTGGATATTTGTTATCGCTAAGTGGAAGCATCTTGCCGTCTTTATTTAAGAAACAGTGATCACTATCACCTTCAAGAACCACTGTGTCTTTCGCTTTCATCACATAGTGCATAGTTAAGACAATACCGTTATAAGCTTTAACACTGACATCAATATCAATGATATCACCAACGGTGGTTGGTCTTTTAAAGCGGATATTGTTTAAACCAATGACTGGAGAAATTAAACCTAGCTTTTCAAATTCTAAATAATCAAAGCCGATATCTCTAAAGAAGACTAATCTAGCTTCTTCCATAAAGCGGATATAGTTGGAATGATGAGTGATACCCATCTTATCTGTTTCATAATATTGGACGTAGTGTTGATACATTGTTTTGACCTCTTCTTACTTTTATTAAGAAAAACACTACAACATCTAATGTTGCAGTGCAATCCACTTGTGACAATAATATATGTTTTGATTATTACTTCATGATGGAGCGGATGACTTTTTCACAGTCTTCAGGCTTCATAATCCTTGGTACTGGGTAACCAGGATTACCTTCCTTAAGCGCTCGTTTAACAAGAGTAGGAATGTCTTCTTCTTTAATAAAATCAAACTTATCAGGAATATTCATCGCTTGATTCATTCTTCTAATCTCAGCGATATAGGCTTTACCTTTTTCTTCAATAGATAAGTCTTCTTTACCTAATCCAGCGGCATCATAGAGTTTTGCTAAACGTTTATAGATACATGGTCCGTACCACTCTAAAACATGAGGTAAGATAACAGCATTTGCGAGTCCATGAGGAGTATTATACATACCACCTAAATTATGGGCAATTGCATGCACGTACCCAACAAATGCTCTTGTAAAGGCGCTTCCTGCATAGAAGGAACCTTTAAGCATATTGTTTCTGGCTTCCATGTCTTTGCCGTTGTTATAAGCTTTCTCTAAGTTAGCGTGGATAAGCTTAACTGCTTCTTCTGAATATCTAATCGTGGACTTAACATTACTTTTACCAATATAGGCTTCAACCGCATGAGTTAAAGCATCCATACCTGTTGTGGATGTGATATGTGGAGGTAAACCAACTGTTAACGCTGGATCTAATACTGCGTATTTAGGTCTTAAGCATGGATCGGAAATCGCATTCTTTTCATGTGTGTTTGGATCAGTTACTACTGCAGCGACAGTCGTTTCTGAGCCTGTACCAGCGGTTGTAGGCACCGCGAAGAATGGAGGAAGTTTCTTGTTTACTTTTAAGTAGCCTCTCATCTTACGAACTGATTTCTTAGGTTTAACCACTCTTGCAGCAGCGGCTTTCGC
>CAMKQK010000085.1:0-3864 GCA_946414915.1 uncultured Caryophanales bacterium
TTAGTAATATCAGTGGCGTGGACTTTACCACTTGTTAATTTATAAATAATCCAGGAATCAATTGTGCCGAATAATAGGTCGCCTGATTCCGCGAGTTCTTGACCATTTTCAATATGGTCTAAGATGAATCTAACTTTACTAGCAGAGAAGTATGGGTTTATTAATAAACCCGTCTTTTGATGAATGAATCCTTTTTGTGCGCTTAAGGCATCACAGATATCCGCGGATTGTCGGGACTGCCACACTATCGCATTACATACAGGCATACCAGTCTTTTTAGACCAGACCACGGTTGTTTCTCTTTGGTTAGTTAAACCAATGGAATCCACTTCATCAATTGTTAAATTAGCTTTGATCAAAACTTCATTGATGACATCAATAACACTCACCCAAATAGCAAGAGCGTCAACTTCCACCCATCCAGAATGAGGGAAGAGGCATTTCACCTCTCTTTGCGCCATTTGGAATGGTTTACCTTGACGGTCAAATAAGATGGCTCTTGAGCTCGTTGTGCCTTGATCAATCGCTAAAATATAACTCATAAAATTAACCTCTACTGGCCATGAATCTTTCGACTTCACCCATTTCTTTAGCAATGTTCTTAGAAAGGACAATTGAACCATTGTCGCTGACTAAAACATCGTCTTCGATACGGACACCAACACCATAGTTAGCGAAGTATAAACCTGGTTCAACAGTAATGACATTACCGTTTTCTAATGGTTTTTCTCTTAAAGAGATATCGTGTGTATCTAAACCTAAATGGTGAGAGCAGTTATGGTAATAGTAATTACGGATATCATCATCCATTTTCATTAAGCCAGCGTTAATGCAGGATTTTCTTAAGAATTCAGTGGCGAATTCTTGAAGCTCTTTGATGGTAACACCTGGTTTAATCTTTTGAATGATAGCCTTATTACAGTTAAGAACGATTTCATAAATAATCGCTTGGATACCAGAGAATTTACCATTGATTGGGTAAGTACGGGAAATATCCGCACTATATTCTTCGTGGTTATAACCAAGGTCGAAGAGAATTAAATCATTTTCCTTGATGGAATCGTTTTGTTGCTCATATGGATAATGTAAACATGTGGCGTTTTTACCTGAGGCCACGATTGTGGAGAAGGCTAAGGTAGAACGATCATGTAAACGACCATATAATTCAAAATAATCAGCTAGTTCGTGTTCTTTCATACCAACATTGAGTTTGCTAAGCATAAAAGCAATACCGTTATTGGTCTTTTCAATCGCGCGGACTAAGTTTTCAATTTCTAAAGAAGACTTCACCATTCTTAAATCTCTCAAGATTGGATAGATATCGACGATATCTTTATGGAAGTCTAATTGTAACTTCACGGAATAATCTTTCATGAAGCAATCATCTTCAAGCTTTTGTTCTGGGGAAGATAAATCTAAATAGATGCAATCGATATCACCATATTGTTTCTTATCTTCATCTAACGCTAAAGAGAGCATTGTCTCTAAGTTATCAGTGGTATAAACACTCTTGATTTCACTAATTAAAGAAGCAGCATCTTGGGTTAAACGTTTACCAGTCCACTTCTCTTTAAGTTCGCTATATGGATCAACGAAAAGGTAAGCTTTTCTTTCACCTAATGTTTTTAATAACATTAAAGCACTGTGTTCTTGCTTAATACCAGTTAAGTAGAAGAAGTTTTTATTAACGCAGAAAGGAAGAGCTTCGTCTTCGCTTGCGATTTTGCTAACGCCAGAGAATAAGATAGCAATACTGTTGTCTTTCATCTGGTCGAATACTTTTTTACGACGGTTTTCTAATTCTGACATATTTATTCTCCTTTGATTTTATCAACGATTGGTTGGATCTCTGGAAGAATGAGTTTTTCAATTTCTCCCTTATCCATTAAAGCGGTATTCGCACTGTTAAGTGGTAATTTACCTAAGATTTCAAAGTTCATTTGTTTAGCGAATTCTTCTAAATGAGATTCACCGAATAAAGGAATCTTTTCCTCACATTTTGGACAAACTAGGTAGGACATATTTTCAATGACACCTAAGATGTTGATGTTCATCATCTCCGCCATTTTGATAGCCTTAGTAACGATTAAAGAAACTAAGTCTTGTGGAGATGTGACGATGATTAAATCATCGATTGGTAAACTTTGGAATGTGGTTAAAGCGACATCACCTGTGCCTGGAGGCATATCGATTAATAAAACATCTAAGTCACCCCACGCCACGTTTTCAAAGAATTGTTTGACGAGGTTACCCACTAATGGGCCTCTCCAAAGAATTGGATCGGTTTCGTTATCGAGTAATAAGTTCGCGCTCATCACTTCGATACCACCTGGTGTCTTACATGGGAAAATAAAACCATTTTCACCATAAGCTTTTTCTTTCACACCAAAGGCCTTTGGAATACTTGGGCCGGTGACGTCAGCGTCTAAGATACCGACCTTTAAGCCATTTCTATTTAAATAAGAAGCGATTGAGGAAGTGACGAAAGATTTACCGACACCACCTTTACCAGATAAAACCGCAACGATTCTTTTAATATTACTTAATTCATTTTGTTTGCTCTTTACGATACGTTCGCCGCATCCTTCGACTGAGCAGCTTTCACAGTTATGATTGCATTCTGCCATAATGTTGACCTTTCTATAAAGCGATTAACTCGCTACTATTAACGACATCGATACCTGCTTGTAAGTAGGTTCTGAGTAATCTAGAGGCCCCTAATTTGGTGCCTCCGAAATATCTTACCACTATAAGAGCGACATTATTAATGTCTTTTTTATAAAGTAGTTCTAATAATGGGTGCCCCGCTGTACCTTTTGGCTCCCCATCATCACTTGATTTGCTCTTCATATTCACGCGGTAAGCGTAGACCACATGTCTTGCTTTTTTATGCTCTTTTCTTAAGTTAGCAAGGATGGGTTTAAAGTCTTCTTCATTGTTAAGAGGGAGAAAATAGGCGATGAATTTACTCTTCATCACCTCAATCTGGTTCATGTATTGCGTTTTGATTGTGTTAGCCATGCTAAGACAAGAAAGCCTCCACTCTTTCGCCGTATTCTTTGAAACAGAAAGTGTTACTGTAGACGTTATTTGGAGCGTCTGGATCCGCGACTGTTTCATTAACAGGGACGAAGTATTCCATTCTGCTATTTGGAACAAGAGCGACTAATTTGAATTTAGAATGAGCTTTAGAGAGATAGATGACTTGGGCAACTTTAGAGTTCTTGCCGTTTTCTTGACCCATCTTAGCAAAGTTATTCTTTAAAGCAGTAACTTGTTCTGGAGTTAAGCCAGAAGTAATGTTTTTAACTTGGGCTAAGGAATCGATCATGCCATCTAAACCATCTTTTTCAATGGCGGATACTGTAGCGTAATCATCAACAGTAATCACGCTATCATCGACATCATTACCGAAGCTGAATAATTGATAGACATAGCCTGGATATTCAGTAACATTACTAAGTTTAGCATATTCGTTTTCTAAGACGTTATTTAACGCGCCAGAAATGAACTCACTAGCGATGACTGAACGTTTGTAGTTAAGTGGGTCAGTTTCATTAGTGGCGTTATAAGCAGAAGCGATAACCGCTAATAAAGCAGGCTTGGTGTTTTCTCTAAATTCATCGGTCTCAAGTTTATTGGAGGCTAATGCTTCAGCGGTAATCTTACCATCACTATTATTAATTAAAGTAATTAAAGCTTCAGCTTCAACGGTGTATGTTTTCACTTCCGCATCTTTATATTGATCAAGCGCTAAAAGATGAGACATACGCGAGATTTGTTGAAGTTTTGTAGCAGCTGGTGTGCTTGGATTAGCGTCTCTATTGATGTACTGAGCTAAATCATTGCCTAAAGCGTTAACGA
>CAMKQK010000086.1:0-3582 GCA_946414915.1 uncultured Caryophanales bacterium
GTGACCTCTTTCACCTAAATGAACACGGATTTGATTCTTTCTACCAGTATCAATATTGACGTCAAGTAAGGAGTACGTGCCATTAGTTTTCATTACTTTGTAGTGGGTAATCGCTAATTGACCATCCCCTGGTTTTTTAGAAGAATACATTAAGTTTTGGCTATTCTTCTTTAAGTAGGATTTGATCGTGTCACTATTCTTTTCCATGACACCTTCCACGATTGCATAATAACCACGTTTTTTGACGATATCATTCCACTTCTCTTGTAAAGCTTGTTGAATCTTGACGTTTTTCGCAATCATAAAGACACCAGAGGTATCTTCGTCTAATCTATGGACTACGAAAACACGATTATGCTTATCTTTCTGTTGCACATAGTCGCTCAACATACGATACGCAGTGGATGATTTTTCATTATCAGAGGCTACTGAAAGTAGACCACTTGGTTTATTAATTACGATAATATCGTCATCTTCATAGATGATTGGAAGCTTGCTTCTAGTTTTCTTTTTAATTGGGGAATTAGAAACAATAATTGTATCTTCTGGATATAGTTTGAAATTAAATTGGCTCACTGGAGCTCCATCAATGGAAATACGATGTGAGGAAAGAAGAGACTTCACAGAGTTTCTAGATTGGTTTTTAAATGTTTCTAAAAGGAACTCTAGGAGTTCACATTCTTTTGTGACCTTATATTCCTTGATATTGTTGTAGTTTTTCTTAATAGGCGCTTTTTCACGCGCTTTATTTTTGTTTCCTGGTTTCTTCATACATACATTATACATACGAGCATGAAAAAAGGCACCTACTTAAGGCGCCTTTATAAGCTATTTGGTTTAATTATTTACCATCGCCTTCATAACGGGTAACTTCTTTACCGCGGCAATAGGTAGCAATGATGCCTGGGCCACATGTTGTGCCAACAATTGGTCCAATTGGAATAATTTCACATTTAACTTTGAGTTCTTCTTCAATTCTGTGTTTGAGAAGTAATGCACGATCAATGCAGTCACCTTGACCAACATAGATAGCGTCAGTATCTTCTGTCATATTTTCTTTAGCATATTCGAAGATAGCGTTTAATGAAGCCTTTGTGCCTTTAACTTTTTCAATTGTTAAGTTGTTGCCTTCTCTATCTGAGATAAAGATTGGTTTAACACCGATGATGTTACCAAAGAAGGCAGCAGTGCCTTTAATACGACCAGCAGCCTTTAAATAAGATAAAGTGTCAACGGTAGCGAAGAATTGATAGAAATAACGTCTTTCTAAAGCCCATTTTTCTAATTCTTCAATTGATAAACCTTCTTCTTGCTTTTTAGCAGCGTCAATAGCGAGTAATCCTAAAGCGAAACTAGATGTTAATGTTTCAACACCAATCATCTTACGTTCTGGGAATTCTTCTAACAATTGTTCTCTAGCGAGCATGAAGAGGTTCATAGAACCTGTTAATTTGTGTGAGCACGCTAAGTAGATAACGTCGATGCCTTTTTCAAAGTATGGACGAACCTTATTAAGAACTTCTTCTAAAGAAACTTGAGTTGTTTTAACTTTCTTTCCTTGTTTGAGCCAACCATAGAATTCTTCACAAGAATAATCTTTCCAGTCAATATCAGCGCGATATTCAACACCATCAACGACTAAACCGAAGTAGAAGTATTCAAGGTTGTTTTGTTTTCTAAGCTCTGGTGTTAAATCAGAACTTGAGTCGGTAAAAATTTGATATTTAGCCATAATCTCCCTCCCGATATCGCTATTTTTACAAATAAAAAAGGTAAAGACTAGTATTAAGTGATTACCTCATAATTACAAATAGTTTACAGTTGTAACATTTGCTTTTAAGCGCCATCGATATTTGTGTCGCAAATATTCCTGTGGCTATCGCGTTTTCTTTCTCTTTCACGCTCACGGAGCATATCAATGTCTTCTCCGGTGAAGTATCTGCTCCTTCTTTTACGTCTTGGTCTTTTATATTCATCCATATTACAAACGTTGCTCCACGAATTCTTGATATTCTTTGACTTCTTCTAATGTTTTAAATTTCGCCATGAAGAATCTATCGCCCATTGCCCCACTTAAAACATATGGATAATAGCCATAAGCGGATAAACAGTTATGGTATTTATTAAGGACTTCTTGATCGTCATGTAAGTATGTCACATTATTTCTTCTAGAGCCACATGCGGCATAGTATTTTTCCATTGTTAAATCTTGTTTATTCTCATTAAACATCATGACGTCCGCCCAGATTTGATAGCTATTCACGGATTGAGAGAAATTAATAAGGTCAGGAGTGTACCCGCCTGCAGGACGCATGTTAGTTTCAAGGGCAACGATGTCACCAACATCACCGACATTTTTAGCGGGTGTTTTTAACCTAAAGAACTCTAAATGGAAGAATCTTTTCTTCACACCAAAAGCTTTGATAACCTTTTGACCAATCTCTTTAAGATCTTCAGGAACTTCTTGCAGTGTGTAATAGAATAAGTCCTTGCCTTCTTTCACTACATCAGCGACTGATGGAGGAAAGAAATTAGAGGCACAAAACACGACACTACTCTCGTTATCTGCTATTCCGTCAAAGGAAATAATATCCCCGTCTAGGAATTGCTCACAAATATATGTAATCCAAGATTCTTTAGTGTTGAAGAAGTTATCAACATCTCTTTCATCTTTAATTTTATAATCCCCAGCAGCGCCAACACCGATATCTGGTTTGATAAATACAGGATAACCTACCTTATCAATAAACGCCATTAATGATTCTCTATCACTAACAAGGATGTAATCAGCGACTCTAGCGCCGGCTTCCTTATAGTGTTTTTTCATCAATGATTTGTGTTGCCAGTACTGTAATTCATCTGGTCTCACACCATTAGGGATATTAAATATTTTTCTTAATTCCGCATCTCTTCCTAACCAGAACTCATTGTTACTTTCTAGGTAATCAATTTGTCCATACTTATTAACGAAATATTCGACCGCTCGTTTTTCATTTTCGAAGTAGTCCATGTCATAACAGCAGTAATATTCGTCTAAGGCATTTTTAAGTTCTTCTCTTAAGTTATCATATGGACAATCCCCAATACCTAAAACACGGAAGCCATTATGTTTTAAAGCTTCCGCAAATCTGTAATAGGTTTCCGGGAAATGAGGTGATATTAAGATGAAGTTTTGCATAATTAACGCTTAAATATTTTATTGATTGTTCTATTAATTGGATTCAAACTCGGGTATATCTTTAGATATACTTCTTTATAAATACGGTTATAAGCTTTATGGTTTTCCATGTTTGGCTTAAAGACGTGTGAGATGTTTGTCATGCTCGCACATGCTTCATGCACATCTTTAAATTCACCCACTGCGGTGAATGTCGCAATGGCGGCACCTAAAGATGTAGATTCAATTGTTTGCACTCTCGCGATTTCTAAACCGAAGATATCTGCGGTAATTTGGCAGATTTCATCTGATAGAGATCCACCACCGGAGATTCTTAATGATTTAACTTTATGTTTTTGTGATTTTTCAATGCTTTCTAAGCCTTCACGTAAGGCGAACGCGATACCTTCCACGATAGCGCGGTA
>CAMKQK010000087.1:0-3561 GCA_946414915.1 uncultured Caryophanales bacterium
GTTGAAGTGAACGTCGCTAAAAACAGAAACGGTCAAACAGGTAATGCTTATTTGTTCTTCTATAAGAGTTTCGGTCGTTTTGATGAACCAAGTGAAGAATGGCTCAAACAAATGAAAGAAATCAACGAAAATAGTGGAAACTAATGTTTTATCATATTATCGCTTCTGGAAGTAAAGGTAACGCTACAATTATTGTCTCAAATAAATCCGTATTATTAATTGATATGGGTATTTCGTTAACCCGTCTCACAGAAGGTTTAAAAGAGATCAATTTAACAGTAAACGATATCACAGGTGCCTTATTTACCCATGACCATAGTGACCATATCTCTGGTTTAAAATTCATTTCTCCTAAGATTATGTATGCTTTAGAAGGAACGCTTCCTTCTTCTTTATCTAATATCGTTAATATCAATGAACCATTTAAAGTGGGGGATTTTATTATTACCCCAATTAGAACAAGTCATGATGCGAAAAACCCATGTGGTTATTTAATTAAGGATAAAGAAGAATCTTTATTCTACATGACTGATACAGGAGTCTTTTTAGAAGAAAACATTCCTTTGGTGAAGAATCCAACATATCTCATCATTGAATCAAATCACGATATTAAAATGCTTTTAGCGACGAATCGTACATTTGAATTAAAACAACGCATTTTAGGTGAATATGGTCACTTATGTAACGAAGATAGCGCGGTCGCAGCGATATCCATTATTGGAGAAAACACTAAAGAGATTACATTAGCCCATCTTTCTGAAGAGGCTAATACTCCAGAAGTGGCCTTAGAAGCTTACGAAAAGATCTTCGCGCATTTTCATATTAATAAGGATAAATATTTAATCAGGTGCGCGAATCAGTGGACATCTCTTTCAGGAGGACATTTACCTCATGAAAATTAAAATCTATGCGATTGGTCATTTAAAAGAAGCTTATTTAAAACAAGGGATTAATGAATATCTCAAAAGATTAGAAGCTTATACCCAAGTAGAAATCATCGAAGTGGATGATGAAGGTGTGCCAAATAATCCAAGTCCTAAAGATATTGAAAATGTCAAAAATAAAGAAGGACAAAAGATATTAAAGCAGTTAAAGAATAACGAATATCTCATTGGTTTAGACTTGGTTAAAAAACAATTAACTAGTGAAGAATTCGCTAAATATATAGAAGATAAATTTGTTTTAGGGGGATCAACTATCTCCTTTGTCATCGGAGGCTCATATGGTCTTAGTGAGGAATTAAAGAATCGTTGTAACGACCGCTTATCCTTATCTAATATGACTTTCCTTCATCAAATGACGAGATTAATTTTAATAGAACAAATCTATCGCGCGTTTAAAATAAATAGGAATGAGGTATACCACAAATGAGAGACTATGAAGAATTTAAAGAATTAAGAAAAGAGAATGACGAGAATAATCCTTTCTCAGCTTTATATTTCTTAGAGAGTGGTGAATCATTCTATTTAGAACCAGTCTTTTATACCCAACTCATGGGTTTTAAAGACCATTTTGCCGACAAATATCACTTAATCATTGAGAAGATGATTGAATTAGTGAAGAGAAATAAAAAAGTTGTCTTTACCGGTAACTTTGAAAATCCATTAACGGAAATAGACAACTATATTTACCTTGAAGTCACTGATGTCACTGACGCTCTTCAGATTTACGCTGAAGATAAATCACGTGGTAGTGACTACGGGGATTAAGCTTGTAAAGGTCTTAATTCTTTCATTGAGATCCACATCACTCTTAAGCCTAGTGTGACGATAAAGCCCACTGGGACATATTGAGGGAGGAAGAATCCAAGAATCATTGTTAAGATGGCTGGAGCCAAGGCTAATCTAGCTTCAACTTTTTGTGTTAACCATGGAGTGAAGTAATTGTTTGGATTATTCTTACCACGAGTTAAGATCCACATAATGAAGCCCATAACGATGCTTAAGCCAGCGAAGATACCTAAGTAGATACCACTTGTGCCCCACATATTTGTAATCTTTAATGTGTCGTATGATTTGTTCATCACTTTTTTGAAGTTTTGGAACACACCATCTGTGTAGTTATTATCAAATAAGTTAGCTTCAATTTGTTTGCCGTCTTTATCGGTAACTGTTAAGAACTTTGTTAAAGCAGCATTATTTGCTTCCATTGTCTTGTAGTCACCCATATAGGAACCAGTGACAGCGACAGTGGAGTCTTTCGCATAGATAGCAACATAGATAGCTTTCTTAAAGAGAATCATATAACTTGGGATATATGTACCATCTTTTTCTTCAGACACTTCTTTAGTGCCTAATTTATATCTGTAGTTAGTCACAACAGTATTGAAGGCTTTCATTTCTTTATTGCCTGTGACATTACTGACATAAATCACGAAGTCTAATTGCTTGGAGACTGAATTTTCATACGCTGCGAAAGGTTTGCTAGTGCCATATGTGACATAGTCGATGGCTTTACCATCTTCAGTAATATCGATTTCATGGTCATCAGTAATTTTGAATTCCACTTTACGGTTATCTTTTAAATCTAAACCAATAGATGGAAGATATTTTTCTAAACTATAACTATTTGAACCAAGGAAACTTGAACCTTTGGTATTTGCTTGTGTAATGAAGATTGGAAGGATTGGTAATAATAAAGAGAAAATGAAGAATAATAATGTGAGCCAGAATGGGCCACTTTTTGCCCCTCTTAAAGCTGCGGCATTACTAACTAATGATCCGAATCCATCTCTAACTACTTCTTTTGTTCTTTCTTTCATTTTGTTTACCTCGCAGTCAAACTATTTTACAAATATTGTTTAAAAGTGTAAACATTATTTGTTTAATTTTAGAGAATTACCCTTTATTTTTAAAATAAAAACTGCAATTTGTATCGTTTAATTATCCATATAATAAATCGGTGCATATAATCAAAGATTATATAAGTGTTTTACACTCATATTGAAATACGCTTTATCTTAGCAAGAAAGTCACTTTATTTATGCTGTTGATATGTCAATATCATATCGAAGAGGTATACATATGAAAGAAATTTTTCCAAATATTCCGGAAATTAAATTTGAAGGTAAAGAAAGCAAAAATCCATTTGCCTTCCATTACTACAATCCGGACCAAATTATTTTAGGCAAACCAATGAAAGAACACCTTCCATTCGCTATGGCTTGGTGGCACAACCTTGGTGCGACTGGTGTCGATATGTTCGGTGCTGGCCCAGCCGACAAGAGCTTTGGTGCTAAAGTTGGCACAATGGAACACGCTAAAGCAAAAGTTGATGCTGGTTTCGAATTCATGAAGAAACTCGGTATCAGATATTTCTGCTTCCACGATGTTGACTTAGTTCCAGAATGCGCAGACATCAAAGATACAAACAAAGAATTAGACGAAATCTCCGATTACATCTTAGAAAAGATGAAAGGCACAGATATTAAGTGCTTATGGGGTACCGCTAATATGTTCAGTAACCCACGCTTCTGCAACGGTGCTGGTTCTACAAATAGTGCGGACGTCTTCGCTTTCGCCGCTGCTCAAGTTAAGAAAGCCTTAGATATCACTGTTAAAT
>CAMKQK010000088.1:0-3553 GCA_946414915.1 uncultured Caryophanales bacterium
CCAGAACCATTACTACCGATGATGGTGACGAATTCACCACTTTCGATTTGAAGATTAACGTGGTCTAAGGCCACTCTTAAGTCTTCTTTATTGCCAGTGAGGTTGAATGTTTTAGTAACATTTTTAAGTTCTAACATAATTATTCAGCCTCCTTTTTATTCCTGGTGAAGAGTTTTATGATAGCTTGCTTAATCATTGGTAAGCAAAGTGCTAAAGCGATTAAGAAAGCATAGAGTAACTTAGTTAAGTCTGTTGGCATCTTAAATACTTGGGTCGCAATGGTAATGATAGCGAAGTATAAAATGGCACCTAAACTAATAGAGATAAGAGCGTTTTTGAACGATCTTTTGCCAAATAAGGTTTCACCAATAAGAATACTTGCTAAGCCGACAACAAGATAACCGGTTGCGCCTTGTGCGTTCATACCACTATCGATTTGGGCAATAAGAGCGCCCGCTAAACCGATAAGAGCATTACTAATAGAAACGCAGATAATTGTGGTAACTGTAGTATTAATGCCTTGTGATTTAGCCATTTTCTCATTGATACCAGTAGCGCGGATAGCCATGCCATATTCAGTACCAAAGAAGAAATAGGCAACTCCTAAGACTAAGGCGACAATGACAGTGACAACGATGATTTGTTGCCAACCATGGAACACCTTTGGATCTAAGAAACCAAAGATGGTCATAGAGTTATCGATACCGTTAATTTCAGAAGCGAAGATTCTGCCATTGGCTAAGCCAAATAATAATAAGGCGATAGAGCCAGATGCTGTCATGGTGATAATACCACTAAGAAGCTTTGGTATTTTTAGTACTCGATTTAAGAAACCAGTGATAAAACCGCATACACCACCGGCAAGCATGCCGATAAATGTGGCAATAAGAGGAGGAACGTTTTTGGTAATCATTAAGGCGCATGCCGCACCACCGATTAACAAACTTCCTTCAGCGGTCATATCAGCGAAATCGAGTATTCTGAATGTTAAGAATACACCAAGGGCCAATAGACAGCATGGTAGACCCATGCTTAATGTCAAACGTATTAGCTCAGTAATATCCATTTTTATTTAGCTTCTTTCCATGGGAATTCTGATGGTAAGTTTTCTGCTTTGAAACCAGCATCTTCTAAGTTCTTTTTACTGAATGTATAGGAACATGTTTCAATTGTGTTGAAGAAGACAGGAACATCTTTAACAGCTTCGCCTTTTAAGATCTTCGCGGCTAATTCAGCAGTCTTGAGTCCTAAATCATAGTAGGAGATAGAAACGGTTACTTGACCACCATCAAGCATGCCTTCTTCGCCAACGATGACTAATGTTTTATTTTGTCCGAGGCCGTCTTTGACTTTCGCCATATTGCTAGCGACTGTGTTATCGGTTGGAATCCAAATCGCATCAACATCTGCGGCTAATTCCGCGATATTTGTTTTGATTGTGAAGTTATCGACACATGTCTTTTCAACGACTTCTAAGCCTTCTGCTTTAGCAACTTCTTTTGCCATTTCCGCTTGCACACGTGAGTTTTGTTCATTAGCGCAGTAGAAGATGCCTAACTTTTTGGCCTCTGGAATCATTTTCTTTGTTAATTTAATTTGATTGCCTAAAGCTTCTTCTGGTTGAAGGTCACTTGTACCAGTAACGAAACCTTCTGGAGCTTTATTGTCTTTTAATAAGCCTGCACCAACAGGATCTGTCACAGCGGTGAATAATAATGGAGTTGTAGAACCAATATTTTCTTGAGCCGCTTTTAAGGCTGTAGCACATGGAGTGGCAATCGCTAAATTGAGTTTGTGCTTTTTGCTTGCCATGCCTTTAGCTAAGGTAGAGTTAGTGGCAGCTGTTGCTTTAGCGTTTTGAATATCAATCTTTAAATCACCAAAGCCAGCGTCTTTAAGACCTTGAATGAAGCCTTCTCTAGCATTATCTAAAGCGGCAAATTCACCAAATTGAAGAATGCCAATGTCTGTCTTGTTGTCTGAACAGCCTGTCATCATAAATGGTGTGAGCATGAGTGGTAAGAGCGTAAGTAATTTTGTCTTTTTCATTTTTGTATCCCCCTTAATGAAATAAAAATCGGTGTCGTTTTATGACACCAATTATTAATTCATCTTCTTACTTGGTGTCATCGATTAATCTCTGTAATCAATAACACCTTATAGCTAAAAGGCCAAGATTTATTGATTACCTCTTGGATAATAATAGCTATAAAAGTAATAAAATGCTCTTTTCATAATTTTACTTGGCTATAAGTTTAGCACTATCACGAAAATGCGCAACAAAAAACTTTTTCTTTTTAATTTTATACTGATGCCATCGTCACATTTTTAATACATGTGACGTTGTAATTATTTTTAATATGTTAATACGCGCTCGCGTATATTAGAATTATAGGTGCTTAAAGCAACATAAAGGTGTCCTTATGGAAAAACATTTTTCAAAGTGCGCCTATTCGCTCTTATGACTGGTGATGAGACATTTTCTAAAAATAATGTCACCCCTATTTAAAGAGAAATCTTTCGTCGATGTCGGCTTAATGATCAATAATGTCGTCGTCAAGTTCAATAACTCCCTGATTGAATGAGATGACGTTAAAGTCGAAAAAGAAGGCGAAAGTCTCGAATGGCATCACCTTGTGATGAGAAGTTCTATATTCCCACAAGGTGATTTGGCCATCGAAATCGCGAGCGTAAAGAACAAAGTGGCGTGAGGCTTGAAATATCGTTGTCTCCGCTAACGTTGCTCTTAGCTTCGCTTAAGCGGCCTAAAAGGTCATTACAACAAAACAAGCCAGGCTCCGGCCTGGTTTTTGTTTTACTATTAGAACAGTTCAGAGTGACTTCCAACTCTAACCAAATAAAGAACTATTTCTTTTTCGTTAATTTGATAAATTAATAGGAAATCTGGCTCAATATGGCATTCTCTTTTGCCTTCGTAATTCCCACTTAACTTATGATCTTTAAACTTTGGATCAAGTTGCTTTCCATCACTCAATTGGTCAATAACATCAAATAATAAATTGATGTTTTTTCCTTGCTTGCTAGCTCTTTTAATGTCTCTTTTACATGAGTTTGTAATGATAATGTCGTATTTCACACGTCTAATTCCTTCCTGAGGTCAGCAGCGCTAGAATACTTTTTAGCCTTTGCCTTCCCGGAAGAAATATCATCAACTTCTCTAAATGCTTTAATTGTTTCTTTGTTGGGTATTTCTAGTGAAAAAGGAATGCTTTTGGTCCTAACTACTGCTTTTAAAAAAACAGTTATGGCGCCAGTCATACTCATCCCCAACTCATCAAAAATCATTTCTGATTGTTTTTTTATACTTTCATCCACTCTAATATTAATGGTAGCCATATTATTTCCTCAAAAATATTATATTTCTCTGTAATCACATTGTAAAGCATTTTGCATTACATAAAGCTAAATAAAAAACCAAACCGAAGTTTGGTATTTTCTTGACTTGGTGGAGCCGAGGAGAATTGAACTCCTGTCCCAAGAAGGCTCTTCAATAACGTCTACAGTTTAGACGATATTAAGATTTAACACGCTT
>CAMKQK010000089.1:0-3490 GCA_946414915.1 uncultured Caryophanales bacterium
GTTCGATGCGCGAGTGGCGGAACTGGTAGACGCGTACGTTTGAGGGGCGTATAGGATTCCCTGTGTGAGTTCGATTCTCATCTCGCGCACCAGAAGAATATTACTCCAACGATTGTTGGAGTTTTTCTTTACTTTGTTTTGACCACTACTACTGAAATATTTTTTATCGTATCGTTTGACTTAATATTAATAAATCGTTATATTTTTCTTGTAGTTAGTCACAACTAACTTTAATAGCCATAAAGGTACTCGTGATGAACTGGTAAATTTAGACGGGTTGTATATAAGGTTCATCATTGAGACTACAAGCACTAGGATTTACTATATAGCCTCCTATTATATATCTAGTCCTAAAATACCAACAAAAAACACACCTTTGCTTGGGGTGTGTTTTAATGTTAATAATTTTGTCAATTATTGAAGTTTGGATTGATCAAATCCTTTAAGAACCTTAGTTAATGGTCTAATCACTTTACGAACGTTACCATCGATAAATGGATTTCTTAAATGGTTTCTTTCTAAGAGTTCTAAGAATGGATATTTACCACCCATCTTGCATAATTTGATGTATTTTTTCCAAGCTTTTTCATGGTTCTTCATGTTTTCAACAGCGAATTGGAAGGCCACGACTTGGGCTAAGGTGTAATCGATGTAATAGAATGGGGAGCCGAAGATATGGCTTTGTCTCATCCACCATGTACCTCTTGCTAAGGTTGGGCAATCATCATATTTCTTATGTGGAGTATAACGGGATTCGATTTCCTTATAGGCCGCACATCTTTCTTCATGAGTAGCGGTTGGATGTTCATAAACCCAGTGTTGGAATTCATCAATGGTAATACCATATGGTAAGAATTCAATAGAGTCTGCGAGGTGGGCAAATCTATACTTTTCATCATCTTTACCGAAGAAGCCTTCCATATATGGCCAGGCAAAGAATTCCATACTCATGGAGTGGATTTCACAAGCTTCTAAAGTAGGATTCATAAGTTCTGGAATTTTGATTGGGCTACTTAAGTAGGCTTGGAAAGCGTGACCACCTTCATGGCATAAGACATTTACGTCACCTTGTGTACCATTGAAGTTAGAGAAGATGAATGGGGATTTGTAATCTGGGAAATAGGTGCAATAACCACCTGGAGCTTTGCCTTTTCTGGCATCTAAGTCCATGAGTTCATGTTTAACCATGAAGTCAAAGAACTCTTTGCTTTCAGGGCCTAAATCGGCATACATCTTTTGCGCTTGTTTAACTAAGTATTCACGATCACCCGCTGGTTTTGGATTACCACTCTTGAACATTAAGTTATAGTCAAAGTATTGAGGATTCTTAATACCAAGACGTTTGGCTTGTTCTTTATAGAGTTTGTTACAAACTGGAACAACTTCTTTCGCGATTTGTTCACGGTAAACCTTGACCATATCAGCGTTATAGTCAGTTCTACCTAACATATAGTAACCAAGTTCAATGAATGACTTATAACCGAGTTTCTTGGCCATTTGGTCTCTTAATAAGACTAATTCACCATAAATTTCGCCGATGCGTTGTTCGTGTTCGCCTAACCATTTATCCATGGCTTTCGCGGCTTCTCTTCTAGTTTCTCTATCACTATCTTGTAAGTATTTACCTAATTGTGAGAGATTTAATGTTTCACCTCTAAAATCAATTTGTGCACCACCGAAGATTAAATCATATTCACTAGTGAGCTTATTGATCTTCATCATATCTGGCATGATCTTTTCATCAAATGTCTTTAAGGCGAGATCATATTTCTTAAATAAGAAAGAGCCGAATTTCTTTTCTAATTCTGGACGATATGGAGCGTTCGCTAATAATTTGGTCACTTCATCGCTATATTTAGCAAATGTTGGAGAAACTTCATCTAAATAGTCTTGCGCTTTAGCGTATTTCTTGTTTGTTGTTTCACAAGAATAAAGCACGTAGATAACACTTGTTTGAGTTTCAATCTTGCTATTGAATTTATTGAGTTTCTTAATGACTTTAGCCGCTTCATCAGCGTTCTTGCATTCTTTTAATTCTTTAATGAATTCTTCCATTTTAGCGGCAAACTTTTTGATATTTGGAACAATGAGTTTGTATTCGCTAAACTTTTTTGCGTTTCTTTTCATACATTTATTTCCTTTCTTTAATAACTAATCACACGGGTTGATAAATCAACCGTCCTATCTATTGTATAGAAGTGCCTTTATATAGACAAGAAAAAAGCACATATTCATGTGCCTTTTAATTGATAATATCCTTAGTTTTGCGTTTGAGTATTTTATAGATGAATCTAGTTGGGAAGAAGGTTATCCAGAAGTTATAACCTAAGACATCCGCGTTATATAAAACAACGTGTTGACGATATAACTTTTCAGATTCTTCAACGTTACCAGAAATGAGTTCAAATTCAGGATCGTTACTAACCTTTTCATTGTCTCTAGCGACATATAAGAAGTATTCGGAAATAGAGGTTAGTAATTCTCTCGCCTTTTTCGCCTCTTCTCCATCTTGGTGTTCGATGACCTTTAAATCGAAGTTCGCTAAAGCGTCTGCTTGTTTTTTATCCACTTTCACACCGTGCTTATTAACAAGGGCTGCAAGCTTATCCAAATTGTCCTTTTTGTTGGTTAAAATTAAGAACAAATCATGGTCATGATGAGACAAGATAGATGAGAAGGAAATAACGAAAATAACGTCGATAACAACGAATATGGCATAGATGCCAATAATGACGATTGCGATGTTGCGAAGAATAATGAGCGCTAATTCCATACGAGCATTGTAGCACAACACCAGTGGGCGAGATACATAAAGTTTGCTAATATTATCAATTTTTGAGATAATATTACTTGGAGGTTATATCTATGGCAAAACCTATCGTCGCAATTCTGTATGACTTTGATAAAACTTTATCCACTACTGATATGCAGAATTACACCTTTATTCCAAACCTTGGCATGACACCAGATGAGTTCTGGGGTGAGACAGGAAAATTATCTAAGCAATTTGAAGTTGAAAGAATACTTTCATACATGTACTGCATGATTAAGATCGCTAAAGAAAAAGGCATCAAAATCACTAAGGAATATCTCAATGAATGCGGTAAGGCTATTAAGTTTTTCCCAGGTGTCACCACTTGGTTCAAGCGTATTAACGATTATGCCGCTGAAAGAGGTATTCAAGTTGAGCACTACTTAGTGTCTAGTGGCACTAAAGAAATCGTTGAAGGTTGTTCCATCTATAACGAATTCAAACAAGTTTATGGTTGCGAATTCCTCTATGATGAAAACGGTGAAGCTTGCTGGCCAAAGATGGCGATTAATTTCACACAAAAGACACAGTTCTTCTTCCGTATTGCTAAAGGTGCGATTAAGGCGACTGATGATGCTGGTGTTAACGAAAAGACTCCAGATCACCGTGTTGAATACAAAAATATCATCTACGTCGGTGATGGAATGACTGATATTCCAAGTATGACTCTCGTTAAGA
>CAMKQK010000090.1:0-3448 GCA_946414915.1 uncultured Caryophanales bacterium
ATCATTCTTAATGTCGTGGATTTACCACATCCTGAAGGACCGACGAAAACGACGAATTCTTTATCTTTAATTTCTAAATCAAAGTCGTTAACCGCACGAACTCCACCATCGTAAACCTTATAAACGTGTCTAAGTGTTACATCTGCCATAAATTAGGCCTCCTTATGATTTTCTTTATATAAACCCTTATTGACCATGTCAGGGTAATGTTCTTGATTAATATATTTATCAAATGCCGCGTGACTCACTAATGTATATAAAACGATGACCACACTGTTAAGCACTGCAAATAGTAATAAACCAATCACTAAAGTTAATAGATTAAATAAACCAAGAGTGACCACCACTCCTGTAGAAAGTAAATAAATCACTAAAACTTTCCAGTTTAATAATCCTAAAAATGAGAATGAGTTTTTTAATGTTGTTAAATAAGTGTTCTCATAATAAACACATTGGGTGAAATGAAGAGAAGTCACTATACCGAATAAGATAAAGACCACCAATAAAGCGCCGATACCTATACCTCTAACCACTGGATTAACATCCGCGTGTATAAGTAAGAATGAACCACCTACGATTAAGGCAAATAAAGTTAAGCCAAATATCGCCCCATTAATAAGTGCGTGTTTCCAGTTCTCTTTAATACCTTTAAAGAAGTCACTCGCTAAAGAGATACCTTCTTGCCACACTAAGCGTTTCGCCGTGTAGAATGCACCCGCTAAACCGATAAAGCCAATCATCATACATGGAAGCATGATGAGCATGCTATAGAAGACTAAAGAGAATAAATATTCATTCTTTTCCGCAGCGATCGCCATTGATTCAAGATAGTTAAAGAAGATGAGATCAACCGCTAATGGGATAAAGAACATAAAGGTATAAGAAGAAAGAGCAAATAAAGTCATCTTACGATGCTTAAGTAAATCAAAAAACACTTCTTTCCTATTTCTTGGTAAGGACTTTTTAACGTCTTGATCAGTAATGTGCTTTTCTTCTTTTTTCATTACATTCCCCATCTTTTTACTAGGTGTAAGGCTAAGTCATGTTCTTTGTTTGGTTTATTAGAGTATTCACCAAGGTTTTCACTACCACCATTAAGGAACATGTAACAATCTTCATTAGGTAAAGCCATATATGACTTAACTATTTCTTTATTAATTTTGATACCGTAATTAACTTCTTTTTGAGAGTAGAAGGTATAACCACTATAGAAAGAAGTAATTAATTCATCCTTTAAATCTAAAGCGAAGTATGAAGCATCTAGATTTTCTATTTTGCTTAATGGAAGGATGAGTATATCCGCAGAGTTATAACCCGGTATCGTTAACTTAGTGTTATATTGGTTATCACTCACTTTCGCGGAGATGGTTGATATATTTTTTAAATCTTTGTCTTTATAAGCTTCTAATAAATCATTTTTCAGTGCTTTAGAATCAGTCACTTCTCCAGAAACAAAGATTGTTAAACTTTTGTACGCAGGTATTTTATGAACAATACCAAAGATGATGTTTAGTAAGACGACAATTAATACCCCACTGATGAGATAAAACGGCCAAGTATATTTCATCACTGTTTTGATGCGTGTTTTCTTTAAAGCGTTCATTGATGAATCTCCGCTTTAATGAGGATTCTTTGATAGGTGGTAATGGTTAACTTATCACCTGTCTTATAATCCAAGTTATTCGTGGTAACGAAGATGACTTTGTCTTGTTTGTCTATTCCTTGGATGTAACGAACATATAAGGGATAAACGTATAGGCCGTTAATATAACAAAGCTCTTCGCTCTTTTTTAAAAATTCCACTTCTTCAATTGGTCTTAATCCACTTTCATATCCTCTAAAGTAACGATATTTGTTATTCACATCGTTATAGATATTAGTGAAGAAATAGATACTAAACCAAGTGAAGATAATTGAGATAAGTACACTAATGATGAGATTAACTAAATACTCTTCATTAGCTAACGCTATCAGTAGGACGTCAGCGATTAATATAGCGGTAAATAGGAGACTATAAAGCAAAGAGAGAGTGAATAGACTTTTCCTAGCTTTGCTATACTCTTGACTGACGTCCAATTGATAATTCATAAATTAATTAGTTTTCTAATCCTTTAACGATTGATTGTTTGATGATATCTCCCCAAACGACATAACCATAATGAGAGAGATGTAAACCATCGGTTCTAAAGTAAGCAGCGTTTGGTTCACCGTTTTCTTTAAGTAAGGCTGTACCTGGATTGATTAATGTTAACCAAGTATTTTCCTTTTGATAGTTCACCACATTAGCGTTAACCGCATTAATCGTGTCGAAATAGCCTTTATAACCTGGAATGAGGTTCATCATGATATATTGCACTTTTGTGTTTGGTAACGCTTCATGAGTGTGGTTAAAGAAGTTTCTTAAGTTGTTCCAAATGGTATCTGGATCTTGCTTAGAATTAATAACGTTATTAATGCCTACATAATAGACTACCATTTTTGGCTTATATGGGAACACTAATCTTTGATTAAGTTTATTGTCCCACTCTTCAATTGTGGTACCACCGATACCGTGGTTATAACTCACAATTGGTTCTAAGTCTTCTTTAGATGATTCCCAGAACTCAATAGAGGATGAACCAGCGAGCATCACGTGGTAACTTTCTTCCTCTAAGGCTTTAGATTCATATTTCGCAGCTTTAGATTCATAGTTAGTGTTATCCATTCTAAGATTCATTGAATCATCTTTAACGGTGATCACTCTATTTTCATCACCACAGTTAATGGTGATTTTATTGTTATCATATGTCGCAGTAATTGTTTTACTAGCTTTGACACGATATTCCATTAAAGGAAGGACGTTAGTCTTATTAGCCTCTAATTTCGCTAACGCGGCAGTTGGTAAATTAACGACATTGTTAGTGACCTTGAAGTACATAACGCTATCTAATTCATAATTAGTGGCAGCGGATTCCGCTAAGACAGTGCTTGGAGGAGTATATGTTGGTTCATTACCTTGTGCTTCTTGGGCAATACCCCATTTAGCGTATAAACGCATATTTCCAGAAACTTTATCACTTTCAAAGTTCCAAACGGTTTCACAAGTAGTTTCTAGATACCAACCTTGGAATTCATATCTACTTCTTGTAGGATCTTCTGGTTTTGTTAATAAGCTACCACCTAGAGCTTCAACGCTCTTATAGAGTAAGTTATTGCCTTTACCCTTAGTGCCGTTACTTAATGTGAATTCCTCCCTTAAATAGTTATTAAAGAAGTCAACTTGATAAGTTTTTGCTTGTGGTTGAGTAGCGTAGACAGCGTGTGCTGCGCCTATCGCCACAACGGAACATAATGCTAAACCGATAACGGGTAATAAATATTTTTTAGACATGACATTCCTCCTTTAAATATTTCAGAAGTTCTTCTTCATTAACTGTGGCTAAGCAGATGACTTTATCACCCGCGCCAT
>CAMKQK010000091.1:0-3393 GCA_946414915.1 uncultured Caryophanales bacterium
TCACCACGTTTTTCAACGTCACGAGATAATTGAGAAACCACAATAATTGGGACTTCTAATTCTCTGGCTAAAGCTTTTAAAGCTAAGGAAGTCTTACGGACTTCTTCTTGACGTGAGTCACTACCTTTAGAAGAACCACCTGTGGTAATTAAACCTAAGTAGTCCACGATAATTAAACCTAAATCAGGATGATTAGCTTGGAGCTTACGGCTCTTAGCAATAATATCCATTAATTTACCGTTTGGAGAGTCATCAATATAAATTGGCAAATGACCAATCTTATCAATGGCGGTGGCAACTTTTGCACGATCAATACCCACAAGGTTACCTGTGGTAATCTTGGTTAAAGAAACGGATGAGTCAACACCGATTAAACGTTTAACGAGCGCTTCCGCTGGCATTTCGAGTGAGAAGATAGCAACAGGACGATTAGTTCTATTTGCGCTTCTATAAGCAAAGTTAAGTGCTAAAGCGGTTTTACCGACAGATGGACGAGCGGCAACAATAATCATGTCACCAGGTTGGAAACCTTGGGTAATGTCGTTTAATCTATCAAAACCTGTGGTTAAACCAGTCACACCATCCGCTTTAACTTCTTTTGGTGTTTCAATGGTCATCTTCACTCTTTCAGCTACTTCTTTCGCTCTTTGGAATTCAGCGACTCTTCTTTTTTCAACAGCCTCTTTAATGATGTTTTCACTAGTGGCAACGAATTCATTAACATCAGTGATTTCATCATTTAAGTACGAAGCATCAATATCTCTACATGATTGAATAAGTCTTCTTAAAACGGCTTGGTCGTTAACGATATTAATGTAGTAATCAATACTAGAAAGAGCGACCATCGCATCGGAACATTGTTGAAGGTATTCAACACCACCGATGGTTTCAAGTTCCTTCATGTTCATGAGTTCTTCAGTGACGGTTAAAACATCAACTGGAGTTTGTTTATCAAATAAACTCTTAATTGCGCGATAAATTAATTGATGCTTACCTAAGAAGAAATCTTCTTCATTAAGCATGGAGAAAACGCTATATAAGCATTCTCTAGAAAGCAATGCGGAACCAAGGACAGCTTGTTCTGCCTGGGCATTATAAGGGAGTTCACGAGCGTTTTTAGCAATAGCCATACTACTTATCCTCCCCAATTATATGTACATTAACGACACCGATAACACCTTTATGAAGTTCGACTTTTAAGTGGTGATAACCAAGGACATCTAATGGTCCCTTGTCGATGAATTTACGTTTATCGATATCAATCTTTTGTGTTTTTAATAATTCTTCAGCCACTTGTTTTAAAGAAATAGCGCCGAATAATTTACCTTCTCTACCAGTTTTGACTTTGAAAGATAAGGTAATGCCTTCTAAGACTTTAGCGAGTTCTTGGGCCGCGGCTTTTGCTTTAGCTTCATTTTCACGCGCTTCTTCTTGTTGGTTTTCTAAAACTTCGACACTCTTCTTAGTGACTTGCACCGCTAATTTGCGTGGGAAAAGGAAATTAACGGCGTAGCCATCACTGACTTCGATAGTTTGATCTTTTTTACCAAGTTTCTTAACGTCTGCTAATAAGATGACTTTCATATCGTTAATCCTCCTCACTGTTCTTTGGTAAGCCCTGGTTTGTGGCTTCTGTTAATGATGAATCTAAGACACCAGCAATGATGTTTTTCACTTCTCGTACATCACTTGTGGCGAATGTTACAGCACTGGAGGTGAAGTGACCTCCACCGCCCATCCTTTCGGCAAGTAATGAGACGTTGATTGTGCCATCACTACGGCAAGACACACGAATCTCTCTATTGTTGACCTTACCGATAACGAAGGCGGCGTGTACACCTTTGAATGATAAACAGAGGTTAGCCGCTTTAGCGATGGTTGCGTGGTCGTAGAGACGATCAGTATTCGCTGTAGCGATAACAACACCGTAGTATGGTGTTTCTAAGTTTGTGACAATATCAGTCACTTCTTTATGTTCTTCGTAATCATCCTTTAAGAAGTCATCAGCGAGAGAGTTATCAGCGCCATATTCTTTAAGAATGGTTGCGGCTTCAAATGTTCTAATACCAGTATTTCTGCTCTTGAAGTAAGAGGAGTCTAAGAAGATACCAGATAACATGATGGTAGCGTATGTACTTGGTAATTCAATCTTAGGGTTAATAGATGAGAATCTAATAAATTCAGAAATCAATTCACAAGTAGATGACGCCGCTGGGTCGATGTGGTTAAAGACTGGAGAATCGATATATTCTTCCGCTCTTCTATGATGGTCGATAACGACGATCTTCGCGGCTTTATCAATTAATTTAGGTGCCATAACCATGCTTGGAATATGGACGTCAACAACGATTAATAATGTATTACCGGCAATTAAGTCTTCGGCATCTTTAGAGTTAACGATGAGTTTTTCTAATTCATCTTTACCAAATGACGAAGTCATCGCTGCTCTAGTTTTGAATTCAGTGTTCTTTAAATCAACAACGATTCTAGAATTCTTCTTTAAACGATTACAGATAGCTTTCATACCTAAACAGGCACCGAAAGCGTCCATATCCATCATCGCGTGACCCATGATCAGGACACGGTCAGAAGCGTTAATTAAAGAGATGAGAGAGTCGGCTAAAACACGAGTCTTAACTCTATTACGTTTTTCTTGGGCTTCAGATTTACCACCATAGAACTTCATTTCTTGACCATAGGCAGAAACAACCACTTGGTCACCACCACGAGACATAGCGATATCTAAAGCATCATTTGCTAAATCATTAAGTTTAATAACATCTGGGAAGTCATGAGCGATACCCATAGAAAGAGTTAATGGAATTTCACCACGGATAGATTCACCACGCACCTTATCGATAATGGAGAACTTATCTTCAAGCATTCTTTCAAATGAAGCGTAATTACATAACATAGAGTAGCTATCATCTTTAAGTCTTCTAAGAAGAATGCCATAGTCTTTCGCATAACCAAAGATATCGTTTTTAACTTTGGTAACAACGTCATTGAAGTCATCATCACCACGGACAACGTCATCATAGTTATCAATGGCTAAAATACCAATGACAGGAGCTTGGTCTTTAGAATAGTTATAAATGGATTCGTAATCAGTAATATCTTTAAAGATCCATAAACCAGCATCTTGAAGTAATTTGACAGAATAAGTTCTGGAGTTAATCACTACTTTAGCGGTTTGATCCCCGTTAGCAAGGTCACGTAATGTCGCTAAATCTGGTTGCCAGGCAATGATATCCATATCCATAATCTCAATATGACGAGATTTGAATAAGTCATTTGTCCAGAGGACAATGTTTTTATCATCGGTGACCGCTAAACCGATCATCGCAAAGTTATAAGCTTCTTGGACGTCACTACCAATAACTTCTGCGGCTC
>CAMKQK010000092.1:0-3238 GCA_946414915.1 uncultured Caryophanales bacterium
ATCAATTCCATCTCTTATTTATGCTTAACACTCGTGGACGTCTTAACTGGTTTTGATAAAATCAGTGTTTGTACCCATTATGATTACCATGGTGAATTACTTGATACTTTACCAGCCTCAGATAGAGTTTTAAGAGAATGTAAGCCAGTGTACGCGAAACTTGATGGTTGGACAGAAGATATTAGTGATATCAAGGAATATAACGACTTACCACTTAACGTGAAGAAATATGTCGAATTCATTGAAAAAGAAGTCGGTGTTCCAGTTGTGATGGTCTCCACTGGTCCAGATAAAAATCAAACAATTATTCGAGAAGAGATTTTCTAATTTACGTATACGTGTATAATGTATTTAATTCGCGAGGGAATTATTAATGTGTGGTATTGTTGGTGCGGTTGGATTTATTAGCCCTAAAGATTATGTCTTTAAAGGACTAAAAATGCTCGACTATCGTGGATATGATTCCGCGGGTGTCGCTTACTTTAATAATGGCATCCAAATCTTTAAAGATGTCGGTAGTGTCGAACATCTTTTAAGTATTGTTCCAGAAACAATTAATACGAACATCATGATTGGTCATACAAGATGGGCAACGCATGGCGCTCCTACTAAACTTAATACCCATCCACATATCTCTATGCATGAAAAGATTTGTCTTGTCCATAATGGGGTGATTGAAAACTTTAAAGAGTTAAGAACTTTTCTTGTGGGTAAGGGATATCGTTTCTATGGGGAAACCGATACTGAAATTATCGCTAATCTATTAGAGTATTACTTCCTTGAAAAGGGTGACATTATTGAATCAATTAAAACAATTATGACATTAGTCAAAGGTAGTTACGCCTTTGCCTTCTTCACTAATGATGATGAAAATACTTTATACATCATTAAAAAAGCCTCTCCATTACTCATTGGTTTAGGTGATGGTTTTAATCTTATCGCTTCTGATGCTTCCCCAATGATTGAACACACTAATAAGTTTATTGAATTAGATGATTTAGAATTTGGTATTGTCACTAAAGATAAAATTGCTATTTATAACAAAAACGGTGAAAGAGTGAAAAAAGATACTATTTCTAAAGATGTGGAATTAATCTCTCATGACTTAAAAGGTTATCCTCACTATATGATTAAGGAAATCGAAGAGATTCCTCAAACCGTTAAACGTTTAATTTCTAAATACTATGATGATGGTAAATACTTATTTGATCCAAACCTCATCAAAGATTTAGAAGAAAGTGACCATATTATCTTTATTGCCTGTGGCACTTCTTATCACGCAGGTCTAGTGGGTGGTCGTTATTTTGAAAAATATAATAAATCCGCTTCTAGATTCATTGCTTCTGAATGGGCATTCCATCCAACTTATCCTGGTAAGAAACCATTCATTATTATGATTTCTCAATCTGGTGAAACCGCAGACTTAATTCACTGCTTAAAAATCATTAAAGAACATAACTTAAAGAACTTAATTATCACTAATACTGGTGGTTCAACTTTAGATAGAAACGCAATGTATTCATTACTCCTTTATAGTGGTATTGAAGTATCTGTAGCGTCCACGAAAGCCTATGTTGCTCAAGTGACATTACTCGCTATGCTCGCTGCCGCTTTAAACAACGATACAAAACTCATTGATGACTTAACTGATTCTTTAGATGTCATTTATGACATTCAAGATCACTATAAGCCATTAATCATGAAAGTCGCTGATGAGATTAAAGATAAAAAGAATCTCTTCTATTTAGGTAGAAGCTTTGACTATTTCTTATCTTTAGAAGCTTCTTTAAAACTTAAAGAAATTAGTTATATCCATAGTGAAGCCATTCCTGGTGGCGAACTTAAACATGGTCCAATTGCTTTAATTGAAAAAGGTATCCCAGTTATTGTCTTTATTACTGACCCAGATACTGCTTCTAGTATGAGAGGTAATATTGAAGAAGTCAGATCAAGAGGCGCGAAAGTCTATACCATTTCTACGAAAAGCTTATCTAAACCAGAAGACACCATTATGGTGGAAGACTATGCTTATTACTTATCTAGTGTCGCGGTTTCTTCTATTGCTTTCTATTTAGCTTATTACGTTGCCTTAGCCAAAGGCTTAAATGTTGATAAACCAAGAAACCTCGCTAAGAGTGTGACTGTGGAATAAGGAGGATTTATTTATGATCGACTTAGAAAAATATAACGACCAACCCGAATTTAAAGCGGCTCTTAAGGAAATGTTTTCATCACTAGATGATTCAGTTCTTAATAATCCAAGATACGCTTCTATTCTAGATAAAATTGTTGAACCAGATAGAATCCTCACATTTGATATCAAATGGAAGGATGACCAAGGCAATGTGCGCATGAACAAAGGCTATCGTGTGCAATACAACAACGTTAATGGTGTTTATAAAGGTGGTCTTAGATTCCATCCCACTGTTAATGTTTCAATTTTAAAATTATTAGGTTTTGAACAAATCTTTAAAAACTACTTAACCACCTTACCAATGGGTGGCGCTAAAGGCGGTAGTGATTTTGACCCAAAAGGTAAAAGCGATGCAGAAGTCATTAGATTCTGTGATGCCTTTATGAAAGAACTCTATCCATATATTGGTGTGGATAAAGATGTCCCTGCGGGTGATATTGGTGTGGGCGCTAGAGAAATAAGAGCGATGTATGAAGCCTATAAGAAATACTCTGGTAAGTCAGATTGTTCTTTAACTGGTAAACCATTAGATTTAGGTGGTTCACTTTGTAGAACAGAAGCCACAGGCTTTGGTGTGACATATTTTGCATTAGAAGCATTAAAGGCTTATAAGAACACTGATTTAAAAGGTAAAAAAGTTATTGTTTCAGGAAGTGGTAACGTTGCTCTATATTGTTTAAAGAAAGTTACTGAATTAGGTGGTAAGGTCATCGCTATGAACGATAGTAGTAACGCAATTTACGTGCCTAATGGTATTGATTTTGAAACACTCAGAGCGTTAAAAGAAGATAGACGTGGAAGAATTAAAGAATATAAAGACCTTGTTAAAGATAAAGTGGAAGTCCTTAATTCCAAAGATATCTGGGGTATCAAATGTGATATTGCTTTCCCATGTGCGACACAATTTGAACTTGATGAGAACGATGCGGATAAATTAATCGCTAATGGCTGTATCGGCGTCTTTGAAGGGGCGAATATGCCTTGTACTTTAGAAGCGGCAATGAAATTCATTAATCACAAAGTCATCTATTCACCAGGTAAAGC
>CAMKQK010000093.1:0-3232 GCA_946414915.1 uncultured Caryophanales bacterium
TGGTGGACACTGTAGGGATCGAACCTACGACCTCTTCCGTGTGAAGGAAGCGTTCTCCCGCTGAACTAAGTCTCCAGCGCTCAATTAATCTAACATAATGATAATTATTTATCAATAAAAAAATCACTCGTTTTCAAGTGACTTTCCTATCTAATTCCTATGTTGATACAAGTATTATTCTTCTTCAACGTAAAATTTGTGTTTACAATCCTGACATTCACAAAGGTGAAGATCCATCGTTGAAGCATGAATTTTAGTGACGTTAACACTACCACATTTAGGACAATGCAGTGGCTTGTTCAAATTATTATTCTCTTTTTGGAGCACTTCTTTTTTCATACAAACGATACGGAATTGCTATTCGCGGTATCATTATATGATAGTGTTTGTCACACAAGTGCCACAAGGTTTAGAAATCTTCGAAATACGCCCAGGAATATTGAATCATATATTCCCCACGGTACGCTCTAATAGCGTCTGGATTGTTATTCTTATATTCATAAGCATCGCAATCGACTTTAGTAATATCGATAAAGCATTCATTATGTCTTTTAATAAATACATCACTCGCACCGATATCTTTTAATGTCTTTTGAATGTCAGAAATGAGGTTTCTTAAATATGATTTATGGTCTTCTTCCCAGAGGATGGCGTTTAATTCATTAATATTAATAGCCGCACCTTCTCTATCAATAAGGTAGGCAAATACTTCTTTGGACTTACTATAAGTAAACTTTAAAGGCTCTCCGTTATTGAACACTTCGAAATTACCAAAGCATTTTACTTGGAGCTTTTTAGTGGATGCCATTTCCACTGGATATCTTAAACCTTCAATTTCTTCAACAATCTTATCTTCATTAACTGGTTTAGTAATAAAACCAGACGCTCTAATACGCATAGCGTCTAAAGCAAAGGAGTCATAAGCGGTGACGAAAATGATATTAATCTTGGGATTAAATCCTTTAAGAGCTTTCGCTAATTGGATGCCGTTAAGTTTAGGCATTTCAATATCAAGGAAGGCAATATCAATTTGATCTTTCTTCGCAGCTTCTAAAGCGACTTGAGGATTAGTGAAGGCCAATAATTCAGCAGCAGGCAAAACATACTTCACTGATTCTTGGAGTCTCGTTAATTGCAATTTTTCATCATCGACTAATAGTACTTTCATACGCTACCCTTTAAAGAAGATTACCATGACAGTGGTACCTTTATCAATTTCACTATGGACCATCATCTCACCACGGCACATTGTGGAAAGACGATAACTAACGTTTCTTAAACCGATATGCTTCTTATCGCTCTTTTGGAGTTTATCGACATCAAAACCCACACCATCATCAGTGACTTCTACGCAGTACGCATAATCATCTTCCGTGGTTTTAATGGTGATTGTACCACCATCAATCTTCTTCATAAGACCATGCTTAACGGCGTTTTCAACGATTGGTTGGATACTTAAAGGTGGGATTTTAAAGTTCTTAGTCTTAATGTCGTAAACGACATGGAGACGATCTTCAAATCTCATCTTTTCTAACGCTAAATATGTTTTGATATGTTTTAATTCATCACTGAATGGAATTAAACCTGTTTCTGAAATAGCGGAAAGATTACTACGTAAATATTCAGTAAAGCTATCTAAACCCGCTTGAGCTTTATCTGGATCAATCTTAATCAAAGTGGAAATACTAGAAAGAGTGTTATAAATAAAGTGTGGTTGGATTTGCGACATCATGAGTCTCACTTCCGCTTCTTTAGCTTTCTTAGATTCATTGATTAAATCAATGTTCTTTTCCACGTTAACAAACATGAACAAGATTTCAATAGCCACGACAATGGAGAAATACGCAATAGCGTAACCCGCAAAGATGTTTTGCAAAACAATCGCAACAAGTGGCAAGACACAATAGATTGAGAAAACTATTTTATCAGGCACTTTAACATTCTTGTTAAACACTGTTAATGAAAAGACAAAGATGAATGCTAAAAGTTGATATGCTTGTGAAACAATCATGAATGGTGCTCTCACATAGACACCATTTTCTGCATAGAAGAATATTGGGGTGAATAAATTAACAAAATCAAGAAGAGCGAATAAACTAAACACTGATAAGTTAATAATCAGTGACGCTCTTTTAATATCACGACTGATAGTGACATAAGAAATTGTATACACAAATAAGAGAAGTGCTTCTAAGTTATTTGCTAAATAAAACAACGAATAAGCGGTCATAATCATCGCGTTACTTGTGTAGTAGAACTTCACAAAAGTAAAAATTAAATACGCGACTAAGTGGAAAGCGGTAAAAATAAAGAACACTAAAAGATTCTTTTCATCAATACGACGATTCTTTTTTAAAGAAAGGTTGAGAATGTGAATGAGTAAAAAGATTGTTCCGAATCCGCAAACGAGGATATTAAAGATACTTTTGTTATCCATGTATGACTCATTTTAACATTATTTTTTATTTTTGCGCACACATTATACGTGGGTGACGCATATTAGGAATAAAAAAATCACTTTCTACGAAGTGACTTAGTAATCATTTTGGTGGGCCCAAGAAGACTTGAACTTCCGACCTCGCCCTTATCAGGGGCGCGCTCTAACCAACTGAGCTATGGGCCCGCTTGTCTTTTAGACAGCGAAAATACTATACAACAACCGCCTAGCAAAATCAACGTATTTTTTAATAATAAATTGCGCACGCGGGAAAGAAAAAAAGGAAGCATAGCTTCCTCTTCTCTTTTCTTGATACAGAAACGATTAACGTTTGCTGAATTGTGGTGCTTTACGAGCAGCTTTGAGACCGTATTTCTTACGTTCTTTCTTACGGGAGTCACGAGTGACCATACCGTTAGCTTTTAAGACTGCACGATCGCAACCGGCTTCTAATAAGGCCCTAGCGATACCTAAACGGATAGCGCCAGCTTGGCCTGTGAAACCGCCACCTTTGACTTCAGCACGAACATCGTACTTGCCATCGGTACCTGTTAAGGTTAATGGTTGTTTTAAGTCGAGAATTAATGTCTCATAAGGCATATATTCTTCCACTGGGTGGCCGTTAACAACGACTTTACCTGTACCAGCAGTGATATAAACACGAGCGATAGAAGATTTTCTTTTGCCTGTGCCGTAATATTGAAGATCAGCTTTCTTTGCCATTGTTTAGACCTCCTAGAATTTGAGCTCAAGAACTTCTGGTTTTTGAGCTTCTTGTTTGTGTTCTGGACCAGC
>CAMKQK010000094.1:0-3068 GCA_946414915.1 uncultured Caryophanales bacterium
GATATTAACGAATTAATCCTTTCTCAACCAGACAATGGTGAACAAGCATTAGAAATCGTCGAAATGCTTGCTGGTTCTGGTTCCATTAACTTAATCGTTGTCGATAGTGTTGCCGCCTTAGTCCCACAAGCGGAATTAGATGGGGAAATGGGCGATAGTTCTGTCGGTTTACAAGCTAGATTAATGTCTAAAGCAATGCGTAAAATTGCGGGCGTTCTCAATAAGAAAGAATGCGCAGTTATCTTCATCAACCAATTACGTGAAAAGGTTGGTGTGATGTATGGTAACCCTGAAACCACTTCTGGTGGTCGTGCCTTGAAGTTCTATGCTTCTGTTCGTATTGATATTCGTCGTACCGAAGCAATTAAACAAGGTTCCGATATTATCGGTAACACATGCCGCGTAAAGATTGTTAAAAACAAAGTCAGCGCTCCATTCAAACAATGCGAAATTGATATCATCTATGGACAAGGCATTTCTAAAGAAGGTGAAATCCTTGATAGAGCAGTAGAAATGGGCTTAATTAAGAAAGCTGGTTCATGGTTTGAATATAACGGTCAAAAGATTGCTCAAGGCCGTGATTCCGCTAAAGCGTACATCAAAGAAAACGAAGATGTCGCTAACGAACTCTTAGAAAAAATCAAAACAGGCGTTGTCGCTGAATAATCGATTTACTAAAAAATTTAGAAATAGACAGAGAAAAATGAACTCAAATCTCTGTCTTTTTTAATTGTTACAATTGTATCTACCCTACAAAAAATAATGACATTATTTATTTGTGAGACTATAATAATTTTGTATCCTCGAAAGATACTTACCTATATATTCTCATCTGAGAACTTTATTATCGGGTTTTACCTGTTAGTTATAAAAAATGTTAATCTCTATCCTTTATAGGGGGCATTTTAGGTAAAGTCTACTTGTAGACTAACTTATTTCTATAATAGAAAGGAAACATAATTATGATGCCAATTTGGTTAGGTATTCTTATTGGTGTTCTTTGTTTAATTGCGGGTGCCGCAGTTGCTTTCTTAATCCCATTTGTGAGAAACAATTTTGCTAAAAACACATCTAAAAAAATCATTCGTGACGCAGAAATCAAAGCAGAACACATTACTAAAAATGCACAAATTGATGGTAAGCAAGCTATCAATGAAATGAAACAAGAAGCCAGTAAAGAAATCCACGAAAGAAAACAAGAATTACAAGCGCAAGAAAGATCTCTTAATCAAAGAGAACAAAACATTGATCGTCGTGATGCCGCTCTTCTTTCTAAAGAAAACGCTTTAGATGAAAAGAACGAAACATTAACAAGACGCTTAAAAGAATTGGACAAGAAAGATGCCGCTCTTCAAGAAAAGATTGATAGCATTATCGTTGAACTTGAAAAAGTTGCGCAAATGTCCACACAAGAAGCACGTGATGAATTATTCAACCGTGTAGAAAGTAAAGTCAGTAAAGAAATCGCTGCCTTCATTAAGCAAAAAGAAGAAGAAGCGAAAGAAGAATGTGACACTAAAGCTAAAGAGCTCTTAGGCTTAGCCTTAACTCGTTATGCTCAAGACGTCACCAGTGAAAGAACAGTTTCAGTCGTCGCTTTACCAAGTGATGAAATGAAAGGTAGAATCATCGGTCGTGAAGGTCGTAACATCCGTTCCTTAGAACAATTATTAGGTGTTGACTTAATCATTGATGATACTCCAGAAGTTATCACTGTTTCTTGCTTCAATCCTATCAGAAGAGAAATCGCTAGATTATCTCTTGAAGCCCTCATTAAAGACGGCCGTATCCAACCAGGTAGAATTGAAGAAATCGTTGAAAAGACAAAGAAAGAAGTCGACGAAAGCATCCATAAAGCGGGCCAAGAAGTCGCCTTCAAACTTGGTTTACCAAGAATCAACAAAGAATTACTCGACTATGTCGGTAGATTAAAATATCGTACTTCATATGGTCAAAACGCTTTAGACCACTCTGTTGAAGTTGCTTACTTATGTGGCATTATGGCTGCTGAACTTGGTTTAGATCAAAACCTCGCTAAGAGAGCGGGCTTATTACACGATGTCGGTAAAGCTGCTGACTTTGAAATGGATGGCAGCCACGTTGAAATCGGTGCTAGACTTGCCAAGAAATACGGTGAAGGCGATGTGGTCATTAACTCCATTGAATCTCACCATGGTGACGTTCCTGCTAAATACATCATCGCTAACTTAGTCCAAGCCGCTGATACATTGAGTGCTGCTAGACCAGGGGCTAGAAGTGAAATCTTAGAAAACTACATCAAACGTATCGAACAACTTGAAGAAATCTGCAAGTCCTACGATGGCGTTTATCAATCATACGCGATGCAATCTGGCCGTGAATTACGTGTCATGGTTATTCCAGAAAAGATTGATGATGTCGGTGCCTTCAAATTAGCAAGAGACATCAAAGAACGTATTGAAAACGAAATGACCTATCCAGGTCAAATTAAAGTTTCTGTCATTCGTGAATATCGTGCGATAGAAACCGCGAAATAGTAGCCCTATTTCATAGAAAGAATACAATTTGAAAATCTTATTTATCGGTGATGTGGTGGGCCGTGTTGGCCGCCGCTTACTTAAGGAAAGAATTCCTTATTATGTAGAGAAATACGAGATTGATTTTGTTATTGCCAATGGTGAGAATGCTTCGCATGGTAAAGGCTTAACTAGAAATCAATACTTTGAACTTCTTGATGCAGGAGTGGACGCGATTACTCTTGGTAACCACTATATGAGCAAAAGCGAGATACTCCGCTATATCAATCAAGTTGATCGTTTGGTGAGGCCATACAATCTTCTAAAGGAATTCCCTGGTGAAGGTAGTGTTGTCTTTGAAGTTAATGGTGTTTCTATTAGAGTCACTAACTTATTAGGTAGTGCCTTTATGAACGAGGAAGTTAACGCTCCTTATTATTCCATCCTTAATTTATTAAGCGAGGAAGAAGAACCTGCAACTATCCACATCGTTGATTTCCATGCTGAAGCAACTGGTGAAAAGCAGTCCTTAGCCTTTGCTTTAGACGGTAAAGTCAGTGCGGTTTTAGGAAC
>CAMKQK010000095.1:0-3036 GCA_946414915.1 uncultured Caryophanales bacterium
AAGCGTCTTTAAAGGCTAAGATACCGGCCATTTTGAACGCTTGTTCGTTACTATCAACTGGGTGATATTTACCATCAACTAAGACACCTTTAACACCGATAACTGGGAATCCTGCTAATGGGCCAGAGTTAAGAGCTTCAAAGAAACCTTTTTCAACAGCTGGGAAGTAGTTCTTTGGAACAGCACCACCGAAGACTTCTTCTGCAAAGCAGTTTTCTTCAGCTGGTTCAAATCTCATCTTAACGACGCCATAGAAACCACTACCACCAGATTGTTTGACATAACGGCCATCGCCTTCGGCTCTACCTTTAATAGATTCACGATAGACAACTTTCATTGGTTCAGTTGTGACATCAATCTTATAAGTATTCTTTAACTTTTCTAAGACGTAATTGAGTTGAGAATCAGAAACGCCACCTAATAATAGTTGTTTTGTTTCATTGTTACGTTTAACTTCCACTGCTGGATCTTCCGCTTGAATCTTGGCTAATGCTGGACCAATCTTTGATTCATCGTTCTTATTAGCTAAGATAATCGCTTTGAATAAAACTGCGGATGGATAGTGAGCTGGTTTATAGTTAATGACAGCCTTTGGAGAAGACATTGTCATACCACTTGTGACACCTTCAAGTCTTGTAATCGCGGCGATATCACCAGCGTGAACTTCTTGAATGGAATCAAGTTTCTTACCAGTCATTTGATATAACATAGAGATTCTTTGTGTGCCTTTGCCAACGTAAACTTCATCGCCCGCTTTTAAGACACCAGAATTAACTTTAATGATATTAATTGTGCCTGAATATGGGTCAACGATGGTCTTGAAGACATAAGCGGAGAATGGTTCACTGTCTTTTGTTTCTCTTGTCACTTCGTTACCATTTTCATCTTTAGCTTCGTATGGTTTTAAGTCCGCTGGGCATGGTAAGTAGTCAATGAACATATCAAGCATTGTTTCAACACCGATATTCTTGGTTGCGCTACCGACTAAAACTGGGACTAATTCACCTGCTAAAACGAGTTTTCTTAAAGATTCATGAACTTCTTGAACGGTGAATTCTTCACCGGAGAAGAATTTTTCTAATAAGACGTCATCAGCTTTTGCGACTTCTTCACTAATCATGTTATGAAGTTCGAAAATCTTTTCTTTCTTATCATCATGAATTGGTTCATCTTGGCACTTGTTGCCATGAAGTTTTCTGGCTTTTAAGTCAACGACATTAGCGAAGCCATCAAAGCCTTCACCATGACCTAATGGGTAACAGAAAGGAATCGCGTTCTTACCTAATTTAGAACGAATTTCATCTAATAATTCATCGAAACTAACGTTTTCTTTATCCACTTTGTTGATGAAGATGAATGTTGGGATGCCGCGTTTTCTTAACTGGTTCCAGTGTTTAACTGTACCGACTTGGACACCAATAGAGGCATCGATCACTAAGACCGCACCTTTAACTGCGCCTAAAACACCAATGTATTCAGAGATGAAGTCATCATTACCTGGAACGTCGATAACATTAATCTTATGATCCTTATATTGTAATGGGATAATCGCGGTTTGAATGGAACCGCCTCTTTTTTGTTCATCTGGAGAATAGTCACTAATGGTGTTCTTCTTTTCGACTTCACCCTTTTGAGGGATTAAGCCAGCGATGAATGCTAAAGATTCGGCTAATGTTGTTTTACCTGTGGATTGGTGACCTAAGATAACAACGTTTCTAATATTTTTTGCATCAAAATTTGCCATATTAATAACTCCTATTAAAGTCTAAAGTATTTGCTGTATCTGCCCTTATTGATGAGTTGGATACGATTATCTTTGATAAGTTCTGCTAATGCTTTTTCAATTGTCGCGGAACTTGTGCTATATAAAACATTTTGAATAACGCGTTTACCGATTGGTCTTGCACTATCAAAGATGACTTTATAAACCTTTTCGACTGTTAATTCGTTAAGGTTATTAACTTCCATGATGTAATCGAGTTTACGATAAGCTTCAAGGATGCACTTTAACATGTAAGTAACGAATTGTGTGTAATCATTTTCATTGTTACCCCAGCCTTGGGAAGAAGCTTCAAAAGCATCGATATAATCGGATAAACGTTGTCTCATGATATATGGAATTGAGAAGTAATTACCAATATCATAGCCGTATCTCTTCATTAAGAAGTTAAGCATTAAACGGCTAACTCTACCATTCGCATGATTGAATGGATGGATACAAATGAAATCAAGAAGGAATGCCAAAATAAGAACAAGCTTATTAGTTTCTTCATTTTGACTGACCAAATTGAATTGGTAGACCAAGTTGTCAAGTAAGGAGGCGACTTCACTTGGTTCGGCAGTGACGAAGATTGTTCTCATACTTCCGTCTGGCATTCTTTCTTGAATGTAATTGATACTGTCTTTATATTGACCACCGATTTCTGGGTTGTAATCCTTATATAAATAGTAATGTAATGTGGAGATGAATGAACGATCAAATGGTTGGAACTTGTAGCATTCATCAATAAGTTTTAAAGCCTTGTAATATCCAACGAATAGATATTCAGGTAAGGTTTGTGGAGATTGACCTTTTTCAAAGATCGCTTTGATGCGGTCATCACCAATAAAAATGGTCCCTAATGCGTTGCTAGCTTCAGTACCACTGATAAAAGCGAGTTCTGTAAGCTTTTCAACCTTTTTCATTTTGTGGGCCATTGTGGTTTTGCCTTTATATAATTCAATAGAATTAAGTAAAGAAACAATGTTAGGGTTGCTCAAAAGATTGTTAACAGCACCCTGTAAATCAAACATTCTCATATGTACACCTCGTGCAGTTTCATTATTATACACATGAAAAATAATTGCAACTCTATATTTTTAGGCAAAAAATACCGAGTTAAAATTTTTAATATAATTATAGGTTAACAGTCCTTGCGCACCCGCTATGCGCGCATATTTATATTTAAAGGAAAAGGAAATTGCATGAAAAAAGACCCAAAAACTGGGTCTAATTTCGTAATAAGGTTAAAGGAAATTATTCTTTATTTTCTTCGA
>CAMKQK010000096.1:0-2943 GCA_946414915.1 uncultured Caryophanales bacterium
TATGATAGCAAGGGCTTCATTGCTTACTTACAAAAGTTAGTCAAAGATCACCCAGCCATCATCACCATCGAAGATGGTTTAGCGGAATCTGACTGGGAAGGTTGGGCTGAACTCACCAAAGAACTCGGTGGCAAGATCCAACTCGTTGGTGACGACTTATTCGTTACAAATCCTGCCTTCTTAAGAAAAGGTATCGATAACAACGTTGCTAACTCTATCTTAATTAAAGTTAACCAAATCGGTACATTAACCGAAACATTAGACGCTATCCGTTTAGCCCAAACAAATGCTTACACCACAATGGTTTCCCACCGTTCTGGTGAAACAGAAGACGTCACAATCGCTGACTTAGCCGTCGCAGTTAACGCTGGCCAAATCAAAACCGGTTCTGCTTCTAGAACAGACAGAATGGCCAAATACAACCAATTATTAAGAATTGAAGAAGAATTAGGCGACGAAGCTCAATACCTCGGCTTAAAAGCTTTCAAAAATCAAAAGTAATTGATTTTAAATTAAAATCACAAAAAAACTTCCGTTTCATCGGGAGTTTTTTTACATCAACCATCAAAAGTGCTACTCTATATTAGGTAAACAGTATGAAATCATTTATTAAAACCAGTCTAATTATGATGGCTATTGCTTCTTTAGTGGGTTGTGGTGAAGTCACAAAAGAAACAAAATACCATCCCTATAGTATCAACCAAGTCGTTTTATCTGCGCTTCCTGACGAATCAGGAGTTAGTAAAGATGAGTTTGATAAGGTTGCCAACAAAATTGCTAAAAATAACAGCGATTATGAATGTGAATTTTACTTCCAATGTCATGAAACATTAGTGGGTTCGTATGTATACGCGACGGATAGAGACGGTAATCCATTACCTGATGGTGCAGATCTCTATGGTGCGGCGTCGTTAACTTTTGAAAATAAGGATAAAAGCTATCGTTTGCTTGAAGAAAAAAACATATCTAATCTTCCAACGGTGATGATGCATAATACGTGTAATTTTATTCTCCCTACCGATTTAGATGGCTGGTTTGGTCTTTTTGATAGTTATTCATCATATGAGGGTTACGAGATGAAGTTTTTCTTAAGTCCCCTTAGAACATATGTTAGGTATAATACTACAAAAATGAGTGGTGTGGACGGCTCCTACAATAGATTAGTGGAATGGGATGTCACATTTAGAGAAGATGGATTTATGAAAACATGCGTCTATAAGTCGACAGTGGAGATTGATGCGATGGTGACAATAACAAAAGACTATCGTTCAGAACCTCCAGTTTATAATAAAGGAACTCATGTCTTGGTTAACAAACTTGAAGCGAGTTATACTTTCAAAGAACAATAAAATAAAAATATGAAACAAATCATCGATATCTTAAAAAGTAAACAGGATTTGAAGTATCGTCAATTGCAGTTTAGCATCATCCCTAATATCAATCCTGAAACCATCATCGGTGTACGCACTCCTGAGCTTAAAGAAATAGCGAAGTCAATAAATGGTAGTGACCTCGCTAATGAGTTCTTAAATGAGTTACCTCATCAGTACTTTGAAGAGAATCAATTGCATGCTTTTATTATTTCTTCAAATAAGGATTATAAGGACTGTTTATCTCAGGTTGAATTATTCTTACCTTATATCGATAATTGGGCCACCTGTGACCAATTATGCCCAAAAGCGTTTAACAAAAATAAAAATGATTTACTTATTAAAATAAGAAAATGGTTAAAGAATAAACATACTTACACAGTGAGATTCGCTATTAAGATGTTAATGTCTTTATATTTAGATAAAGATTTTAAAGAAGAATATTTAAAGTTAGTTAGCGAAGTCAAAAGTGAAGAATACTATATCAATATGATGATTGCTTGGTATTTTGCCACTGCTTTAGCGAAGCAATACGCGCACGCGATTAAATATATAGAAGAAAACAAGCTTTCCTTTTGGGTGCATAATAAAACAATTCAAAAAGCAGTGGAGTCATATCGCATCACTGATGAACAGAAGAAATATCTAAAAACCTTGAAGATATCGAAATAAAAGATATAAGATAGGTATAGAGGTTCTTATTATGAAATCTATCGTTAAATGTAGCGTTTTGTTAATATCTATTTTTTCATTGCTTGGTTGTTCGCAAGGTCAAAATTCTTCTAACACTAATACTAGTGCTAGTGATACTTCCGAAAATATATCATCTACTTCTAGTAAGACTGGCACTTTTTCTTATGATCTTCCTGAAAAGGAAAAAGGGCTTACTTTAGAAGCCTTTGAAAACGAACTGAACAAATTGAATCCAAAAGATGCTAGAAAAGTCAGATATCACTACCATAGTGAAGAAAAACTAATCGGCTCCTATCCTATGGGCGAAATGCAAGAGGGCGAATATAAACTTGATTTAGTAACAGAACCAGTAAATGATAGCACTGATACTAACATTCGAGTCATCAGTGGCACACCAACGACTAATAATCAAAAACTGCTCCAAAGTTACACTAGTGCAATTACCGCTAAAGGCTGGCTTGCTTATCATGCTCAAAAAAGAGGGTTCTTAAAATATGCTCAGGAAGGCGAAGGCTTTGAAGAAAGATTTTATACTGGCCCATTAACTACTTGGATGATGAGCTGGGGCAACAGGCCTTCTAACGCTACAATGGATGGCACTTATTTTGGCTATAACGAATTTGAAAGAATCCACGATGAGCAGGGCTATTGTGTGACATTTAGATGGAAAGAGTATTATTACATGAACGGTACACTTACTTCGCATAATAATGGTTCAAAACAATATAATGGCTCCTATGAATGGAACATGTCCTGCACATTTGAATATTTAGACTAAAACAAGAAAACAAAAAACCGACTCAAACGAGTCGGTATTTTTTTAAGTTGGTGCCCGGGACCGGAATCGAACCGGTACGGTATCGCTACCGCAGGATTTTAA
>CAMKQK010000097.1:0-2932 GCA_946414915.1 uncultured Caryophanales bacterium
AGTTCAAAACCAGCGATCATTCTGAGTGTTGTTGTCTTACCACAACCAGAAGGTCCTAAGAATGTGACGAACTCACCTTTTGTGATATCGAGATTAAAGTTATCGACTACTGTTGTGCCATCAAATTCCTTGCTGACACCTTGAAGCGAAATAATGATATTTTCTTTGTCCATAATTTCCCCGCCTTTTCCCTAGTGAATTTTTATTCAAAAAAATCACGCAAAAAATATATATAAATTTGAACAAAAAAACAAACAATTTTTTTAAAAATTTTTTTGAGGGGGATTTTTGAAAAAGTAAAATTTTCATTTTGTCTTGATTATATCAGTACTTTTGTAAAATTGAGGCATTGAAAAAAATATGCAATTTTTTGGTGAGTTTTTCTCACAAATTTTGCGTTAATTTTTCGCTTAAAAAAATGAGTGAGTTTTTGAAACGATTTTTTCACTCGTTTTTTGCATCATTTTTTGAGGTTAAATTTTAGGGGTTTTCTAAGCCATTTTTTGAGTGCCTTTTTTCTCATACGCTTGCACGCGTAACTTCTGTTATTTATAATTCATGTATGAAGAAAAAACTATTCGCATTATTACCTATTCTATTAGTGCCTTTCTTACTCAATAGCTGTAAGCAAGATAAGGTCGCCCTGACTTATGGCACATTAATGGATAATGATATTTATTCATTAAAAGAAATCACTAATTCAGAACTCGCTAGTAAGACTAAGGATGATAAAGAAGTTTTCCTCTTAGCAGTCTATCAAGGAGAGTACAGCGAAGACTGCAATTGTTGGATTACCTTTACTAATGTCATCGCTACTTATATGAATCTCACCCATGAGATGGTTTATTTATATAACGCACAAAATCAAAACGAAACAGTTGCTAGTTTAAACATCGCTAAATACGATGAAAGCACTCCTAATTTATATATCTTTAATGGCACTAAAAAGGTGGCGCATTTTTCCTACCGTAATGGCGGAGATAAGGCCATCTTTGAGGACATCACTGCGGAAGCCATGAAGACTAGAGTTCACAAGTTCATTAATAAACCTACAATGTATTATGTTGATGAAAAGTATCTAGACAGCCATTATACACAAGATGATAGACTAGCGGTCTTATTTGTCCGTCGTAAATGCGGCGATTGCTCTTATGTTGTTCCAAATGTGATTATACCCTACATTAAGAAACACTCTTCAATGACTTCTCTCTACATTTTTGATATACAAGATTACTATGATAAAGCGAAAAGCGAGACCGCGACCAATCAAGATCTCGCTAACTATCAAGCCCTTAAAAATAAGTTCAATTTAAGTGCTTCTGCTAACGAAACATATGGCTATCAAAACGGTGTTGTTCCAACCATCCAATTCGTCAAAAAAGGTGTTGTTGAAGGAGCATCTATTTACTTCAACGATACAGTCGCTAAGAAAGAGGATGGCTCATTCTATATCTCTGATTCCTACTATTCAGAAGAGAGATTACCTAATCTTGAATATCTTAATGGAATGAATAAAACCACTACTGTTTTAAAAGGTATGAATGTGACAGAAGGCGTTGTCGCAAATAAAACAGGCGGCTATTACTGGTCGCAAGAAGCTGCGAGTAAATATCACCGCCCATTATTAGAAGCTTTCTTAGATTATTATATGTTCGGTTATTGATGATATTTTTCAAATATCAAAGCGCCTTTATAATCTTTATATTTATCTAAATCTAACTCTTCGCTTTCTAAGTATTGATAGTCAGGGAAGAGTTTTTTAAATTCTTCAATCATATTACCATCTGGATAACCACTGTTATATTCCACCATATGATAATGCATTGGAATAACAATACGTGGTTTAACCATATCTACGATGGCTTTTAATTCTTTTGGATTGATTGTATAGAAGCCATTAATAGGCGCTAATAAGACATCGGCATCTTTAAGAGGTTCTAATACTCTTGCGTCCAAAACGCAGCCGATATCGCCCATATGGACGACTTTATAACCATCAACATCAAAGATGTGAATTAAGTTCATACCACGCTTTGCACCATTTTCATGGTCGTGAGGAACTCTTAACATCTTAGCGCTTACTCTATTTGGATTATCTTTGATAGGAACTAAATGATACGCACTGTGGTCAGCATGACTATGTGAGGCTATAACTGCATCAACAGGTTCCACTTTAGGGAACTTGAGATTAGGTACACTATTATCCTCATATGGATCAATGACTATTTGATATTCTTTTCCTTTGATAAGAAATGAGGCATGGCCTAAATAAACTAATTCACTCATATTGTTTTCCTCGCTTACAATTTTATTATTTTTCTAACGTTCAGAGAATTGCAATTTAAAATAAAAAGAATTACCATAAAACTATCTTGAAAGGAAGAACATAATATATGGCTAAAAAAGCTAAGAAAGGCCCAGGCTTGTGGGCCGAATTTAAAGAATTCATCAATCGTGGCAACGCCTTCATGTTAGCTGTTGGTGTTGTTATTGGTGGCGCATTTGGTGCTATCGTTAATGCATTCGTTAACATCTTATTAAGTCTTGCTACATGGGCTGTTCCTGGTGGCTTAAAAGGTTTAGTCACAGTTTTACCAGCTCTTAATGATGCTCAAAGAGGTCCTGTTGGACAATCATTCCAAATGAAGAATTTGGTTGAAAAGACAATTGCCTTTGCCGAATCACAAGGTGTGACCATCACAAAAGATAGTGACACATTTGTTCAATGGCAAACTGCATTATTGGGCAAGTACACACAACACGGCACAACGTTCACTTTCAATGGTGCTGCAGTTGTTGACTGGGGCGCATTATTAACCGCCATTATCTCTTTCATCATCATCGCTGCTGTCTTATTCATCATTGTTAAAGTCAGTAACGCAATGGCGAGAAAGAGAGAGCAACTCAAAGCTAAAGCTGAAGAAGCTTACTA
>CAMKQK010000098.1:0-2931 GCA_946414915.1 uncultured Caryophanales bacterium
TAGGCTTTTTCAAACATTTCTTTAGAGTTAACTAATGGCATATAAATACCTCTTCTTTCCGGAATTATTATATACCACTTTATTATTTACACAAATAATACGTTAATTATTTTTTATATGAGTTAGTTAATGCTAACAAATATAAGGATTAAACGTTGTTTCCAATTATTGATTTTAGAAGAGTAGTCAATATAAAATAAAAGCGAATCCTCCTGACACTTTACGGTAGTTAGTCAAAAGGGTTCTTTTTTTATACAAGCTTTAGCAGCAGGCATTATTGTTTATTCAGGCAAATATGTTATAATACAGCCGAAGAACAGAGCCTCACTAACACTTTAGGTCGATAGTTAGAAGGGGTTCTTTTTTATACAAGTTTTAATAACAGGATTATTGTTTATCCAAGCAGATATGCTATAATACAACCGAAGAACGAATCCTCCTGTGACACTTTAGGTTAGTGAGTCCCGAGGGATTCTTTTTTTATACAAGTTTTAATAACAGGCATAAAAAGAGGCAAATCGCAATTAGAACCAAAGTAATTTTTAGTTCTTTAAACTGTTTCATTGTTATCACCTCCTTTCACAACATGTCAGGAGGTATTCGTTCCGAGTTTTAATGACTTTGCTTTGTCAAAAAAGGGCAAAGAAAAAAGGAAATTACTTTATCATTTCCTTACTCTAAGCCCATAATTATTATAGCACTTTTATAATAAATATTTAAATATTTATTTGATAAATAGTGAATTTTTTATTCCTTGTATACTTAGTAAGGCATCAAGTTCATAACTACTATGTAAAACTAGGTTTTTTAGACTGTTTTTAATAGTTAATTGGATTTCATCATATTCATTTTCAAAATGATAATATTCGTCCTTCATCAAGCCTATAACGAGTGTTCGCAGATATGTAACGATCGATCCTTCAATCCAGTACATTCTTTTAGTGACTTTAAAAGTGTCAAAGTGTTTCTTTAATTTGATATACATTGGTAAGCCATCACTAGCGTCATGCCATAAGTCAGAGAAGATGAAGTCATAGTCTTTATCTTTAATATCTTTGATAAAGTAGAAAGCATCCGCTTTATGGATATGGACCTTTTCTGGATGTGGGAATAAAGGTAATAAGTACTTATTAAAGTTATTAATGAGGTCTAAATCCATTTCAACGATGTGCACTTCTTTGACATCTTCTTTTAGATGCGCCATATAAGCAAAATAGCCTAAGCCCAAACCAAGAGTTAAGACTTTGCCTCTCGCAATCTGAATTGGTATTTGCATCGTCCTGATTTCAAAAGGATTTAAGCTCATCCATTCGTTATCACATAAACTAATTGTGGGATAAGTATAATCACTATCAAAGAAGCCTAAAGACATCTTAAGAATTGAATTGCCGCCATAATGATATTCTTCTTCATAAGGGAATAAAGAATAAGCTTTTAATGTTTTCTGTTTAAGTGACCAATCACCACTTTCAAAAGTGAGATTATTAAGCGCTTTTAAATATGGATTATTGTTAAATTCATCGATATCAATGAGATTAGTGTCCCATCTAACATTTTTCTTGATAAATTCATTATCAGTGGCTCTATTCTTTAAAAGTTCATCAATAAAAGAAGAACGCTTTTCAAATTTGCTTTTATCTTTAAATTTATAAGGCTTAATGCCAGGGTTATTCCATACCATATCTCTTAAATAGAGCATATAGTCGATATTGTTTTCGTGTTGATTAAATAAAGAAACAAACTTTTGATTCTCTTTTTCATCTAACGCAAATTGCATTATTTTCCCTGCACTTTCTTAAGTACTTCTTGATATTGTTCTTCGCTAAATGGAAGACGTGAAATAGGAACGATAGAGATATAGCCTTCATGAACTTGACGATAATCCGCCCATTCTGGCATATCCTCATGACTTTGGACATCTCTTAAAGGATAGAAAGTATCATCTTTCTTGTCAAAATAGTAATGATCTTTTCTAAAGTAGCAACGGCCAATCTTAATGCCTTTTACCTCACCTTTAGGGATATTTACATTTAAACAATATTCTTCGCTTAGTAGGTTATACTTATTAATGAATTCCCAAATCTCATCAAAGTGTTCAATGAGGTTTGAATAATCATCAAATGGACCAGAGAAAGCGATGGTCTTTTTACGGAATATGGTTGCGCCCATACAAGCACCGATTGTGCCGCTTAAAAAGACATCATAAGAAAGATTGTGTCCACTATTGCAGCCCGATACCACTAAATCAAAATCGATATCTAATCCACCTAATCCCAAGTTAGCGGAGTCAGTGGGCGTGCCGTGTACCGCATACGTATGTTCATCAATCTTATCGACTTTTAGCCATTCGCCTAATGTGATAGATGCACTTTTACCAGACATATGTTCAAAAGGGGCAACAATTGTTACTTCCGCGTATTTTGATAATAAGTCTCTTAATATTGTGATTCCTTGAGCGTTATAGCCATCATCATTGGTTAATAGTATTTTCATACTACCTATTTTCTAACATTTCTTTGTAAAAGAAAAGAGGGAACGATATCCCTCTTCTCAAGAACAATCAATCGATTATTGGTTGATCTTGTTTTCTTTAATAACTTTGTCCTTTAAGTATTCTGGAACTTCTTCGTAGTTAACGAATTCTCTATTGAAGTAACCAGAAGCTTGAGTAATGGATTTAAGCTGTGTGACGTAGTCAACGATTTCTGCTTCAGGAATTAAAGCTTCGATATCTTGCATACCTTCGTGTTCTTCCATATTTTGGATACGAGCACGTCTGGTATTTAAGTCGGACATGACATCACCTGTATATTCACTTGGCGCAATAACATGAATTCTCATGATTGGTTCAAGGATGATTGGTTTGCACTTTGGATAAGCGTCTTTAAAGGCTAAGATACCGGCCATTTTGAACGCTTGTTCGTTACTATC
>CAMKQK010000099.1:0-2837 GCA_946414915.1 uncultured Caryophanales bacterium
CATTGTTTCAATATTTAATGATGGTTTTTCTTTCTTTAAATCTTCAATAAAACGTAAAACGTTTTGACTCATTTCACTTTGTTCACCAGATAAGTGAAGAGGCATACCAATAACGATGTCATTAATCATCATCTTTTCCGAGAGTTCGATGACGTGTTTTCTTGCGACGATGTATTGGTTTCTATCAAAGCGGAATGTCTCTAAACCGTGCACAAAACCGAGAGCGTCATTATAGGCCACTCCGAGAGTTTTTGTTCCTAAATCTAAAGAGAGATACTTTTTAACCACGTTAATATATTAACAAGTTATAAAAATTAACGTTAGATAATTATTTATAAAATTTACTTAATCTAATTCAGTAACCATTTGTATACGCAAATCTTGGTCGATTACAAATTCACATTCACTATATGTGATATCTTTATCTAACCAAACATAGCCCGCGACAAAGACAATGTCCGTAGTAAATGACCTGTAACGAGCGCCTGGACTATTTGAATCAAATTTAAAGCCATGCATGTAAAGAACATCATTCTTTAAATAAACAGCATTAAAATAAAGATCATAGCCACTACTTCCTAAGGTGATTTCTTCAGTCAATAAGAGATTCTTATTTTGAAATTCATCTTCTTGTAAATTCTTTAAAAACTTAATTGTTTCGTTATAACGACCATATTCCGCTTTTGCTTCAAGTTCGCTAGCAAAACTAATCGCGCTTTGATAATTATCAAAAAGCACATTTTTATTATCGTCTTTATCTCTTAAAGCTTGATGAGATTCCAAACTATTAGGATGAGTATTAAGTTTATAAGAATCATTAAGTCCAAGAGCATCTAATTCTGGAGTGGGATTAGGTTCATAGCAACTACAATTGGTTGTCTTTTTTGCTTTACCTTTGGTGTTAAGAGTTGCACAACCCGCTAAGGATAATAAGGCTATTAATAAAATGATACTTTTTTTCATATTTCTTTACCTCTCACCAAATAAGACGATTATAAATCTAAAAACCGCTAGAAAAAAACTGGATGATTTATTTCACTCAGTCTTTATTTTTACTTAATGAGAAGTTTTTTCACTTCGTCAATCTTAGCGATATCTTTACCAGCACCACTAGCGAGGTCTGGACGACCACCACCGGAACCGCCTAATAAAGTAGCGATTTCTTTGACAAGTTTACCTGCAAGGTAACCTTTATCGTTCGCGGCTTTAGAAGCACCGACAACGATTGGATAACCACCATTTTCTTCACCGACTAAAGCGATGAGGTAATTATCTTTATTAGCTTTAAGGCTATCAATAATCTTTAATAAGGAATCACGTTTTTGATCCTTCAAGAATTTCACTAAGATTAATAAACCGTCTTGTTCCACGAACTCATTAGCGAGGTTACCACTTGTAGCGTTCGCTAATTTTTGTTTTAAGGTTTCGGCTTCTTTACGATAAGCATCTTTTTCCGCTTGTAAGCCTTTGAGTTTAGCTGGAACATCATAGATAGAACCAATACCTAATAAGTCACGGCTTTGAGCGAGGATGTTTTCTCTTTTCTTTAAGAGTTCATAAGCACCGAAGGAGGTTCTCGCTTGAATTCTTCTAATACCCGCGGCCACAGATTCTTCATATTCAATGACGAAGACACCGATATCACTGGTGTTAGTAACGTGGGTACCACCACAGAATTCTTTAGAGACATCACCAAAGGTGACCACTCTGACTGTATCGCCATATTTATCATCGAATAAGGCTTTAGCGCCCATTTTCTTCGCTTCTTCAATTGGAAGGACAAATGTTTCTTCTTTAATCGCTTGAGCGATATATTGATTAACTCTTCTTTCAACTTCCGCGATTTGCTCTGGGCTCATCTTTTGGAAGTGATTGAAGTCAAAGTGAGAATATTCTTCATTAACATAAGAACCGTGTTGAGCGATATGATCGCCTAAGACTTCAGTTAAAGCTTGTTGTAAGAGGTGGACTGAGGAGTGGTTTCTCGCGATTAAGGTTCTACGGAACTCATCAATTTTCGCGGTTACTTTATCGCCAACCTTAACTTCACCGAACATTACTTTCACAGAATGTAAATGTTGTTTATTAGGTGCTTTAATGACGTTAGTGACTTTCATGGAAACGTTGTTATTTTCAATAACACCGGTATCTGCAACTTGACCACCGCTTTCAGCGTAGAAATTAGTGACATCAAGCATGATCTCACCTTCATCATCTAAGGAATCAACTTTATTACCATCTTTGAAGCAGGCAACGACTGTCGCTTCCACTGGTTCATAACCATAATTGAATTTAGAAGCCACTGTGCATTTCATTAAGTCAATAGCTTGCTTATTCATGGATTGTTGGTCACCACGGGCAGTTCTCGCTCTTTCTCTTTGCTCTTTCATGAGCTTTTCGAATTCTTCAACGTCCACTTTAATGCCTTGTTCTTCACAAATTTCTAAAGTGAGTTCTTTTGGAAAACCGAATGTATCGTAGAGTTTGAAGACATCAGCACCACTGACTGCTTTATTGTCTTTAATTAACTTCATTAATAAGGCTTCGCCGTTTGTTAAAGTCTTAATGAATTTTTCTTCTTCCGCTTTAACGATTTTAGCAACGAATTCTTTCTTACCTTGTAAATATGGATAGTAGTCTTCCATGTTGTTAGCGACGACATCCACGAGTTGATAGATGAATGGTTTTTCCATACCTAAGAGTTTGCCATATCTGACCGCTCTTCTAAGAAGTCTACGTAAAACGTAGCCTCTACCTTCATTTGAGAATGATTCACCATCCGCTAAAGCGAAGGTAATTGTTCTAATGTGGTCAGCGATAACTCTAAAGGCACGCAT
>CAMKQK010000100.1:0-2774 GCA_946414915.1 uncultured Caryophanales bacterium
CCTAAAGGCATAACTGCATAAACGGATGAGCCATTAATATACTTTTTATCAATTGTAGCGATAGTTGTATCTTCACTAGTGACACTATATGCCTTAGCGTAAGTTGCTAATAAGTTACCATTAAAGTAAGTAGTTAAAGTGATTGGAGAGGTTTCACTCTTTTCCACAGTTAATGTGCTACCTTTATTGACCTTTTCGTTATATTGACCATAATAAACCGCTAAGACGTCTTCACTATCTAATGTTTCTGTCGCGGTTAATGTTAAGTCTTTAAGGATGTTTTTATCGTTATCCTTAATAACCGCGTGGAAACGATAATTAGACATCATATTGAACTCATCAACAATTTGGAAATATGAGCCACTTTCATCAAATTTGAAAGCAATCTTATCTTTATAATATTCCGCATCATCATTAATGAAGTCGACGGTATATGGTTCGTTATAATCCTCAAGCTTAACAATTGGTAAATCGTAATACTTATTAGCGAGAGGAACAGCGATATCGTAATCAACGTTATAACTGTTTGATTTAACCACGACGACATCCTCACTCTTAGAAATGACAGAGACTTGGTATTTATCGATGATGGTAATTCTAATTAAGATGACATCAATCGCGTCAGAGGCACCATTCTTCTTAAGTTCGATTTTTAAATAGGCAGTGCCATCAATAGGGGCGTTATCATTAATACGGACAGTATTGTTATTGATCGTGCCATAATCTCCACCGACAAGCCAGGAGTAGATCAAAGAGAATTCTTTTGAATCCCCATTAGCAATTACTGCATTAAGAGTAACACTACTACCTCTTTTCATGGTGATGAGATAGTTTCTTGTGCTTTCATCATATTCAAAACCATCACTATCAAAAACGATATGAGGATCATTATTTACTGTGCTATTTGAATTAGGTTTAGTGGATGTATCATCACTAGGATTATTGTTATTAGATGATTCATCGTTACTCTTACTTGTGTAAGTATAAGATTCTCCACTATCAAAGATGTCATTAAATAATGAACAACCAGTTAATAAGAACGGAATAATAGATAAAACTAATAATTTCTTTTTCATAAGATTAATACCTACAAAGCACAAACTATTATATAACGAATATTTGTAAAACTATTGTTTTATTTTCCAATAGCCCATCTTCTTACCACCAAGACGTTCTACTTTTCCTTCTTTAATTAATGCTGAAACAGCATTTTTAATAGTTCTTAATGAGACATTTAGTTGCTCGGCAATTTCATCTAGCTTAATAGATGGATGATTACCCATTAACACTAATATCTTTGTCTCTCTAGAATTTTCTTGAGGTTGTAGTACTGGGCTAATATGGAGATCTCTATTATGTAATTGGTTATTTTCATTCAAAATCAAGTTTCTTAAGAACTTAACAAGGAATGATCTATCTTCAAAGACACCTTTACGTAAGTGTCGATAATTTGCTCTTACTAAAGCGTTTCTAAAATACCAAGCATTCTTAGCGAAGGCATCATTAGTAACGTCATATCCTAAACTGCGTAAATATTTAATAACAAATACCGCGGTTGTTCTTGTATTGCCTTCTTCAAAAGCATGAATCTGCCAAAGGTTAGATATGAATATAGCGAGGTGATCTACTAGTTCGTCTTTAGACAAATGTGAATAATCAAACTTTCTTTCTGTTTCAAAATCATATTGGAGAGTTGTTTCGATTAAACGGTAATCACTATATAAAACAGAAGCACCATCTAAAACCCACTCTTTCTTGGTGAAGTTATACGTCCTTAGTTTGCCAGCGTGAGTAAACACACCTTCAAATAATTGCTTATGAATTGATACAAACTGCCCAACGGTAAACGTGAAAGAATCATCTGAGATAAGTTTAGCGATTCTCGCTGAAACAATATCTGCTTCTTCAGTTCTTTCTTTTTCTTCTGGTTTGTTTTTATAGTATGAAGTGATTACTTCTTCTAATTCATCGAGAGTTATTTCACCTTTTACATACTTTTCAGATTCATTAATAAAGTATGTCGAGTTCTTTAAACCATCGACGTCTTGTAACCCCATGCCGGTTTCGATAATGTACTTGTTTGAATATTTATTTTCCATAAGAAAATAATATCATATGTAGTTTTAAAGTGCAATTTTTAAAGTGCAATTTAGTGGTGTTTTGCACTTTAAAAGTGAACCACAACAAAAAACACTTCAAAGAAGTGTCTAATAACAATTATCGCTGGTTTTAAAGTGCAATCTCTATTTTTAATGTTGCACTTAAGACTATTTATCGAGTTTGCTTTTAATATCGTTAATTCTTCTTTTAAGTTCTTTTTTGAATTCTTCAAATCGGAGATTTTGTAAGTCTTTGAACTGTTTAAGTTTTGTGGCTAAATGGATTGAATAGGCAAAGTCCACAATCATCGCTCCAATGACTGCACCCACAAAATATGTGTAGATAAGGTTTTCACTAATCCAAGAGATACCCATCACTAGAACAGGATTAAGTAAGAAATAATATAAAGAACCAACCACTAACCATATAAGAGAAAAGGACGGACAAATAATGCCCATGATATTGCCTTTACGGTCGGAATAGTCCCATAACTTAACGCCACACCCTTTAATAAATATTAAACCAGCGATGAATTCAATGAGAGTCATACCCACACCAATGATGATGATTCTAATAATGATATCCACGACTTGGTTATCAATTTTTAAGGGGATATTACTAACTGCATAAAGTACCGCCACACCAAAACCATAGATTGGTAAATATGGGCCAGT
>CAMKQK010000101.1:0-2653 GCA_946414915.1 uncultured Caryophanales bacterium
AAAAATTCGAGGAATAAGGCACCTGGTACTTGCAGAATACGGCTTGCACTAACTTCGCGACGGAAAAAGTAAGTGTGACTCGCTTCGCCCGGAAAAGGCAGGAATGAGAAAGGTCGGAATAAGAACAATTCAGTGACAGATACGACAAGGAGGATGCCCTAAAGTTCAACGCTCCATGAAGTACGTCATGGCCATCGGACGGGGAAGGATGTAATGAGGAGACAGAGTGTCGTTCCAATTAAAGGAAGAAGTGTGCGGAACGATGAGTGCCCATCGATAGGCTATGGTTGATGAGTAGTGAAGAGCTGCTTTGAAGGAATGGACACCGAAAGTTGGAAGTCATTGAGCAAGATAGTTTGATTGGAAGAAGTTGGGAATCCTATTTATAAAAACAAGATATATGGTTGATTCATAAGTAAATCGGCCCCCAATTCAATTTCCTCTATTAAGAAAGAAACTTCAAACCTTTTATTCAATGTATTAGGATCCACAAGACACATCCAAGCCAACAAATTGATGTGTTAGCGGATTGAGAGCATTATACTATTGATTCAAAAATTATTTTTGTAAATGGATACTTTATCAATTTTTTTTCATATCTTTGTCATGTCATTGTGGATCGTGGCTTGTTTTTCACAACGCCATAATTTGTATTAAATGTAAAATGTCTAATCTTTAATACCATAAGATTGACGTTATATCAGTAATACATTTTAGTGTGATCATTTCATAATTTAGTTGTATTTTATTAATTGTATTCAATATGGTTACCTCTATAACAAGTAGATCAGATAGTGTGCAAGTAGTATATGATAACTATTTAGCTGGAAAATATATAGTGAATCGTCGATATCAACGAAAACTTGTATGGACACAACAAGAGAAAATTGCTTTTATTGATTCTTTACTCAAAAAATACTCTGTGCCACTTTTTTTATTAGCGCAAAACACTGATGCTAATGGTGGAATCACTTATGACATCATTGATGGTATGCAACGCTTAAATTCTATTGTGTCATTTATTGAGAATGAATTCTGTATTGAATGGAAAGGAAAGAATTTTTTCTTTAACCTTGACACTTTAGCAAGTACCTTGAACCTTAAACAATCGGGAAGATTGAAGCAGAATGAGCCAGCTTTACCAAAAGAAGTCTGTTTAGAGATTGTTTCTTATCAAATACCATTCTCTTTTATTATAGCTGACCGGCAGAGTATAGAAGAGATTTTCCGTCGAATTAATTCTTTTGGAAAGCAGCTATCAAGTCAAGAAATACGTCAGGCTGGGGCTTTAGGAGTTTTTCCTGATATTGTCAGTAAAATAGCCTCCACAATTCGTGGTGATGTTTCGAATAGCGACAAATTGCTTCTTAATGATATGAAAAAGATAAGTCTCTCAAATACCCACCTCAAATATGGTATCAATATTAACAACATTTGGTGGGTTAAACAACATATTATTACGCTTCAAAATATGCGTGTTTCAAGAGATGAGGAACTTATAGCATGGATTTTATCATATATAATATTAGGCAAAGATATTCCGCCTTCGTCCTATGTCTTAAATCGATTATATCGTTACGATCAATTCGATAAAGATGGTAGTGCTTTGGCTGCAAAAATGGAATCGAAAATAACAGAAATAGGAAGTGATAATATAATTAAAGCATTTTGTCATACTTTTTCTGTTCTTTTAGACGTATTAAATAACGCAAATAAGGATTTCGGCAATCTTGTCTTTACTAGAGATGAAGCGGAAGGACTTGTTCGAACATTCCAAATAGTTTATTTAGCATTCTATGAAATTGTCATACAAGACCATAAAATTGTAGCTGATATGCAAGAGCTTGTAAAACAACTTGATGGTATTGGAATAAAACTTATGAAAGGTATAGGTTCTAAATCATGGAATGCAGAAACAAGACATCTAAATATCCAAGCTATCAAAGGTGTTATTAGTCCATATTTCAAAAAGGCTAAAGGTGAAGACGTAGCAAGAGACAACTGGGTTATTGAAGTAGATAATATCCTGAGATTATCAACTATGGAAGGAGGACAATATGACTTTAAAGTAGGCATTCATAATCTTCATGATGGTAAATTGAATATAGAGTTAGTAAAAAAAATAGTTCGTACTCTCACAGCTGCTGTTAATAAGGGTCCAGAGACAAGTGCCTACGTTATTGTTGGCATTTGTGAGTCTGAAAAATCTTTTATAGAATTTCAGAAATTTTATCAAACAAAAAAAGGACGACGTTATCATGACACCCAATTTTATATAACAGGTATTGATGAAGAAATTAAGAAATTCTATGGTGGAAGTAATGATAAATTCCAAAATGAGGTTATTAATATTATAAAAAAAGAACCAATTGAAGAAGACATAAAAAATTATATTCTTACTCATATACGCTTTCCACGGTATTATGATGTTTCTCTCTTAGTTCTGGAATTAAAATCAGGCCAAACCCCCGTAACATATGATGATAATTATTATGAAAGAAGAGGTAATAATGCAGAGCTGGTATCTGGTGTTAAAGCAATGAAAGCTTTAGAAGCTAGATTTGCTTAACATCTAAGTGAATGGTATGTAAAGGGGATGTATAATTGCTAAATTGAAGGGGAATGAAATATCCCATATCAAGCAGGTGGAGTC
>CAMKQK010000102.1:0-2650 GCA_946414915.1 uncultured Caryophanales bacterium
TAATGATATAAGCAGTAACGTTTGGCAATTTAAGTAATTTAGTGAGTCTTGTCATTAAAAAGCCACAGATTAAAATCACGCCTAACGCGATAATAATACTGCTCGCAGTTCTAACACCATCACCAGTAATATTCAGCGCATCAAGTAATTTTTCAATTAAGGATGGGTTAGCGTCGCTTAAAATTGGCAATTTACATGACTCCTTTTTCTATTAAGATTTTTCGGATTTCGTCGGATTTGGCAAAATCTTTATTTTCTTTGCTCTCAAGATATTGTTTATACAATTGGGAGATATCATTATCAAACTTTGTGAACTTAATGTCTAGTCCTAAAACGTAGAACATATCTGTAAGTGTCTTAAATTGGTCATTTAAAACATTCAAATCAGCGTCTTTATTTCTGATTGCTTGGTTGATATCTTTTAAAACGTTATAGAGTTCCGCTAAAGCGTTAGCGGTATTAAGGTCATCAGCTAAGGCTTCGATGAACTTAGAGATATAAGCTGGTTTACCAGCATCTAAATCAATGCCATTACTTTGTAACTTCAAAGCGGCTTGTTTATACGCCATTTGCATACGAGAAACGACTTGTTGCGCTTCTTTAACTGTATCTTCAGTGAAATTCACAGCTTGACGGTAATGAGCGTTTAAAATGACTAAACGAGTGACGACACCACCGTATTGGGCAATCATATCTTTTGCTAAAACGATGTTGCCTAAAGATTTGGACATCTTTTCATTACCAAAGTTAATAAAGGCATTGTGCATCCAGAAGTTGGCGATCTTATGATGATGGGTCGCTTCTGTTTGCGCGATTTCATTTTCGTGGTGTGGGAATTTTAAGTCATAGCCACCGCCGTGTATATCGATGAAGTGTGTTGGGAAGATAGAATCAATCATCACGCAGCATTCGGTGTGCCAGCCTGGTCTACCTTTGCCCCAAGGAGAATCCCATCTAATACCTTCTTCGGTCTTTTTCCAAAGCGCAAAGTCTAATGGTGATTCCTTTTGTGAGTTTTCCTCAATGCGCGCACCTACGCGTAAATCTTCTACATTTATGCCGCTTAAAGCGCCATAATCTTTGATGTTCTCCACTCTGAAGTAGACGTCTCCATCCACCACATAAGCGGCACCGGTTTTTACAAGGTTATCAACATAAGCAATAATCTTGTCCATATATTCGGTAACTCTTGGAGTAATGTTTGGCACTTGAGAACCAATACCTTTAACGGTCTTTTCAAATTCAGCGATGTAGAAATCAGTCAATTCCTTTTCTGATTTACCTTCTTGCTTCGCGGCTTTAATGATTTTGTCATCAACGTCTGTATAGTTACTAACGTAAGTGACATCATAACCGACATAAGTTAAAAAGCGTCTTAAAGTATCAAATACCACGACTGGTCTCATATTACCAATGTGTGGGTAATTGTAAACTGTTGGGCCACAGACATACATACTGACCTTTTTATCTTGGACAGTTTTGAAATCTTGGAGTGAATTAGAAAGGGAATTGTAAAATTTGATATTCATAAGTTGTCTCCTTATAAGACAATAAGGGGCGAGTATTTGAATACCCGCCCCAAATAGTTAATTATTTATTTTCTGGAAATTTTTCTCTCTTCGCATCGTAGGATGTGTGGAGTAATTCTTCAGCGAGTTCGCTACCAGGTTGACCCAAGAAGTCTTTGTAGAGTTTTTGGATGTCTTTGTTATTGTGTGATTGACGAATGACTAAGCGTTCATCTTCACTGTATAACACGCTGGCACGTTTGGCGCGGTATGTTTCAAGGATGTCATCATCTTCATTTGGTAAGAAGATTGGTTTAACGAATGGTTGACCACCACCGTTGATACATCCACCTGGACAACACATGATTTCGATGAAAGCGTATGGAGAAGTACCATCTTTGATTTGGTCTAATAACTTCTTCGCGTTAGCCATACCAGAGGTGACGGCCACTTTGATTTCAGTACCGTTGATGTTTAAAGCGGCTTCTTTGACGCCTTGTAAACCACGGACTTCAGTGAAGTTAATCTTGTCATATTCTTTACCAGTTAACCAGAAATAGGCTGTTCTTAAAGCGGCTTCCATAACACCACCGGTGACACCGAAGATGACACCAGCACCACTATATTCGCCTAATAAGTCATTGTCGAATTCTTCTTCTGGTAAGTTTTTCCAAATAATACCAGCACGTTTGATCATCTTTGCTAATTCACGTGTGGTGATAACAGCATCGACATCGTTTGGCATTTCTTTTCTAGCTCTTTCATATTTCTTGGCGGTACATGGCATGACGGAGACCACAAAGATATCTTTTGGATCTAATTCATGTTGTTTAGCGAAATATGATTTGATAATTGCACCCATCATCATGTGTGGGGATTTGCATGAAGAAACATGTGGGATGACTTCTGGATAGAAGTATTCCATATAGTTAATCCAGCCTGGGGAACAGGATGTGATTTGTGGAAGTGGCGCAGTCTTTTTGGTAATTCTATCCATTAATTCATGCGCTTCTTCCATGATTGTTAAGTCGGCAGCGAAGTTGGTGTCAAAGACACGGTAGAAGCCTAATCTTCTTAAAGCAGCGACCATTTTGCCTGTACCGGTTGTACCAATTGGTTCACCGAATTCTTCAGCAATGGCG
>CAMKQK010000103.1:0-2522 GCA_946414915.1 uncultured Caryophanales bacterium
ATCCGTATGCTCAAGTTCTTCGATGACTTAAGTGACAAATGGGTACCATGTAACTCCATTATTCGTGAGTTCATCGGTGGCTCTTGCTATCAAGACGACTAATCAAAATTAATTTGATTAAGACACACTTTATTGTATAATACCCTCTAGAATAATCTGGAGGGTTTTTATGGCTCCTTATGTTGGCAGATATCTTAGCGAAGAAGAAGAATTTCTTATCCATGATGGTTATCGTTTTACTTTAAAAGAAAAACCTGATCTAGATTCTATGGTGGTTATTGCTAAAAGATATAGAAATGCAAAGAGCACTATTTCTAAAGTTGTTATTGTCTTAGGTGTTCTTTTAATCCCTATCATCATTGGTATATTGTTCATCGTTTTAGCGGCTGGTAACCTTAATACTATTGATTATAATAACCACTCAAAATATGAATGCATTTACTATAACGAAAAGAATAATTCGCTCGTCTTCCGTTCTCTTAATAGAGGGATATGGTACGAAGTAGGTATTAAATATATTAAGAATATCTTTGGAACTTATCGCGATGATGACGTCTTCGGTGTTGTCATTGATATCGGCGATGACCTTGATATAGATTTAAAAATTGGTTACGCCACTGTAGAAGAAAAGAAATCTTGTTTAAATAAGATTGAGCTAATCAAAAAAGGTGAACTTAACAATTAAAAAAGGCTATTTTGTAGCCTTTTTTTGATTCCATTTTTTCTGTAAATCTCTAAATGCTTGGAGCTCTCTTTTGTGAATAATCACTAGTTGAGCGTAATAGACTTTACGCATTTCTTGATATTGTTTCATTTGTTCTTCGGAAACGCGTTTAGAGAATAATGAGACAAAGACTTGTTCAAGTCTAAAGAATGATTCGTAAAGACTTAATAAAGTCATGTAATAGAAATATTCTTTATTGGAATAGATCAGTAATGGCGTGCTATGAATGATTTCACTACTGATTTCATAACGCTTTGCGTAGACTTCTAAGCCAGCGAGTTTTTCTAAACCATCACGGAAGTTAAGCTTGAATGATTCTTTTTCTTCCTCAGGAACGATTTCATAAAGCCAACCATATTCAATGTATTTACGGATGTCTTTACTCTTTAAGCCATATCCACGCATTTCTTCTTTCATTTCATAGAAGATGCGATCTTGTTGTTCTTTATCTGGGATAGTGTTATTAAACGCTAAACCGAAATTCATATGTCTTAAGTATCGATTGATTAAACGGTCACCATATTTATCTAAAAGAATTAATGTACATTCACATTCGTGAAGTGTTCTCCAAGAGGAGTAGGCTTCTGTTTCATAACCATTCAATAATTGTTCTAAGATACTACGAGAAATAGTTAATGACTTCATTAAAAGGTCACTGATAAGAGAAGATTGAGGATCGTTTTTCTTATAGCCTTTAACGATATTGAGCATGAAGTTTAAATAAATATTTAAAGATGATGCTGGAGGCATGAAACGATTACCTAATTTCTTTTCCACGTGATTAAAGATGGAAAGGGATAAATACTTATCCGCGGCGACACTTGCCATAGAAGAAGGATAGTCTTCGTTATTATTGAACTTCTCGATTTCTTCTGGGTTTAGGTGAGAAATGGAATAATAGTATTCACCAACACAGTAAAATAGGAGCTCAACTTGGTTAATTTCTTTAACCTCTATTTGTGAATTCTCCTTATCGAGCATGTTGATGAGTTCATTCGCCATATCGTAGACATCATAAACATAGTCAGCGTTGATTGGGACACTAACTTGTAAGGAACTGATATAGCGTTTGACTTGTTCTTTATTCCATTGATTGTTTTGCATATTATTTAAACATTCTTGTCGCTTTAATCGCGGTCTTCCAACCTTTGTATAATTCTTTGACTTCTTTCTTACTCATTTGAGGAGCATAAGTCGCTTGATATTCGTGGATCTTTTTAATGCTTTCTAAGTTAGGGAAGAATCCGCTTTGTAAACCCGCCATATAGGCTGCACCTAATGCGGTGGTTTCTAAACATTTTGGTAATTTAATAGTTGTATTAAGGATATCACTTTGGAACTGCATAAGGTACTTATTTTGTGTGGCACCACCATCAACCTTTAAAACAGTGATATTTTGTTTAGCGTCTTTTTGCATCACTTCCATCACATCTTTACATTGATAGGCGATCGCTTCTAAACACGCTCTTACAAATTGAGAACGGTTAGTACCTCTAGTTAAACCAAAGACTGCACCACGAGCGTCATCATCCCAGTATGGGGTACCTAAACCAGTAAATGCTGGGACAACATAGACACGACTTCTATGACTTTGTAAGGCCACACTTTCAGCCTCGGAAGCATGTTCGATGAGTTGCATTTCATCTCTAATCCATTGAACAACCGCACCACCAACAAAGACTGAACCTTCTAAGGCATAGGTGACTTTGTCACCAATTTGCCAAGCGACAGTACTTAAAATACCGTTATTAGAGAAGACTGGTTTATCACCAGTATTAACTAAAAGGAAGCAACCTGT